>NZ_CP109788.1 GCF_025857195.1 Leisingera thetidis | reverse complement strand
CTGCCCTTATGCCTGTCATCTGCGCCGCTCAGCCTTTATGCTCCGCGGTATGGTCCGGGGGCGGTTCTGTGCGGATGCATCTGACCGTGTGTTCTGCCCGGGCCGTGTTCACGGAATTTGGCGTTTGCCGCCTCTTTTCCGTGACTATTGGCCAAAGAGCGGGATTCGTGCAAGTGTTTTCTATAGTTGGCCGTTTAAAGACCGTGCCGGCGGGGAGACCGCGCCCGCCTATGCAGCCTGCGGGGCCTTCTTTGACCATCCGCGCAACAGCCTTGGCCTGCCGGCCGGTCCAATGCTCGCGGTGCCTGTCATGGCAGCATGCCTGGGCCGAAACGGCGGTTGCTGTCTTCGAAGGGGTGAATGCTCTCGAAATACCGATGGCTCAGCCCGGCCCGGGGCAGGGCAGGGGGCCGGGGGGCTGTGCCCGCTCGCCCCGGCGCTGGCATGTTTCATTGAGTTTTGTCCGCCCGCATCCCGGGCCGGGACGGTCGAAACGGACGTTGGTCGCGGCAAGGGGGCAGGGTTAATGATTTTCCGCACTGTTGATTGTCACGCGACGGCTGCTTCTTGGGTTTGAGCCGCGGATTGCGGGGGCATTGGAACGATCCGCCCTGCGCAGGACGGCTCTCGGCAGGGGCGGCCAGGAGCGCGGATGAACACTGAGGACGAGATCGGGCGCTGAAGATTGTCAGCTCAGCTCGGCGTAGTTCCTGCCGATGATGCGCGCCGCCGACTGCAACCGCGAGAGGTGATCCTTGGCGACGGCCTCCACTGAATGGTCTGTGGCCTTCCATACCAGATTGACGGCGCCGACCGGCTCTTGATCCGCGGCGATAGGGACGGCAATGGCCGCTGGCAACTCGCCGAAATCCACTGCCCGGCCCCAGTGGCCTGCTGCACGGACCGCATATCCCCGCTCGGCAATGCGCTTCAGGACAGTTGCCATCCCGGGCAGTGCTTTTACATCTTCGCGGGGCAGACGACCGGCAAGGTCCTGCAGCGCCAGCGCCCGGTCGGCACCTGAGAGGGCAAACAGATAGGCTGTGCCCAATGCTGACAATACCGGCGAGGGACGAAAGCCCACGGCGTTCGGATAAACGCCATGCACCTGGAACCTCCGGGTGGTGTCGGCAATCTCCACCCGCCCGCCGCCGATCCCGGCCGCCAGATCGCTGCCCAGCCCGGTGTCGCGGCTCAACCGTACAATCTCCTCCTTGGCGGCGCCGACAAGCCGGTCGACGCGATTGGGCATGCCATCGCCCTGCGGAAACGCCGAACCGAGCAGGTAATTGCCGTCGCTGTTTCGGTGCAGCAGCCACCGGCGCGCTTCCAAGGTTTTGCAGATGCGCAGCAGTGTTGATTTGGGCAGGCCTGTGCGCGCGGCGAGCACGGCAAGCGAAACCGTGCCCGAGGCATGCACCACCTCAAGGACAGCCAGCCCGCGGTCGATCGATCGGTTGAGTTTCGTCATCAAGTCGTTCCACCTGGTGAAACACTAAATCGACTAAGATGCATTTGTTCAATACCTTTGTTCCACGCGCCAAGCGCCTCGAAGGGAGACCGGGGAGTGCTGGAACCATGCGCAAAAGGGAGGTCGCTGTGCCATATCTCAACGGGTCCGCACTCGCGGATCGCGCCGTCTTGCTGTTGTCGCTGGCCGTCATCGGTGCCGTCCTGCATGTGTCCGTGTTCGGAGTGTTCTCGGACTCCTACCTGCGCGTCGGCATGCTGCTGATCGGCGGCCTGATGGTCATCCTTTCGGGGTTCGGACAATCGGACAGCCTCTGGGACCGCGCGCTTCTGGCGTTTACCGCCATTGCTCTTTCGCTGAGCGTCTATCAGTATTTCGGTGCTGCCGAAGAAATAGAGACCGGTCTCTATTTCCTGACCTCGACCGACATATTCATGGGCCTTCTCGGCCTGATCGCGGTCATAGAACTGACGCGCAGGTCGGTCGGGCTGGTCATGGCGCTTGTTGCCGGATCCGTGCTGGTCTACGGCGCCTTCGGGCATCTGGCGCCGGGCTTCCTCAGGCACGCAGGCATTTCGAGCGAAGAACTGATGACCGTCTTGTGGTTCTCCTTCGACGGTGTCTTCGGCCGCCCCATGGCCACGGTCGTTTCGACCATCCTGATCTTCATTGTTTTCGGAGCGCTGCTGGAACTGCTTGCCATCGATCTGGTGCTGGTCCGGCTTGCGCTGGCCGCCACCGGGCGGCTGCGCTCCGGCCCTGCGGCGGCGGCAACCGTCGCGAGCGGGCTGTTCGGCACAATCTCCGGCTCTGCGGTGGCGAATGTGGTGGGGACCGGTGTCATCACCATTCCGCTCATCAAGAAGCGCGGGTTCTCCCCGCGCTTCGCGGGGGCCGTGGAAGCCGCGGCGTCCAGCGGTGGACAGATCACCCCGCCGATCATGGGCGCGGTGGCCTTCATCATGGCGGATGTGACGAATGTGCCCTACCTGACAATCTGCGCCGCTGCCGTTGTGCCGGCACTGCTTTATTACGGAGGCCTCTTCGTCGCCATCTCCAGCGCCGCGCGCAACATGGATCTGACCGTGGAAACCCTCCCTAAAGTCGACTTCAATTGGCGCGAGCTTGTCCAGGTGGCGATCTTCGTGGTGGCCCTCGCCGGGATCGTGGTAACCATGGTGAGGGGCGCCTCTCCGGCCTATGCCGGCTTCGTCGGTGTGTCGCTGGCGGCGGTCATGGGGTTCGCCATCCGGCCCGATTTGCTGACAAACGGTCAGGCGTGGCTGAAGTTCATCCGGTCCGCGGGGCTGATTTCGGCACAGCTCGTGGCAATCGTCGGCGCGGTGGGGATCGTCATCGGCGTCTTGAACCTGACCGGCGTCGGCCTGCGTTTCGCCTCGCTGCTGTCAAGCCTCGCCGAAGACCAGCTGATCCTGTCGTTGTGCCTGATGGCGGCCGCCTGCCTGCTGCTGGGCATGGGGATGCCGACCGTCCCGGCCTACCTGATAATCGTGCTGGTCATGGGGCCATCGCTGCAAAAGCTGGGGGTGCCGATCGTTCACACGCATATGTTCGTGCTCTATTTCGGGGTCCTGTCCGCGATCACGCCGCCCGTGGCGCTGGCTGCCTTTGCCGCAGGCCCGATCGCAGGGGCGGCCCCGATGGCCACGGCGCTGGAGGCCTCGCGGCTGGCGCTGCCGGGCTTCGTCATCCCTTTCGCCTTCATCTACAAACCGGCGCTGTTGCTGGGGACCGGGTTTCCTGTCGGGCAATCGGCACAGGCGATACTCTTTGTCCTGCTCGCCACGATCCTGATTTCGCGCGCCTGCTATCCGCGCCGCGGCAGGGGGTACATGACGCCCGTCGGGCTCACGCTCGCGGCCGGCCTGATCTTCTTTGGACCCTTCGTTTCGTGGATCGCCGCGGCTGCAGCCCTGGGCCTGATGTTCTTCGACCGGCTGGAACTGACAGCCAAGAACCAAATCTCATAGTGACAAGGAGGACCACCCCATGAAATCCGCCAAACTTGATCGCCGGACCGTTCTGGCCGGCGCCGCCGCTGCGGCGTCCGCCGCGATGCTGCCGCGTGTGGCATTGGCCAAGGAACTGCTGCGAATGTCCACGCTTGGGCCGGGCACCAGCCCGAACCTGGTGATGACGACATTTGCCAATATCATCAATCGCGAGCTGCCGGACTATGAAATCCAAATCAACGCCACCGGCGCGGCCACCCGCCACGTGCTGGAAGTGGCGATGGGCAAGACGCAGTTCTGCATGTCTTCGCCGGCCATACACGCGTTGATGTCCAACCAGAAGGCGATGTTCGCCAAGCTCGATCAAGCGCCGGAGCTGGCCAGGAAAATGCGCACCGTGCTGAATTTCCCAATGGGGGTCTACCACATCGCGGTCTATGAAACCTCAGGCATCAGATCGCTCGAAGACGTTCGCGGCAAGCGGGTGTTTCTCGGCCCTCCCGGCGGCGCGGCCTATGCCACGATGGAGCGGCTGTTCAAGGCCGTGGCCGGGCTGGAAGCCGGCACGGATTACGAGGCCGTCAAGCTGGGCTGGGATGCGGCGGCAGCCTCGTTCCAGGATGGCAACCTCGACGTCTATTGCAATCCGACCAACGCCCCCAGCCCGGTGCTGACGCAGATCGCAGTGACGAACCCGATCCGCTTCCTGGGCCTTCCCGAGCACCAGCTCGGCTCCGAAGGGGTAAAGGCGCTGGCGGACCGTCCCGGTTTCGGGCTGGCCACCTTGCCCGCGGGGGTCTACGGCGCGAACCAGAAGAACGAAGACGACGTGACCACCCTGCGCGTCACGGTCGGCATCGTCACCAACGAAGAGGCCGACGATGAGATGATCTACCAGATGACAAAGACCTTCTTTGCGGGCGTTGAGGAGATGGGCGAAAGCGCCCCATGGCTCAAGGCGGTCACGCCGGCAGCGGCGGTGGCCGACCTCAACATGCCGTTGCATCCGGGGTCGCTGCGCGCGCTTGAGGAGCTGGGAGTGGAGATCCCTGGCATCGCCCGCATGTAAACAGAAACCGGCCGGGGGGACACTGCCCCGGCCACGACTTCAGGTGGTCTGCCCCTCATGTCCAAAAACGTCCTCTTCATCATGTGCGATCAGCTCCGGTGGGATTACCTCTCCTGTACCGGGCACCCGCATCTGCCCACGCCGCATATCGACCGGCTCGCCGCGCGCGGCATGCTCTTCGACCGGGCCTACGTGCAATCCCCGATCTGCGGCCCTTCCCGGATGTCGTTTTACACCGGGCGCTACGTCAGCTCTCACGGCTCCACCTGGAACAACATCCCGCTGAAGGTGGGCGAGATGACACTGGGCGATCACCTGCGCCCGCTGGGCGTGCGCACGGCGCTTTGCGGCAAGACCCATATGACCGCCGATGTCGAAGGACTGCGCCGCCTTGGCCTGTCGCCGGACAGCGAGATCGGCGTACGCGTGTCGGAATGCGGGTTCGAACCCTATGAGCGGGACGACGGGCTGCACCCGGACGGGCCCCGCTACCCGCGCAACGCAGCCTATGACGCCTATATGGAAGAGCGCGGCTGGCCGGACGGCAACCCATGGCACAGCGTCGCCAACAGCGCCGAGGACGAGCACGGGAATATCCTGAGCGGTTGGTTCCTTGAAAACGCCGACAAACCCGCGCGGGCCGCCGACGAGGACAGCGAAACGCCCTATATCACCGGGCGGGCGATGGATTTCATCCGCGAGGCCGGCAGCACTCCGTGGTGCCTGCACCTCAGCTACATCAAGCCGCACTGGCCCTATATCGTCCCGGCCCCTTACCATGACATGTTCGGTCCCGAGGCCCATCTGGAGCCGATGCGCAGCGAGGCCGAAAAACGTGACCCGCACCCGGTCTACGGCGCTTTCATGGAAGAGCGTGTTTCGCGCGCCTTCAGCGACGATACGGCCCGCACCCGGGTTCTGACCGCCTACATGGGGCTCATCAAGCAGCTCGACGATCAGATCGGCCGGATGATGGCTTTCATCGAAGAGCAGGGGATCGCGGACGAGACGATGATCGTTTTCACCTCGGATCATGGCGACTATTTGGGGGATCACTGGATGGGGGAAAAGGAACTGTTCCACGACCCCTCCGCCCGCATCCCGATGATCGTCGTCGATCCCAGCCCCGAGGCGGACGCGACGCGCGGCATGACGTCTTCGGCGCTGGTTGAAGCAATCGATGTCGTGCCTACGATCCTGGACTATTTCGGCGGCGCCGCCGTGCCTCATATCATCGAAGGCCAGTCACTGCGGCCGATCCTGTTTGGCGAGGCAGGCAAAGTGCGGGATTTCGCGGTGTCCGAGTACGATTACTCGATGCGGGATGTCCGCAAGCGTCTCGGAGTCGAGGTCCGGAGCGCCAAGCTGACAATGCTGTTCGACGGACGATGGAAGTACATCTATGCCGAAGGTTTCCGGCCCATGCTCTTCGATCTCGAAACCGATCCTGGCGAGTTGGCCGATCTGGGCGCGGATCCGGCCTTTGCGGAGGAACTTGCCCGTCTCGAGCAGCTGTTCTTCGGCTGGACCCGGCGGACGTCCCAGCGCACGACCATATCGGATGCCCAGATTGCCGCGCGCGACGCAAGCCTGGGCGAAGCCAAGGCGGGCATCCTGATCGGTTATCGCAACGAGCACGAACTGCATGAGGTTCTGGACCAAGCCGAACGCAGTGCCGGCCCGCTGCGCAAACCGTCCTGATAACCTGATCCGCGCGCGTTTTTGGGCACAGGCTGTCCCTGCTGCACCCGCGGCTCCGGGACCTTGCCATCGGCTCGATCAAGTCCGATGGGCCGGCAGGGCGGACAAACGCGGCAATTGCATTGCCGCAAGGCGCGGTCTTCGCGATCATCGCCGGAGTGCCGCATTTGCACATTGAAACCATTGCCGCGCGCTTGCCTGCTGCGGCCGCTGTGGCCTGCGTTGGTTTGCCGGAAGCCGTCCCGACCGGCAAATCCTTCGCCCTCCGGTGTGATGCGGCATCGTCGTTGGCGGCGGTTTTCGCAGCCGGCTTCCTGTCTTGGTGAGAAAACGCCGCCTGACAAACGGGCAATTGCTGCTGGATGGGCTGGAAAGCTGCCGCCGAGTTCACGTTCTCTCTTGTTCAGCCCCGTAATTTTGATAAAACCCGAAATATGGAAAAAACGATTCCCCTCCGCCTCGCTGTCTTGGGGCACCCCCAGCGCCTTTCGGTGTTCCGGCTGCTGATGCGCCGGTTCCCCGACCAGGTCCCCGCTGGGGAAATCGCTTCGGCGCTGGACGTGAAATCCAGCACTTTGTCGTCCTATCTTTCTGCTTTGATGCAGGCAGGATTGGTGACGCAGACCCGCGAAGGCACCTGGCTTTACTACCGGGCTGATATGGGCGGAATCCGGGAAACACTGGATGCGCTGTGGCTTGACTGCTGCCGGGGACGTCCGGAGCTGTGCCTGCCTGTCCAGCCTGGCCCGAACCCGAAGGATCCATCCATGACAGACCCGCGGTATAACGTGCTGTTTATCTGCACCGGCAATTCTGCCCGCTCGATCTTTGCCGAAACGCTGCTGCGCAGTATCGGCGGCGAGCGGTTCAATGTGCACTCTGCCGGCACCAGGCCCTCTTCCGAACTGAACCCGTTTGCCATCGAAGTCCTGCGCGGCAAGGGACATGACGTGGACAGCCTGCGCGCCAAGAACGTCAGCGAGTTCACCGGCGAAACGGCACCCGCGTTCGACTTCGTTTTCACCGTCTGCGATCAGGCCGCAAACGAGGAATGCCCGGCATGGGATGGGCAGCCGATTTCCGGTCACTGGGGCATGCCGGACCCGGTCAAGGCCGACGGCAGCGATGCCGAAAAGAGCCTCGCCTTTCAGCAGGCCTACGGCACCCTCAAGAACCGGATCCAGGCCTTTGCCGCATTGCCCATCGCCGAGCTGGACCGCATTTCACTGCAAAAAGCTGTCGACGGCATCGCCCTGAACCACTGACCGGACCTGCGGCCCGGCCGCCCTGCAAACAAAGGAAAGACCATGACTGTATACGCGTTGAACGGCCTTGGCCGGATGGGAAAGCTCGCCCTGAAACCCCTGCTGGAGAGCGGTGCGCAGATTGCCTGGATCAATGATGCGGTTGGCTCGCCCGAGATGCACGCCCATCTGCTGGAATTCGATACGGTCCACGGCCGCTGGCAGGCTGATTTTGGCTTTGCTGAGAACAGTGTCACCATCGGCGGCACCCGCCTGCCGGTTCATTGCGAACGCCGGATCGAGGATCTGCCGCTGGAGGGCGTGGATGTGGTGATCGACTGCACGGGCGCCTTTAAAACCGAGGCAAAGCTGGCGCCCTATTTCGATGCCGGTGTGAAAAAGGTGGTGGTCTCCGCCCCCGTCAAGGACGGCGATGCAGCCAACATCGTCTATGGCGTGAACCAGGGCACGTACGCGCCTGGGCGTCACCGCATCGTGACTGCCGCCAGCTGCACCACCAACTGCCTGGCGCCGGTGGTGAAGGTCCTGCACGAGGCAATCGGCATCAGGCACGGCTCGATCACCACGATCCATGATGTGACCAACACCCAGACCATCGTCGACCGGCCCGCCAAGGATCTGCGCCGGGCGCGGTCGGCGCTGAACTCGCTGATCCCCACGACCACGGGCAGCGCCACCGCGATCACGCTGATCTACCCGGAGCTGAAGGGCAAGCTGAACGGCCATGCGGTGCGGGTGCCGCTGCTGAACGCTTCGATCACCGACTGCGTGTTCGAGCTGGCGCGCGAAACCAGCGCTGAAGAGGTGAACGCCCTGTTCAAGACCGCCGCGGATGGCCCGCTGGCAGGCATTCTCGGCTATGAGGAACGGCCGCTGGTCTCCGCGGACTACACCAACGATACGCGGTCTGTGATCGTGGATGCGCCCTCGACCATGGTTGTGAACGGCACCCAAGTGAAGGTCTACGCCTGGTACGACAACGAAATGGGTTATGCGCACCGGCTGGTGGATGTGGCCCGCATGGTGGGTGAAAGCCTGTGACATCTCCCGGCCCGAAACCCGAAGGCGGCCCGCCGAGCGGGCTGCGGGCCTATGCAGCGGTCACCGCGTCGTACTGGGCCTTTATGCTGACCGACGGCGCCCTGCGGATGCTGGTGCTGCTGCATTTCCACACGCTGGGCTTCAGCCCGGTGCAGCTGGCCTATCTGTTTGTCCTGTATGAGGTTGCGGGCATGGCCACCAACCTGTCCGCCGGCTGGATCGCGGCCCGGTTCGGACTGACGGCGACGCTCTACGCGGGCCTTGGCCTGCAAGTGGCGGCGCTGGTGGCGCTGGCGCAGCTGGACCCGAACTGGCAGATTGCCGCATCGGTGGCATTTGTCATGGCGGTGCAGGGGCTTTCGGGCGTGGCCAAGGATCTGGCCAAGATGGCCTCCAAATCCGCCGTCAAGCTGCTGGCGCCCAAGGAGGGCGACGGGCTGTTCCGCTGGGTAGCCGTGCTGACCGGGTCCAAGAATGCGGTCAAGGGGGTCGGCTTTCTGCTGGGCGCGGGTCTTTTGGCGGTGGCGGGATTTACCTGGGCGACCCTTGGCATGGCTGCGGTGCTGGCGGTGATCCTTGCAGCGGTCCTGGTTTCGATGCCTGCTGGCCTGCCGCGGGGACGGAAGGGTGCGAAGTTTTCCGAGGTGTTTTCGAAATCCGCCAACATCAACTGGCTGTCGGCGGCGCGGGTGTTCCTGTTCGGCGCCCGGGACGTCTGGTTCGTGGTTGGCATCCCGGTCTATTTCTACGCCGTTTTCTCGGACGGCAGCGAAGCGGGCAACCGCGCCGCATTCTTCCTGATCGGCACCTTCATGGCGGTCTGGATCATCTTTTACGGCGCCGTGCAGGCGTCCGCGCCGCGCCTTCTGAAGGCCGCATCCCGCAGCGAGGGCGAACTGATCGCGGCTGCCCGGACATGGGCCGCAATGCTGGCTGTCCTGCCCGCCGTTCTGGCCGTGGCCGTGCTGGCCGCGGGGCAGCCCGCGCCCTGGCTCACGGTGCTGCTGGTTGTCGGGCTTCTGGTCTTTGGCGGGCTGTTTGCGGTCAATTCCTCGCTGCATTCCTACCTGATCCTTGCGTTTTCCAAGGATGAGCGGGTCACCATGGATGTGGGCTTTTACTACATGGCGAATGCGGGCGGGCGCCTGATGGGCACCGTGCTGTCCGGCCTCACCTACCAGCTGGGCGGGGTGGCCGCCTGCCTGGGAACCGCAGCGGTGATGGTGGCGCTCAGCGCGCTGGCCGCCGGGCGCCTGTCTTCCAACCCCGAACAAGAGGCCCTGTCATGAACATCTTCGAGAAATACCTCAGCCTTTGGGTGGCGCTGGCCATGGCTGCGGGTATTGCGCTTGGCGTTGCGGCGCCTGCGGTGGTGGATACCATCGCCGCGGCCGAGGTTGCCAGCGTCAACCTGGTGGTGGCGGTGCTGATCTGGGCCATGGTCTATCCGATGATGATCGGGGTGGATCCCTCCAGCCTCAAGGACGTGGCCCGCCAGCCCAAGGGCCTGGCCATTACGCTGGTGGTGAACTGGCTGATCAAGCCGTTCTCCATGGCAGCGCTGGGTGTTTTGTTCTTCGAGGTGGTCTTTGCCCCCTTCGTGCAGCCCGGTGATGCGCAGCAGTATATCGCGGGCCTGATCCTTTTGGGTGCCGCCCCCTGTACCGCAATGGTCTTTGTCTGGTCCCAGCTGACCAAGGGGGACGAAAACTACACTTTGCTGCAGGTTTCGGTGAACGACCTGATCATGGTGTTTGCCTTTGCGCCGATTGTTGCCTTCCTGCTGGGCGTCACCGATATCGAAGTGCCCTGGAGCACGCTGATCCTGTCTGCGGTTCTGTTTGTCGCGCTGCCGCTGGCGGCGGGCCTGTGGACCCGCTCCCGTCTGGGCAGCGAGGCGCGGATCACGGAGTTTCTGGCCCGGGTCAAACCCCTTTCGGTCATCGGGCTGATTGCGACGGTGGTCATCCTGTTCGGGCTTCAGGGGCAGGTGATCCTGGACCGTCCGGCGGTGATCGCAATGATTGCCGTTCCGATCCTGATCCAGAGCTATGCCATCTTCTTTGCCGCCTATGCTGCCGCCTATGTCCTGCGGGTTCCGCACAGGATTGCGGCTCCCTGCGCCCTGATCGGAACCTCGAATTTCTTTGAATTGGCGGTGGCGGTGGCCATCAGCCTCTTTGGCCTCCACTCCGGTGCAGCGCTTGCAACAGTGGTGGGTGTTCTGGTCGAGGTGCCGGTGATGCTGACGCTGGTGGCCTTTGCGAACCGGACCCGGACACGCTTTGCGCAGGCCGTAACATGACCGTCGTAATTTACCACAATCCCGATTGCGGCACCTCGCGAAATGTCCTGGCCTTTATCCGCGCCGCGGGTGAGGAGCCGGTTGTCGTCGACTATCTCGAAACCGGCTGGACACGTCCGCAGCTCCTCGGACTCTTTGCCGCCGCGGGCCTGACCGCGCGGGAGGCGTTGCGCGTCCACCGCTCGCCAGCAGAAGACCTTGGCCTTTGCGATGCAGCCGTGGACGAAAACGCGCTGCTTGATGCCATGGTTGAACATCCGATTCTGGTGAACCGGCCCCTGGTCTGCAGTCCCAAAGGAGTCCGCCTGTGCCGCCCATCGGAAACGGTTCTGGATCTTCTGGATCACCTGCCGCCAGGTCCGCTTGTTAAAGAGGACGGCGAAATGGTGATGGACAAGGATGGCAGACTGCTCGTCTGATCACTCCGGCAACAGTAAAATGCCTTTCGGCAGGCCTGATACCGCTTGGCCATTCGGGCAGGTCAGCCTCACGTCTCTGCATTGCGTCCTGAAGCGCTGATCGCAATGGCAACCGCAGGCACACAAGAGGCCTGGCCGGGAGCGGCAGGGCCAGCCGCTTGCCGCGTCCTAGCCCCTGGGGGCAGCCGCCGAGTGCAATCCGCCCAGGCGTCCGCGGACGGCCTCGCTGACGGCTTCAATAACGTCGGCTGGAAAACCCGCGGGCAGGGACTCGGCGGCTGTTTCGAGCGCCTTGGGCGCACGTTCTGCAATGTCTTCGATGAGGCTGTGCGCACGTTTTTTCGAGAGCCCCGCCCGCATGGCCGTTTGCACGAAATGCCGCCCGTGAATCTGGTCGAAGCGATAATGGCGGCTGTTGCCCGCCGACATCGCCATTTTCATCTGCTTGCGCTCGATCTGGCGGGCGTTCAGCGCGGGCTGGGCCGTCAGGATGTCATAGAGCGGGGTCATGCGGTAGCTGCCGCCCGGACTGAGAAACACGCTGAAGTTCTTGGCATGGCCGTCTGTTGCGCCGATCAGCCAGAAGACCAATTGAGCCTTCAGGAAGGTTTCCTGATCTTCGAGGGGCGTATCGCTGCCTTTGAGCAGGCCGAGTATGTCGGCCATGCCCGGTCCGCCCTCATTCTGGTATTTCAGGGTCGGCGGTACGGACAGAGCCTGGCAGCAGTCTTCCTGCGGCAGGCGCAGGAGGCGTCCGTCCTTTGTCCAGCGGCGGTCGAAACGCTCTATCACAAGGGCCTTGGTATCCCCGAAGGTTTCAATGGCGGCGGTGTTCACCGGCAGGCCGAAGGCCGCTGTGAGTTTGAGGCAGTAGTATTCGTTCTCGACGCTGTCCGAGAGATCGATGCCGCCGGGCAGCCTGCCGATCTGTGTCTTGATGAGATGTGTGGTCGGGGTCGCGCCGTGCGGCTTGATCCATTGCCCGTCGTGCCGGAGCAGGGCGGTTTTTTCCTGTGCACCCGCCACGGAAATCCGGAACGCGTCATCGCCCGTCAGGCCGAGAGGGGCCTGGCTCAGGCCTTTCAGGAGGTTCTCGATGGCCCCGGCGTCAACCGTTTCGCCTTTCAGCCTGCCGGTGGCGTCGGGCGCCTCATCATCCCCCGCGATGAATTGCAGCGCGCCGACACAGTCATGGCCGATCTTGGCCAGCATATTGTAGGCGTCAATGCCCCGGGCGCCGACTTTTCCGGCAACCAGGCGGCGCAGCTTGCCGGAGTCAGGCAGCAGGTTCTCGAAAACCGCCGCAACAGGCTCTCCCCGGTACGGCGTTTCGCGCAATGGCAGCGAAAGGGAGACAGGCAGGGCATGCTCCCACGCCAGCCAATCGTGGTGATAGGCAAAGCCGGTGGCACCGCTTCTTTCACGGCTGAGTGTTCCGACGCGGCGGTTGTTCAGGTAGATCCGCAAGGGCATATATGCGGGGCGCCGTCCCATTAGAAAAGCTCCTCGATATCCTGCCCGTGCCCTTTGGTGCGCGCGCCGATCCTGAATTCCAGGTCAAGAGCTGCAAGGACGGCCAGGATGGTGCCGAGCTTCGCAGGCTTCTCGCCGCTTTCGACCTGGGAGATCGTGGCCTGGCGCAACCCGGCGCGTTCAGAAAGCTGCGATTGCGACCAGCCGCGCTGTTTGCGCGCGCGCTGGATGATGGAGCCGATCTGTCTTGGTGTGCGAGCGAGTTCTGTCATGCGAAGATGATACGCTATGGCGAATAAATTGACAATATACGCTGTAGGGAATAATCTTAAACTATACGCTTAGGCGAGTAAGTTAGATTTATGCGCTACAGCGTATGATGTGCTCTGGATGCCTTGAGCAAGTCAGAGATCGTGCAGCTGAGGTGCACAGACCTGGGAACGTTTGAAGACGCCGGCTGCTTCGCAACCATCCGGCGTGGACCGCGGACGTGGGCAGTTCTCAGGCAGTGCCCTTGGGGGGGGGGCGGGGCCGCGGCGCCGCTTTCTTTGCAAGCTGGTTAAGCCGCCCGACGATCCTGTCGGCCTTGGCATCGTCGGGATCAAACGCGCCGCCCGACCAGCAGATCATGTCCTCGTGTTGCGCTGGCCGGGATCGGCGGGGGCTTCGAGGAACTCTTCGTAGCCCCAGGCGCCGCCGGCGTTCGAAGCCGGCCACGGCCGCGGTCTTCGTCAGCCTCATCGCCGCGATCTCATCCTCGGCGGCCGCAGCTTCGAGCTCCTCGAGCGGCATCTCCATCTGGCCGGTCAAGCGGGCACGCCGTTCCGAGCTGCGGCCATATTGTTCGCGCCGGAGTTTGGCGATCTCGCGCCGGAGATGCTTGATCATCGCCTCGGAGGCCGAGACCGCCGCCCGGACCTGCGCAAATTCGGTCCCGGCAGCTTCGGCACGTGCTTCCGATGCCGCAAGTGCGGCGCGCAATCCGGCAATCTCGGAAGCGGCATCTGACATCGCCGGGACCTGCCACGCGCGCCCCGCAAAACCTATGTAAATAAGGCTGATGAGACCAATTTATCCCGCCTTTGCAGGGCGTTGTGTCCAGCGCGGATTGCGCCGGCCGATCCCCTCCAGCAGGTATCCGAGCTGGGCCGCGGAGATCTGCACCGCTTCGCCGGTCCCGCTGGCCGGCCGGATGAACTTTCCCGTTTCCAGCCGTTTGGTGTAGAGCGGCATGCCGGCACCATCGTGCCAAAGCAGTTTGACCAAGTCGCCCTTGCGCCCCGGACGCAGAAGATCTCACCCGCATGCGGGTCGCGTCCGAGACCCTGCTGCACTGCTGGAGCCGCCGCAGGCGCTTCAGCGAGATCGACAGCGGGATGAACGCAGGCGCCGTCTTGCCGCCCAGCTCGCCGCCGCGATATTGCCGCCGCATATTGCCAGCAGCGAACGCGACACACCGTGCCGCCGCGCAGTTGCGGCCACCTGACGGTGCCCCACAAAGCTCTCCTCCACGATCCGGATCTTGCCGGCATCGCTCCAGTGCCGCCGGCGCGGAGCGTCAGCGGCGGAAAGGACGTCGATCTCAGGTCTGAACTTATGGCCGGCCATAGGGTTGGACTTATCACCAGCACCGTCATCTCGTCAGACGGCCTCCGCCGGTGGCATACGCTGCTTCACTTGCTTGCCTTGAACAGGGCGGCTGGGCCTATTCCTGTTTCCCATGGCTGAAGCGGGTTGGGCGTCGTAGAAGGTCCACACCAACACGCAGCAGGCTGCCGGCGCGCCTTTTCATATGTTTGGCCACATCACACAGTATACTTATGAAAACAGCTCCGAAATGCGGGTAGCCGAGTGGCTGGTTTCTCCTGAAGCCGCCGGCCTCAAGGAAATTTCCAGCGCAGACAGGGGCAACATGCCAGCCCCGGCAACGGCCTACACTTTCTCATGCTGGCACCCGTGCCCTTGGCCTTCCGGGTCAATACAGGCCGATGTCAGTGAACTCCTTGCCGAGCAGTGGACGGGATTCAGAAAGGAAATGAAACCGCTTTTCGCCGTATGTGCAGTCCAGGTCGCCCCGTGCGGCAGCGATGCGTGAACAAGCGCCCATTGCAAGCTTGGCCGTTTGACGCAACCGACCGAGGTTTTATGGTGCGGCGCAGCCGGCAGATCCTGCCGTTCGCTGCGGCTGCGAAGCTTTGAAACTGATGAACTCACACATTGCCGGACGGAGCCGCCTTGTGCTCTTGCAGCTATTGCTGCCGCAGAAAACCCGCGCTCACGCAGCACGAAATTTTCGGCAGCGCTGCCAACTTCCCATTTGTGGTCATTCGGCCTGATGCTCCTTCAGCATGCCTGTAATCTGCGCTTCGCTGAAACGGTTTATGAGCATTGTTTGTCTCCTGGCTTGGAGAGCAGGTTAACTTCAAACTGTAGACGTTTGAGGCGAGCAGCTCACGCTGAATTCTCGTTGATCGCAGGCGCAGCGAAAGTTTGCTGCACCCGCTCTCAATTCGCGCTGCGGTAGTAGGGAATTCAGCAGTTTATTTCCTTCGCAATGAAGACCGGAAGCCAATCTCATAGAACACAGAACCAAGTGAGTATTCGCTGCGGGTTCCAGAAGGGTGGGTACGGTAACCGTTCTCCTCCTGATTCAGATGAACAGACCGACCTTTTCGAACTTTGAGACGTCAATGATCCCCAAATCTGAAATCCGGATTTCGGGGATCACAACCAGCGCCATCAGCGAATGCTGCATATAGGCGTTGTTCAGCTTGCAGCCGCATGTGCCCATAGCGGCGACCATCGCCGCGGCTTTCTCGGCGACCATCTCCGCGCGTTCCTCTGACATCAGGCCGGCAATGGCCAGTTCAACGGTTGCCAGTTCCTTGCCTTCGGAGAAGACGGTGATACCCCCGCCGACTTTTCCCAGGTGATTGGCCGCTGCCGCCATGTCCTCCTTGGAGGTGCCAACAACAATCATATGGTGGCTGTCATGTGCGACAGTCGAGGCCACCGCACAGGGTTTGTCGTAACCGAAACCGGATACGAAGCCATTCACCACACCGCCGGTACCTCGGTGGCGCTCGACCAGCGCGATCTGACAGACATCTTTTCCGGCATCCATACTGACCAACCCGTTCTCGACGCTGAGATTGGCCTCCAGTGCCCGTGTCGGGGCTTGGTTTTCAATGACGCCAATGACCCGGGCTCTCACCTCTGCCGCGCCTTCAGGGGCATAAATGTCAAAGTCATCCGCAGCCAGGCGCTTGCCAAGGTTGACGGTGTTCTTGGCAAGTTCCGGGTAGTCGTTGACGGGAATATCTGCTGTAAGCCTGCCGTCTTCCGCCAGCACCTCGCCAGCGGCCATTACAAGTTCCACCGGAAGGGTCGGCAGGTCGGAGGTCAAGATAATGTCAGCCCGGCGACCAGGGGAGATGGAGCCGATGTCCCTTTCCATGCCGAAATGCTGGGCGGTGTTAAGAGTGGCCATCTGAATGGCGGTGATGGGCTTCAACCCCTGCTGGATGGCATGGCGGACCACACGATTCATATGGCCGTCGTTCACCAGCGTTCCGGAGTGGCTATCGTCGGTGCAGAGGAGAAAGTTCCGCGGGTCCATTCCGTCCTCTGTGACCGCCTTGATCTGCTCGGCCACGTCATACCAGGCCGAGCCAAGCCGGAGCATGGCGCGCATGCCCTGACGGATGCGGGCGGCGGGATCTTCCTTGCGGGTGCCCTCATGATCGTCCGCCGGGCCGCCGGCCACATAGCCGTGGAACATCAGCCCAAGATCCGGCGAGGCGAAATGACCGCCAACCGTCTTGTCGGCCAGTTGAGTGGCGCCGATTTCGCCGATCATCTTGGGATCATTCATGGCGACGCCGGGGAAATTCATCATTTCACCAAGGCCGCAGGTCTGTGGCCACCCAAGCGCCTCGGTTACATCCCTGATGCTGAACTCTGCGCCTGCGTTCTCCAACCCAGGTGCCGAGGGCACGCAGGAGGGCACCTGCACCTGTACATTGATCGGCAGGCTGGCGGCATCGTCATGCATCAGCCGAACTCCAGCCAGGCCCAACACATTAGCGATCTCATGCGGATCTATGAACATTGAGGTGGTGCCGTGCGGGATTACCGCGCGGGCGAACTCAGTCACTGTGACCATGCCGCTTTCGACGTGCATATGCGCATCGCACAGACCCGGCACCATGTAGCGGCCCTTGGCCTCGATTACCTTGGTATTTGCGCCGACCGCGTGGCTTGCGTCCGGGCCGACATAAGCTATCCGTCCGGCGGCGATGGCAATATCTGTGTTAGGGATGATCTCGCCCGAGTACACATTCACCCATTTGCCGCCGCGGATGACACTGTCGGCTGGGGTACGTCCCATTGCGGTGTCGATCAGGCGCGGTGCGGATTCTGTCCAGGAAGGAATAGACATGGGAACTCCTGTCATTAGTGCTTGAGATAGGGGACGCCAAGTTTTGCAGGCTGGCCTGAGCGGCTGCGGATCATCACCAGCAGCAAGATCGAGGCCACGTAAGGCAGCATCAGGAAGAACTGATAAGGAATGTCGACACCAACGCCTTGCGCATGGACTGCAACACTGTCCAGGAAGGCAAAGATCAGCACCGCGATCATGGTGCGGACCGGGCGCCAGTTGCCGGCAATGACCGCCACAATAGCCAGCCAGCCCCGGCCGCCGGAGATGTCCGGGCGGAACTGATCCGCAAAGGCCATCATCAGGAAGGCGCCACCTAGGGCAGTCAACGCCGAACCGAACAGCAGCGCGCTGTACTGGCGGGTCGCTACCGACAGGCCTTTGGCCTCCAAGAACTGCGGGTTTTCGCCCGCGGCGCGAGTTTCCAACCCGTAGGTAGTCCGCCGCAGGAAGAACGCGATGAAGGGTACGCTCAGGAAAGCGGCGTAGGTCAGCAGGTGCTGGTCAAACAGGATCGGACCGATCACTGGAATGTCAGACAAAAGCGGCACCGGAAACTCATTGATTGTCGAATAACCGGGCGGTTTGCCGCCGCCCACATAGCTGCGGAACCAGAACAGTGTCAGGCCGCTGGCCAGAAGATTGAAGCCAAGACCGGTGACAAAGTGATCTACTCGCAGGGTTACGGTCATGACGCCGATCAGCAATCCGGCCGCCAGCCCGGAGGCCATTGCCACCATGGCTGCAAGGACGGGAGAGCCGGTTTCCGCCATTACCAGATAGGCGATCAGGCAGCCGAAAAGCATGGTTCCTTCGACACCCATGTTCCAGATGCCTGAGCGTTCGGTTACCAATTCGCCCAGAGCGGCCAGCAGGATCACCGTGGCCACACCCATAGCGGCGGTTATGATCGACATAAGGATATCGGGGGCAAGCAGCTCAGACATGAACAGGCCTCACAATGCTGATTGAGTAACGGACCAGAACTGATGCGCTGAGGAAGAAAAGCAGCAGGATGCCCTGCATTGCAGGCACCAGAGACGGAGGGATGTCGGACAGCACGCTCATGTACAGTGAACCGTTGGCCAAGGCGCCGAACAAGAGCGCTGCGATCACTGCGCCAATGGGGTTCAGCCCACCAATCATGCCGACGATGATGCCGGTAAAGCCAAGGCCTGCCATCACATCGCCGCGCAAACGGTAGTTGACGCCAAAGATCTCGGAAACCCCTGCCAGCGCTGACAACGCACCGCTGAGGCACATGACAATCAGCACGGTGCGGGTGACGTTTACGCCCTTGAACCGCAGCGCGGTGGGGTTGAAGCCAAGGGCGCGGATCTCAAAGCCCAGCGGCGTTTTCTTGATGATCACCCAGCACACCGCGGCCGCGGCCAGGGCGAGCGGGAAACCGATATGCAGCTTCACACTGCCGACCAAAAGCGGCAGGTGGAAGTTTTCATCAAACACCGGCGTCTGGTGGTAAGAGGTGGAACCTTCTGCAGTCCACGGCCCGCCTGCCAGCAAATACGAGAGCAGATAGACGACCACATAGTTCAGCATCACGGTTGAGATGATCTCATTGACACTGAATCGGGTCTTCAGCCAGCCGCACAGCCCGCCGAGAGCGCCGCCGCCGACCATCGCGGCCAGGATGATAATTGGAATTGCGATCAGCCACGGGGCGCCGCCCAGATACAGACTGGCCCAATAGCCGCACATGGCACCGGCAAACATTTGCCCTTCCTGGCCGATACTCCAGATCTCAGCCCGGAAGGCAATCACGGTAGCCAGGCCAGTAAATATCAGCGGCGTCGCTGCAACCAAGCTTTGCAGCACTGCCTCCCAGCTGCCAAAGGCGCCTTCGTAAAGCGCACCAAACCCTTCGGAAACGCTGGCGCCGCTTGCGGTTATCAGCAGGGCCGAAGCGCCAAAGCCCAGGAGCAGCGCCAGAACATAGGCTGCAAGCTGCGCCTGCCAGCCTGCGGATGTGCGGGGGGTAATGGTGATCATGCGGCCTCCTCCATCGCTTGGCCTGCCATCAGCAGGCCGATTTCTTCGAGATTGGTTTTTCCGGCCTCGACGATCCCCATTAGGCGGCCCTGAAACAGCACTCCGATCCGGTCGCAAAGGTTCATCAAGTCTTCCAATTCGGAAGAGGCAATCAGCACCGCAACGCCTTCAGCGCGCTTCTCCAGAAGTTTGGTGTGGATGTATTCGATGACACCTACATCCAGCCCGCGTGTCGGCTGGTTGGCGAGCAGCACTCGTGTCGCAAGCCGCTTTTCCCTGGCCAGGATCACCCTCTGGGCGTTACCGCCCGACAGGTTCCCTGTAGGAGTTTCCGCGGAGGGGGCCGAGATCTGGTATTCCCTGATCATCCGCTCCGCGCTCATACGCATCTTGGGGAAATCAAGCAGCCCGCCGCGGGCATAGAAACCGCGGTGATCGCCTAGGATCAGGTTCTCCTCGATCGAGAGTTCTGGCACCAGCCCTTCGACAAAGCGGTCGTCGGGGATGTGCCCCAGCCCCATGTCTTTAATGACGCGAGCATTTAAGCCGCTAATCTCGGCCCCATCCAGAGTGATCCGCCCGGAAGCAGGTACGCGCACCCCGGCGATCACCTCCATCAGCGGGTTCTGGCCATTGCCGGCAACGCCGGCGATCCCGAAGATCTCGCCTTGATGGATTGTTAGCGAAATATTGCTCAGTTCCGGCTTCTGCCCCTTCTGACCAACAGTGACATTCTCGAGCATCAGCCGTGCCGGGCCGACAGGAGAGGCCTGCCGTACCTTCGGCTCCAAATCGCGTCCAACCATCATCCTGGTCAGCTCTTCGGGGGAGGTCTCAGAAGTGGAGCGGATGCCGGCCACCTCCCCCTGGCGAAGAACGGCCACCCGGTCAGACTGCATCACCTCGTCAAGGAAATGCGAGATCAGGATAAGCGCCGCGCCATCTGCCTTGAGCTTTTCGATGATACGGAACAGCTTTTTGGAGTTCTCGATGTCGAGCGTGGCGGTCGGTTCGTCCAGGATCAGCAGGTCAGCATCAAAATATAGCGCCTTCAGCAGTTCGGCCCATTGCTGCTCGCCTACCGAAAGGTCCCGCACCAGCGCATTGGGGTCGATATCGATGCCGTAGGTCTCACAGATCTGCCGAAGCTTGGCTTCCGCCTCGCCGTAGTTAACCACCAGCCGCTTTTCCGATCCGATGACAATGTTCTCCAGCACGGTGAAGTCCGGCACCAGCACAAAGTGCTGATGAACCAGCCCTATCCCTGCGCGAATAGCATCGGCAGCCGAGCTCATCTTGAGCGGTGCGCCCTTGTAGATAATCTCGCCTTTGTCCGGCGGGAACAGGCCGGTCAGACAGGCCGAAAGCGTTGATTTCCCGGCGCCGTTCTCGCCAAAGAGGCACAGTAGTTCCCCGGCGTGCACAGAAAAGCTAATGTCATGGTTGGCGCGGACCGGGCCAAAACTTTTGCAAAGCCCGCGGGCTTCTATGGTCGGTATGGGCATCGTCAGAATCCTGGGTAAGCCGGCTTCCCGCGCGGCGGGAAGCCGGGGTATCGGTCAGTCGGAAGCGGGCAGTGACAGATCGACAGGGATCGCCAATTCGCCTGAGGCGATTTGCGCGGATAAGGTGGCAATCTCCTCCTTCAGCTCGGCGGACAACTTGTCCTCATAAGCGTGGAAGCTGGACAGAGCGCTGCCGCCGTCGGCCATAGGGACCCATTTCTCGGAGGTGTTGCCGTCATAAGGTGTGCCATTGGCGGCATAGTTGTACCATTCACCGATGACCCAGTTGATGTCTTCGGTCCAGGAGATCAGCGCACTGGCAACGACCGAGTCCGGCGAAGTCTCACCGTGATCGACATAGTTGCCAAAACACATGATGCTGGATTTTTCACAGGTCTCGAAGCTTTCGACCATTTGGAATGTCAGATCCGCCCCGGCGGCAATTTGTGCGTTGGTAAACTGTTCGGCCTTGGCCGGATCGTACCAGCTTTCAATAAAGGCGACTTTGCGCTGGACCTCCGGGTTTACCGAGCGGGCACCTGCAAAGAAGCTGTTGATCTGGTCGTTCACGTCTTCGGAAGGGAACTGGCCGACTACACCGACAACATTGTTCTCGGTTAGTCGGCCAGCCAGCACGCCAAGTAGGTAGGAGGGCTCGTGCGCGCGCTTGTAAACCCAATAGGCGTTGCCGCCCAAACCTTCGTTCCCGGCCCCCACCAGGACAAACAGAATTTCCGGATACTTCTCCTGCAGTGCCTTGACCTGGTCGGAGTAGCTGCTGTGCGCCCAGATGATTTGGTAGCGGCCCGATTTGGCCAGCAGCTCCATTGCATCGCCAGCGTCTTCACCCCATTTCCCGTTGATATTCTTGTAAGAGATATCAAGGCCGTGCGGAGCGGATTCCACCACCCCTTCCAGGTCGCGCAGCAA
The DNA here is from genome assembly GCF_025857195.1 of Leisingera thetidis. Classification (NCBI taxonomy): domain Bacteria; kingdom Pseudomonadati; phylum Pseudomonadota; class Alphaproteobacteria; order Rhodobacterales; family Roseobacteraceae; genus Leisingera; species Leisingera thetidis. The sequence goes on along the minus strand of NZ_CP109788.1, from coordinate 333,919 downwards.
AGTGGCGTCCCAGGCCGCCTCTGGGCCAGTGGCCAGGATCAGGCCGATGCCCAGCTCCGTTGGTTCTTCGGCGGTGGCACTTCCCGCCGCTGCGGCAATCGACAAGGCAGCAATGGCAGCGTGTTTGCGAATGTTCATAGGTTCTTCCTCCCGTGTTGTCATTTCTTCGCTGGCTGCGGCCCGTCCTTGCCCTCTCCTCCGCAAGTTCGGGCCGCGGCCGAGATCAGGCCGGTTCCAGAACCGGATCGAAGGTCTTGAGCGCTACGCAGTCGACGGCACCAAGATCAGTGATCGCAAATTCCGGAATGGCGGTGATGGACAGGACGAACATGTTCATGAAGGGCCACTCCAGCCGGCAGCCTGCCTCACGAGCAGCCGCGTCCAATGCCTCTTCCTTGGCGGCCATTTCAACGGGGTCGATATCCGAGACGATCCCCCCAATCGGAAGTTCCAGGCCTACGGTCACTTCACCGTCTTTGACAAAAGCTTGTCCGCCGCCTTTTTCGATCACCCAATTGATCGCCGCGGCCATGTCCTCAGGATTGGTTCCGATGCAGACGATGTTGTTGTCATCCGGCGCGGTGGAGGTGGCCATGGCTCCGTATTTCAGACCAAATCCCGAAACAAAGGCGACCGGCTTGTTAGTGGTCTTGCCATAGCGTTCGACTACGCTGACATAGAGCACATCCTGTTCGGTATCCGGCAGCACAACGCCGTCACTGGCCCGCAGTACCGCCTCACGCCGGTTGCGTACAAAAGGCACTTCCGTTGACATGTTCATTGACAGAACTTTGACTGCATCCTCATCCGTGCGGACCCGCAGCTCGGCAGGGGAGACGGGAGCGACTTTCATGGTCTCGGTCAGGAACTCCGGGCGTTCCGGACGGGCCACGGGTTCCAGCATCTTGAGGTCCTGCGCCACAAACTTGCCCTTGGCGATGACCTGTTGAACGTTGAAGCTCTGCGGACTGTCTACCAGCACGATATCCGCTTGGCGGCCCGGCGCGATCAGGCCGACCTTATGGTCGATCTGGCAGGCGACAGCGCTGTTGATGGTGGCCATCTGAATGGCTTCCATCGGCTCCACCCCGGCGCGGATCGCCATTCGGACCATATTGTCCAGATGCCCGCGTTTCAGGACATCCGTGGCCACCACATCGTCGGTGCAGAAGCTGACCCGGTGCGCCGCTTCCGGCGCGTGTTTGGTGGCCAGCTGAATGTTTTCTTCCAGGAAATGGCTGATCGAGCTTTCGCGGATCAGGATGAACAAGCCATTGCGCAGCTTCTCCAGCGCCTCGGTTACCTCATAGCTTTCATGATCCAGCCGGATACCTGCGCTGGCGTAGCCAGCCAGTTTGGAACCCTTGCACATCGGTGAGCAGCCGAACACCGGCAATTTGTTCTTGCGGGCGATCTCCAGCGCTTCGATCACATGATCGTCTTCTTCCTGGATGAACTCACGCACGGTTTCCCAGATCCCGATGCACTCCGGCCAGTCATGGGTGGCGCGGTGATCATCGGGGCTGAAATAGTGGTTCACGGTAGAACGCGGCATTGTGTAGGGCGTCTTGCAAGGCGCACCCCAGTGGATTGTCATGGGCCCCGCGTTGGCTTCATCCAAGAAGTGGCGCACACCCTCGAGTCCAGAGACAACCAGGATCTGGTCCAGCCCGGATACAATCGAGGTTGTCCCGTACGGCACAACCAGATCAGCAAAGCCGGAGACCGACAGTTTTGAGCATTCCACATGCAGATGCCCGTCGATCATGCCCGGCGCCAGATAGCGGCCGCCGGCGTCGTGAAACCGGGTCTCAGGACCCTTGCAGTGATCTACATCGCCGATCGCCACGACATACCCGTTCTTGATCGCAACTTCCGCCGGATAAATCTCGGAGGAGGCTACATTGATTAACTGGCCATTGGTTATCACTAAATCGGCTTTAACTTCGCCGTGTCCGGCCCGGATCAGTTCTTTGATTTCCACGATATTGTTCTCCCGTTTTCATAAACAGTCAGCGAGAGACGTGGTTTTCTCAACGGGATTAACGTATCTCTTATCGTGATTGCTTGTCTGAAGTGAACATTCATGAACCAAGTGGCTATGTTGCTTGGCGCCGCCATTGCCAAGAGGATCCCTCAAATGCAGTATCGGATTACTTGATTCAGTGAGGAGTCACAGATGAGCGCCGCATCTGCCACCTTATCCATTTCGAACTTGGTGGGGCCGGACGCCACCTTCGCCTTTGGAGAAAGCACCTACCGGGAAGGTGAAGTCTTTGGGCCCATGACCGGCTTTCAAATGGAGGCCGTCTATCTTCGTACTGGACAAGTCGAAATCCGCAGCGATGGCGCTTCCTTCCAGTTGTCCTCGCCTGGTATCGCGTTGGTTGCCTCTAGGCACACTTTGGAATACCGCTACGGTCCGGCCAGCATGTGCAATGTGTTGTGGTGCCAGTATATCTCGGGCGGCCTGGACGCTGCTCGGGTTGTCGCTTTCGCCCCTTTCTGCGGTCCAATGCAGGTTTCGCCGGCAGCCGCTTCGCTGATGAAGATAGGCGCAAATATCCCCACTGGCATCTACGGGGAGATGCGGAGTTTTTCATCCGCTCTGGGCGTTGCGGTTCTTGAGGAACTGTTGGCACGCAAGACCCTGGAGACAACCTCGGCTGACATCCCCCGCCAGGCTCAGCTGGTCCGCCGTTACATCGAAGAGCACCTGAGCGAACCAGTCACATCTGCCGTCCTGGCCAAAGTGTCAGGATTGTCGCCTCAACATCTGAACAGGCTGTACAATGCCGCCTTTGGAGAGAACCCGCTGGACTATTTGTGGCGGCTGCGGGTGCGCCGCGGAGCCTATTTGCTCCAGCACACCGGCATGCGCATCAGTCAGATCGCGTATCAGACCGGCTTCAAGACACCAAACCACTTTTCTCGTCTGATAAAGGAAAGATATCAGTTTTCGCCGCGTGAACTACGCGCTCAGAAATGGTGTGGAGAAGTGCCCGATGCAGATGAAGCGATTGGTCAGTGATTTGAAGTGATGCAGCGCATGGGCGGTTTGAAATCCGCCCTGCAGCTTGGCTTTGAATGACCGATCTTGGGAAGGCTGATGCGGGCGCAAAGATGTTTTGACACTCTTTGCACGTGTATTCGCATCGGTGGCTTAGGTCCGGATTTTCCCTGCCTATCAAGACTTCGCTGCGCTTGGCCCGAATGGCCGCTCTTCGTGCCTCTCGGCGGCGATGAAAAGGATGCATTCGCGGCGTAGTTCGTTCTGCGAGCGCGCAGCAAAATTTCAGCATTTCCGGTGTGGGTTCACTGCCGCCTTGCGGCGGCGCAGCGCCGGGAGACCGGCCCAAGCTTGTCCCAAGCCAACAGTGATCGGCTCAAGCCAGCCCGAACCGGACTCGACGGGCGTTTCTCGAGAGCTACCTTTTTCTCGGTAAGAGGCGAAAAGTGTGAATTCGCCGCGGTTGCGATGGCGAAATGGCTCAGCCAAGAAAGCGGACCTTAGCGTGCTGCTGTTGTAGGAAAGAATTCAAGCTAAGTTGTACCGGCGAGCCAGTCCGCTTTTGAGGCTGTAATCGGTGCTGAGAGTTCCTTAATCCTCAAAACTGCGTCACCCCAATCCGTAGAACTTCGAAACCTGCTCCTTGATGGCTTCGCGCAATGCGTTCGTATCGTTCAATCGGAGCTGCTTGATGCCCGAGATGTTGAAGCCAATGTCTGCTCTTGCATCTCCAATGGAAGCGTTGTGGACGAGCAGGAAGTTTTCGTGGCTCAAGCCTTTGCCTTGGTTAAGGCCCATCAGGTAGCCGATTTCGTGATAGACGTTTTTGTTTCCAAGCGTGAGGTCGGCAATTAACAGCCCGGAGTCCTCGATCAACCTTAGAATTTCGGCGTTGATCTCATAGGAAAACCCGGTGTCGAATTGGTCAATCCGAATGGGCATTATTGCAATATCGAGGTCGTGCTTATTGTTCAGATCGTTGATCGCGCTTTCGATAGCTTCAAAGTTGGGCTTAGTATCTGCGCTGAACTGCATTGAAACGAACACCTGCCGTTTCCGCGATTGCGCGATCTTGCTGAAGATCTTGATCAGGTCAGCCGCGTTGATCGAGCGCAACTCGTACTGGTGGGTCCGAAGCACCCAGTTGGTGAATTGCTCATAGCTGCCGCGGCTACGGTCTTCCGTGAGGTGGAAAAAGAGGAAGGCTGCGAACAGGCCCTGTGCCGTGGACGATTGCAGGCGCGGGTCGTTGTAGGTGTCGTTGATCCGCTTCATGGCTTCAAAAACAGCTTCCGTATCGAGCTCAGTCTTCGGGTCAATCTGACCGCGCACATCCTGCAAGGATTGGATCACGACCGACCGGACACATTCGTCCTGCCCATCACTCTTGCCGAAGACATTCTTCAGGTTGGACAGGTAGGAAAAGTCCAGCTTGTCTTTGAGTTGGCGGCATTGGAGATACTCCGCCCCGAAGCGATCGCTCAGGTCGGTGTCGGAGAAATCTTCCGGCGAATCGACGATACCCTTGAAAACCTCTTCTGAGGTCAAAGGCAGGGCCTTGGAGTTGATGTTGTGGAAGAGCGCCTTTTCGTTTCGACGGGCATCTTTAACGGACCCGAAGAATACCAGACAGAAGGGCGCGGCATAGCGGTCGAGCCCGGCATCGTCCATAGCCTCGAAGGCACTCAAACGGTGGTTGCCGTCGATCCTTTTGAAAAGCTGCTGGCCTTCGGGCACGGTGATCTCATAGCGCGTCAAGTCATCATCGCCCACCTTCTTTTGCTTGACGGTGGCGTTCTTCAGCTTGGCGTCAATCCAGTCGATATCCTTGCTGCCGAGATCGTAGTCTTCAAGATAGCGCTTCTCGCTCAGCTTCACCTTTGCGCCGAAGGGCGGGTTCGTGATGATGAAATCGAACTGGTCGGCTTTGAAGCCTTGGTTCTTGGTCCGCTCCCGCATGGTGCCGATCGGTTCCAGCCCGTCAAAGGCGATGACGTTGGTGTGCCCGTCGTCATGGATGATCATGTTCATTTTGGCCGTGCGGGCGATACCTTCGGATATTTCTATGCCGTAGAGGTTGTTCTCGGCGAAGTCGTGCCAATGCTTGTGGTGTTGGACCGAGGTCGGTTCAAAGTAGCCTTCTTCTGCCATCCGGTCCGCTTCGCGTCGCACCTTGTCAAGCGCATGAAGTAGAAAGCCGCCACTGCCGCACGAGGTATCAAGCACTTTGTCTTCGTTCCCGATGGGCAGAGCATCGACAATGAACTTTACGATGTTCCTGGGGGTGAAGTACTGGCCAAATTCACCCCGGAAGAATCCGGTCATGAAGGTCTCAAAAGCCCGGCCCTTGCTGTCGAGGTCGGTCTTCCCGAGGTTCGTTCCCGCTAAGTAGCCGACCACGGTTTGGAGCTCGGAGTTCGAAAGCCTGATGTCTTCCTTGAAGACTTCAGGGTCTTTTTCACGGCCTTTCTGGTACAGCGCCTGAATGCGTTTCTTTAGGGCGTCGCCTTTGTCGTCCGTAAAGACCTGAAAGTCGTAGGGCTCGCCAGCTTTGCGGGGCGTACGCTCGTCCCAGATTTTGCAGAAGATCAACTTGTCGAGCTCATCGAAAGCCTCAGATGGATTTCGTTTGCCTCCCGCCCAAAGCGCATCGTGTGCCTGCTTGAATTTCCGGGTCAGTTCGTTCTCTTCGACGACTTCCAGCTCGAAACCGTCTATGCCGCCCTTCTTGAACTTGGCACGGGAAGCTTCTTTTTGGTCCACCCATGGCAGGTCAGCAAGCCGGTTCTCGACCCGCTCGGCCCCGCCGAAACCAGACACCTTGAAATAGTCATTTCGGATGCCCGATGTCATCCAAAGGAAATCGGCCCTTAGAGAATTCGCATATGCGATGCACGGACGGCCCTTTCCCGACCTTTACCGCCCAGTAGTCGCTGCAGTGCAGCTTCAACAGACAAGCCATTTGTGTGCAGCGCAGCATTTTCAACGTGCCAATGTCGGTACAGCGCAACATAGTTGCGCTTCCGCTGCATCTTCACTTGCGTCAGCAGCGTGCGGTTCGCGACCTCAGTGGAAAGTCCCTCCGCCGGGTATCAGTCGTTTGCCTGGCAACACGATTATCGCCACTCATTGCGCTGTCTCTGCAAGCCAGGCTTCAAATGCCAGGGCTGCGGCGGATGCCTCTTTGGAGGCCAGACGGGTAATCCAGTACCTGCCGGTTGCGATCTCCACTTCGAAGGGACGCGTCAGGCGGCCATCGGCCAGCTGCGCCTGAAACATGCTGTAAGGCAATAGAGCCACGCCCATACCCTTTGCTGCCAGTTCCGCCATGGCGATCGAGGAGTCAAAGACCGGGCCGTCGAGTTTGGAATATTTTGCACCCGCTTCCTGAAACCAGATCGGCCACTCGTCGGAGCGGTAAGATCTCAGCAGCACCTGGTGTCCCAGCGCATCGGGCCCCGCCAGCCGGGAGGCAAGCAAAGGGCTGCAAAGCGGTGTAAGCGGGGTTTCCATCAAGGGGTGTGCAGTCAGCCCCGGCCAGCGCCCGTGGCCAAAACGGATTGCAAGATCCAGACCCTCGCGCGCAATGTCCACCCGGTTGTTGTTGGTGAACAGGCGGATGCTGATCCCTGGGTAACGCTGCTCGAACCCGGGCAGTTGGTCTACCAGCCAGCCAACGGCAAAGGTGGTCACGACGCCAACATTGAGTGTCTCCTGATACCGGCCATCCAGAAAGCGGTCCAGAACGCCGCCGATACGGTCAAAGCTGGAGGTCAGTACCGGCAGCAGCGCTTCCGCTTCGGATGTCAGCAGCAGCCCTTTCGGCGTGCGGTGAAACAGTTTGACGCCAAGCTGGTCCTCCAGCCGCAATATCTGATGGCTTACCGCCGCCTGCGTCACGCACAGCTCGACCGCCGCATTTGTGAAACTGCCCTGCCGGGCAGCAACCTCAAATGTGCGCAAAGCGTTCAGGGGAATATTCGGGCGGTCCATAGCCATTACTTTTTCTAATGCGGCATCTGACTATTAGTCGTTTGCGCTGGAAATTGGAAGCGAATAGCCCGCACCCCATGACATGAAGCAATGCCAAGGGGTGTCCGCCGCCTGCCGCAGCGCTCTGAAGATCCGCAAGTGACCGTCCGTTTCGCCCTGCGGGGCGGATAAGTCAGTGCGTTTATTTGAAACCTGAAAACACGGAGAAGACCGATGAAGAAACAATCCTGCGAACTGCTGCGGCTATTCGCACTTGGCAGCGCCATCACGCTCGCTACCGCGTGTGACATGGCAGCACAGGGGTTGGAAACTGTTGTTGCAGCCTGGGAAGAACGCCTGGATGCGCGTATCGGTGCCGTGCTGCACGACACCTCATCGGATTGGGAAATTGCGCTGCGCCCGCTGGAGCGCTTCCCCATGAACAGCACATTCAAGTCCCTTCTTTGCGGCGCGGTTCTGGCCCGCGTTGATGCCGGCGAAGAAGATCTGAACCGGCGCATTCATTTCGATGAGAGTGACTTGGTGACCTATTCTCCAGTTGCCGAACAGCACTTGCCTGACGGCCTGACAATCACGGAGCTTTGCGAGGCCACAGTTACGCTCAGCGACAACACCGCCGCCAATCTGCTGCTTGGCGCGATTGGCGGCCCGGCCGGCCTCACAAGCTTTCTGCGCGAAACCGGCGATCAGACCAGCCGTCTTGATCGTTGGGAAACAGAGCTCAACGAGGCGGTGCCGGGGGACCCGCGGGATACGGCGATGCCTTCCGGAATTCTAAAAACGCTTGAGGCCCTGCTCTATGGCGATGTCCTCAAGCCTGCCTCCTCGGCCCAACTGCGCCAATGGATGATAGACGACAAGGTCGCCGATGCACTGATCCGGGCCCATCTGCCGGAGGGGTGGGTTATCGGTGACAAGACCGGTGCAGGCGGCCACGGCTCCCGCGGCATTGTCGCCTTTATTGAACCGCCGGCCGGCGGCCCCTACATGGCGGCCGTCTACATCACCGAAAGCGATGCCGACTTTGAGCTGCGCAATCAGGTGATCTCGGAGATCGGCGCAGCCATGATTGCCGAAATCGAAGCCCGGTAGAAACTGCAAAAAGGGGAGGCCGGTACTTGGCAGCTGTCCTCCCCCCTCCTTTCTGACATCAAAACTTGAGAAGCATCGTGAGAACAATCACGCGGCGGGGCTTCCTGGCAGGACTTGCCTGCGCTCAGGCAATTTCAGCCCACGCCGGAGCAACCGCGCACGGATACAGAACGCTGTATCCACGGACCTATGACGATGGGCTGATCCCGCGCTTTTCCTTTGAGGTGAGAGAAATGAGCCTCGGCGGGCGTCTCGGGGCGCATGTCCTGGATCTGGAGACCGGCCGGACCAGCAGCTGGTCGTCAAATGCTGAGTTTGATGCAACGCCAGTCGCCGGTCCGACGCTGATTGCAGCGGCGCAATGGGCCGTTGCTGAGGACAAGCTGCAAGGGACCGGACGCTACAGCACGTATCCGGCCGCAGGCGCGTCGCACCGGGCCGCACCAGATGATCTGTGTTCCTCAATGGCCGCGGCACCAGACCCGGCAACCACGGCGGCCCTTCACAAGATCCTCGCGGACAGGCAGCTGTTGTCCGGTTTCCTGCGGCACTTGGATGGCGGGCGGAAAGAGCCGGAGTCTGCGACGGCCGGGGTGATTTCCTGCGCTGCAGAACCATCGGTTGCAGCCACGCCGCGGGATATTGTGGAAAGCCTCAAATATGTTTTCAGCATGGTGGGAAACGGTTCGGCTCACCAGCTCTTGCGTCAAAATGCGTGGATGTCCGGGCCTGATCGCGCGCTCCTTCCCGGCTATTGCGGGCGGCATCTTTCGGCCAGACAGATCTCGCGGCTGTTCAAACAGGCGGCGCTGGCGGTCGGGATCACCAAGCCGGTCACTCAGCACACATTGCGGCACAGCTTTGCGACGTATCTGCTGGAGCGCGGCGTCGGCATCCGGATCATTTACTACCCGGCAGTCGATTGCGCAGCAATCTGCCGGGAGGGGGCATGACCCCGGCGGTGGAGAGCCCGTTGGACGGCCTGACCGCGGCGAAGCGCAGGAAGGGCAGGAAAGGCGCTTCATAGACTGCGTCGTCCCGGCCGAAGCTGGAGGTTGCGGATATCTTCCGGGTCCATGGTTCTGCCTGGCGGGCGGCCAATGCGGGCTATATCAGCCTCGGCCAGTTGAAGGTGATGAACGCCATAAGGCGCTGCCGCACGGCAGCGCTCACGCGCACGACGGCACGGCCGGTGACGCCGATGCACTTGCCCGCGTCTTCGCGCTGCCATGCCCCTGCTGCGGCGGGCACCTGATCATCGTCGAGACGATCCCGCAGGGACGGCAGCCCAGGGCGCCGCCAGGAACAGGGAGGGCTGCTGCATGACACGCGCGCCAAGGACCGGAAGTCCAATCGCCGCTGCTCGCGATACCGCTAGCGGCCAATCCGGCATGCCTGCAGCCCGGATAGTAGTGGTGGTGAGGTTGCCGGGCCCCGCGAGACGCGGCGCATGCCCCTCAAAGCTCACAAAATCCGTGCCGAAGCTGCCTGTAACGAGCGCAATCGGCTCAACCTGCAGAGCAAGAACCAAGGCAATCAACCGCTTCAAATCCCCATAGAGCCAGCTGGTCTACTCAATTCCAATACCGCGATTTCCCGCTTGCGCACGTCTCCGACGCCAGGCAACGCCGCACATCATTCAAACGTCGCGCGTGGCGTTCGAGAAACCTGCAGAAAAACGGACATTCACAGGAAGGGTCACACCTCCCACAGGTTCCCGGTAGCAGTCGTGCCGGTGCCCATATTCGGCAACTTTGGAACGAGATCACCTCTGCATAAGTTCAGCTCCAAGCCGCCGACGGTTACTGATTGTACATGATCCAAAAATCTTTTCAGTTCTTCGAGCGCGGGCCTGCCGATACAAATTGCCATTACAAATAAGGCATAACTTGGCTTGGACTTTTGTTTCACCCCAGGCGTGCCAACGACAATGGGAAGTAAGTGTTCATGATTTCAGCAAGCCCTCCGGCTCTGATCACGGCGTTTGCCTCCCGCCAACCCGGGAGGAAATCATGAAACATTACAAGTCCGGCTGTGACATACTGCCCGCAACCGTCGAAGACTCTGCTCACAATGCAAAGTGTCGGAATGACGAAGTCAGCCGGCGTGAATTTCTTGCCATGGCGACAACGTTCGGGGCCACTACCGCAACAGCCTACGCCATGCTGGGCATGAATGCGCCGGCGTTCGCGTCAGAAACACCAAAGACCGGCGGAACGCTGCGGATCGGGATGGTAGTCCGCGAAGGCAAGGATCCGCGGTCTTACGATGACAGCCCGCAAGCCAACATCAGCCGGGGCTGGCTTGAGTATCTGGTGCGCTACACGCACCAGTTCACCTTTGAGCCGATGCTTCTGGAAAGCTGGGAAATCAGCGAAGATGCAAAGACTTACATTCTGAATGTGCGCCCCGGGGTGACCTGGCACAATGGCGATCCTCTAACAGCAGAGCATGTCGCGTACAATATTGAGAGGTGGTGCGATAAGGGGGTTGAGGGCAATTCCATGGCGGGCCGGTTCGGGACACTGATTGATCCCGACACCTCAAAGGCGGCTGAGGGAACCATCGAAGTGGTCGACGCCTCGACCGTCCGGCTGAACCTGCCGAACCCGGATATTACACTGATCGCCGGCATGGCGGACTATCCTGCTGCTATCGTGCATCCTGACTCCGGCAGTGCAGATCCATTCAAGGCACCACTGGGGACAGGTCCCTACACCCTGGAAAGCCATGAAGTCGGCGTCAAAGCCGTGCTGGTCCGCAAGGACGGCCACACGTGGTGGAACGAAGGCGAGGGGGCTTATTTGGACAGGATCGAATACCTGGACGTGGGAACCGACCCGACCACCATCCTGTCTTCTTATGAAGCGGAAGAAATCGACGCCAACTACGAATCCAGCGGTGATTTTGTCGCGGTGCTGACCGGACTGGGCCTGCAGCAAAACGAAGCCGTGACGGCCGCGACAATTGTCATCCGCCCCAATCAGGTCGCCACGGTGAATGGCAAAAAACCCTATGCAGACGCACGTGTGCGCCGCGCTTTGTCAATGGCTGTCGATAATTCCGTGTTGCTCGAATTGGGGGTCAACGGGTTGGGGATACCGGCACAGAACCATCATGTCTGTCCGATTCATCCCGAGTATGCCGAAGTCGACCGGATACCTCACGATCCTGCCGCGGCCATGGAGCTTCTCAAAGAAGCCGGCATGGAAGACTATGAGCACGAGCTGATTTCGATCGACGATGACTGGCGCCGTAACACAACCGACGCCATGGCTGCGCAGTTGCGGGAAGCCGGGATCAAGGTGAAGCGAACAGTTGTTCCTGGGGCATCTTTCTGGAATGACTGGGCAAAATTTCCGTTCAGTTCGACCAATTGGAACATGCGCCCGCTTGGCGTGCAAATTCTGGCCCTGACCTACCGGTCCGGAGAAAACTGGAACGAAACCGGGTTCAACAATGCTGAGTTCGACCGTTTGCTGGCAGAGGCACTGGCAACCCCTGATGCGGACAAGCGCAGGGGAATCATGGCCAAGCTGCAGAGGATCTTGCTGGATGAAGGCGTTGTAACGCAGCCCTATTGGCGTTCCCTTTACAATCACTGCCGTGAGAATGTGAAAGGAATGGGCATGCATCCGACCTTTGAAATCCACATGGACAAGATCTGGCTGGACAGCTGATTCCAACCATCTGCCCACCGGCCGTTCACTTGCGGCCGGTGGTTCCTGAATGGCGTTGCCTAAACGTCTGCCGGGATGCTTCTCATTGTCGGGTCAGCTTCGATTTCCTCTTCAAGCCACTTGGTGAACAGAGCCAGTTTCGGGTTCGCCGCACTGTTTTTGGGAGTCGCAAGGTACCATTGGCTTGGCTCTGGAACGGAGAGACCGAACGGCCGTACCAAGCGCCCTCTCTCAAGGTCACGGACGCAGAACGGCGCTCTTGCCATTCCAATCCCATGGTTTTTCAGGACTGCCTCACGAACCAGCGGATAATTGTCAAAAACGGATCCGAATTTCATGTCGCCGCGGCTGAGGCCTGCCGCCTCCAGCCAGCAAGTCCAGTCATCCACATCTGACGGCGTGGTCGGGACGCCCAGCAGCAAGAAGCTCTCCAATTCATCAAGTGTCATGCCCTTGTCCGGATCACTCAAGGCCTCGGGAGCGCACACCGGGTAAATGTCGGTTTCAAACAACGGGCTGTAGTCAAATCTCTTGTCAAAAGGCGGAGCATTGAAGATGCCGGCGTCAAATCTGTGCGCGTCATAGTCACCGTCTTCAAAGGTTGAGATTATGCGCACACGGGTGTTCGGATTGTCCTGAAGGAAATCGGCAAGCCTGGGCTGCAGCCACATTGTATTGAAACTCGCATAAGACTGAACGAGCAGCACATCGGGCTCGTCCGGCGCCTGTATGCGCCGGGTGGCCTTGATTATCCCCTGAATGTGTTCACGGACCGGCGGATAATACTGTTCGCCGGCCGGCGTCAGTTCGACGGACCGGCTTGTGCGTTCAAGCAGTTGAACCCCGATTGAAGTCTCCAGTGCCTTGATCTGATGGCTGACGGCCGCGTGCGTCACGCAGATCTCGTCAGCGGCCTTGCGAAAGCTCTTGTGACGCGCCACGGCTTCAAAGGCGCGCAGAGAAACCAATGTTGGCATATGGGTCGTCACCGGCGGGCCTCCTTGATGAATGCAGCCTGTCATCCTTTAGATCGCCTAACTGGCGGCGAAAATTACGGCGGCGGGTGGCATTGAATATTTGCCCAACTTTACAGGCGGTCAAACGGTATTTTCACGTTCAACGCACCGGTTAGAAATCCTTGATGAAGGCAAAAATCTTTCAATTCTTCGGCTCGTTGAGAGATGCCAGATTGGCAGGTGAAGAAAGCCAAGGATTCCTTCTGTATGTCCGCCACGTCACCTTCGCCGAATGCATATGGCTACCCGTTGCTGATCAAGCAGCTGCTGACGCGTTCCAGTCTGGTCTCCGCCACGCAAGAGATCGTCAGCGGCTCCAATATGCGGCTGACCTATGCTCAGCTCAACGACCGCATCGGCCAGCTTGCCAATGCCCTCAAGGCCAGTGGGATTGGCGAGGGCATGCGTGTCGGTGTCATGGACTGGGATACCCACCGCTATCTTGAATGCTTCTTTGCGGTTCCGATGATGGGCGCTGTGCTGCACACGATCAACGTGCGTTTGTCACCTGCGCAGGTTCTTTACACGATCAACCATGGCCAGCCGGACCTGATCATAGTGCATCAGGATTTCATGCCGCTTATTGATGAGATCAAATCGGGTTTTGACCGGGACATCATCATTGTCCCCATCGGAAACGGAGACGGTTACGAAGACTGGATCGGGGGCGCTCCAACCGGGTTTGAGTTTCCGGATTTTGACGAAAGCCGGACCGCAACACTGTTCTATACGACTGGCACCACAGGCAACCCCAAGGGGGTGAGCTATTCGCATCGTCAGCTGGTGCTTCACACATTGGGCCTGATCGCTGGTTTCGGCGCATTTCCCGGAAACGCCGGGTTTCACCGCGGCGACGTCTACATGCCGCTGACACCTCTGTTTCATGTCCATGGATGGGGATTTCCATATGCCGCGACGATGATGGGCGTGCGCCAAGTCTATCCCGGCCGCTACACGCCAGACGAAGTTCTGCGGCTGATTGCTGCTGAAAGCGTCACTTTTTCCCATTGTGTGCCCACCATTCTGGCCATGGTGCTCGACCATCCCGGCTGCCCGCAGACAGACCTGAGCCAATGGAAGGTGATCATTGGCGGGGCCGCCTTGCCGCGCGGCCTGCAGGACCGCGCTGCTGCGGCTGGCATATCATTGCATGCGGCTTATGGGATGTCCGAAACCTGTCCGTTTCTGACGGTGGCAGATCTGTCCAGCGATGATCCGGAGAGACAGGCGCAAACCGGCTTTCCCGGCCCGCTTGTCGACCTTCGTGTTGTGACGCCGGATATGAAGGACGTCCCGCATGACGGTGAAACAACCGGCGAAGTTGTTGCCCGGGCACCCTGGCTGACCCAGGGTTATCTCGGTAACGAGCAAGCCTCTGACGAACTGTGGGCCGGCGGGTATCTGCACACCGGGGATGTTGGGTACATCCGTGAAAATGGATCGTTGCAGATCACTGACCGGCTCAAGGATGTGATCAAAACCGGCGGCGAATGGATTTCGTCACTGGCATTGGAAAACATAGCCTCCGCTTGTGCCGGCGTCGAAGACGTGGCCGCGATTGGTCTGCCGCATGCAAAGTGGGGCGAAAGGCCGGTGCTGGTTGCACAGCTTGCAAAGAATGCTGAACCGGATCAGGTGCGCCAAGTCATCCTGGAAGAATTCCAGTCGCGCGCTGACATGGGCGACCTGTCGAAGTGGGCGGTGCCAGACCGAATATTCTTTGTCGAACGGCTTCCCAGGACCAGTGTTGGCAAGCTCGACAAGAAGGTCCTGCGGCAAGAGATTTCAACAGGCGCGGATGTGAAATCATGACAGACAAGCAGCACCGTATTCAGGCCCTCATCCGAGCTATTGTCGCGTATTTGGAGACCCACCGCAGCGATGCGCCCGGTGTTGATCTGACGCTGGACAAGCTTGCAGCCATGGACCTTTCCTGCGGGCGGCAGCGTGATGTCCCCCCCCGGGAAACCCGTCATGATCAGGTGCTGACACAAGCCATCGCCGGCATCACCGAGCCCAAGCTGCTTGAAATCGCAAGATGCCTGTCTGCGGCCAAGGATGACTTGGTTTGGCGCGAGGACAACGCGCAGTTCTATCCGCCCGGCGCCGACCTGGGAGAGGGGTATATTAAGTGCAACCTGCATTCCTTGCTGATTGGCGCCGACGCCTGCGGGCATCACCACCCGGACTTCAGCCTGGGCATCTTCATGCTGGGTCCGCGGACGTTGTACCGCGACCATAACCACGACGCGCCTGAGCTTTATCTGAACCTGTCCGAGAGATCCGGCTGGCGGTTCAGATCCGGCGAATGGCAGGACTATCCTGCTGGATCGCTTATCTGGAACGCCGCGGGCGAGCCCCATGCCACCCGGGTCTATGATCAGCCGTTCATCTCGGTCTTTGTCTGGCTTGAGAACGTGAGTTCGCGCTGCAATGTCATCCACTTCGACGATTGGGCCGAGATCGAACAAGGTCTTGCCCAAAAGTCCATCTGAGGTTTCCAAAATGTTTTCTATAGAACGCAGCGGCAGCGTTGCAGTCATCGAACTGAACGCTCCGCCAGTGAACGCCCTTGGCCTGAAGATGCGGCAAGCACTGTCTTCGGCCATTCACGAGTTGCACGCTGACGAGCAAGTCAAGGCCATCGTTTTATCTTCGGCACTGCCGCTTTTTTGCGGCGGCGCTGACATCGCCGAGTTCCGCACAGGGGCAGTCTGGGACAAACCGGATCTGCCAGACCTGTGTGTAACAATTGAAACCAGCAGGAAACCTGTTGTCGCGGCCATTGCGGGCCCTGCAATGGGGGGCGCGCTGGAGATCGCACTTGCCTGTGACTACCGTGTTGCCACGCCGGAGGCGTTGATGGGCCTGCCCGAGATCAAACTGGGGTTGCTGCCCGGTGCCGGCGGCACCCAAAGACTGCCACGGATTGCCGGGCTGGAAACGGCGACACGGATGATCCTTTCCGGTGATCCCGTGAATGGAGACTATGCCCTGTCTTGCGGGCTGGTCGACGAACTGTTCGAGAGCGGCCAGGATTTTCGCGCGCATGTTCTGGACTTCGCCGCCAGGATTACGCGTGAGGAGGCTCCGAAGCGCAGTTGCGCGGATATGGTCGTCGCACACCCTGATCCGAAGGGTTTTCTCGCGGGTTTCCGGACCGAGATCGTGCCAACATCCAAAAACCTTGTCGCCCCTGCACGGTGCCTGAAATCGCTTCAAGCCGCATGCGAATTGCCGCTGACCCAGGGGCTGGCACAGGAAAAGGCAGGATTTGCCGAATTGCTCGGCACACCTCAATCGCGCGCGGGCCGCCACCTGTTCTTTGCGGAACGTGAATGCACCAAGGTTCCGGGCGTTGCACGCGGGCAGCGGCCACGTGACATTGCATCGGTCGCCGTGATCGGCGCGGGAACAATGGGGCGCGGCATCGCCATCGCCTTTCTTCAGGCGGGGTTTCCGGTTACGCTTTTGGAAACCACACAAGGCGCGCTGGAACAGGGGCTGGATCAGGTTTCGAAGCACTTCCAGCGTGCAGCCGACAAGGGACGGCTCAGTCCCGATCAGGCAGAGGCTTTTGCATCCAACGCCACAGGGACGCTCAGCTATGCAGACCTCGCAGATGCCGACCTGATCATCGAAGCAGCGATTGAAAACATGGATGTCAAACGCCAGATTTTCGAAGCGTTGGACCGGCACGCGAAACCTGGCGCGGTACTGGCCTCGAACACATCGACGTTGGATCTTGATGAAATCGCGGCGGTCACGTCCCGTCCGGAGGATGTGATTGGTCTTCATTTCTTCAGCCCGGCAAATGTCATGCGCTTGCTGGAGGTGGTGCGCGGCGCCAAGACCGCACCCGATGTCATTGCGACGGCCATTACGGTTGCAAGGAAGATCCGAAAGCTCCCTGTCACGGTGGGCGTGTGCTACGGCTTTGCCGGAAACCGGATGCTGGAGCCATACTTCCGCGAAGGGTCCCGTCTGCTTCTTGAAGGCGCAACGCCGAAACAGGTGGATGACGTCCTTGAAGGCTTCGGCATGGCCATGGGCATTCACGCGATGGCAGATCTGGCCGGGGTCGATGTCGGCGCCCGCGTGCGTCAGGAGCGGCGAAGTGAAATTGCGCATGATCCGGCATACCAGGCAGTCCAGGACAGGCTTTTTGAATTGGGACGACTGGGTCAGAAGACCGGGCGTGGCAGCTATCTCTACGAGGGCCGGACACGGGTTGAAGATCCCGAGGTTGTTCAAATCAGCAAAGAACTGGCCACACGGCATGGTGTAGCGCACCGACACATCGACGATCAGGAAATCCTTGAGCGGTGTCTGTTTCCCCTGATCAACGAGGGCTTTCTGATCCTGGAAGAAGGCATTGCCACGCGCCCTGGCGACTGCGACCTGATCTGGGTCAACGGCTATGGCTTTCCCAACTGGCGCGGCGGCCCGATGCAGTATGCGGATGAAGTCGGATTGCCCCGCATTCTGGACCGCATGAACCACTACCGGCAATCGCTGGGCGCCTATGGCGAGATGTGGTTCATGCCTGCGCCTTTGCTGGAGGAACTCGCAAACACGGGCGTGACACTTGCAGAGCACTTTGAGGCCAAAAAGGGAACATCATGAGAGAAGCCGTTATCGTTTCTACCGCACGAACCCCTATTGGGGTTGCCTTCAAGGGTGCGCTGAACAACATCAAATCCCCAACCATGATGGGGCACGCCATTTGCCATGCGGTTGAACGTGCAGGAGTGGACCCCGGATTGATCGAAGATGTTGTGATCGGGTCGGTCCTGACTGCCGGAACTGGAGGGCTGAATGTCGGCCGCTTATCCGCGCTGGCGGCTGGCCTTCCTGTCGCCGTGTCAGGTCAAACGATCGACAGGCAATGTTCATCGGGATTAATGGCCATTGCGACGGCCGCAAAACAGATCATCGTGGATCGGCAGAACGTTGCGGTTGCAGGTGGGCAGGAGAATATTTCCGCCGTGCAGAATGCCTATCTGAAATGGGCAGGCGAGGAGAAGGACCCAAGCGTTACCGCCCAGTGCGAACATGCCTATATGCCGATGCTGATGACAGCTGAGAATGTGGCCCGGGTATATGGGATAAGCCGCGAAGCTCAGGATGAATACGCAGCTCTTTCGCAAAAGCGGACTGCACGGGCGCAGGCCGCCGGCGCCTTTGACGACGAGATTGTCCCGATCACCTCCTCCAAGCGGGTCAGGAACCGCGAAACCGGGGAGGAGACCCTGGAAGAGGTGACCTTGTCCAAAGACGAAGGCAACCGGCCGGGCACAACGGCCGAAACACTGGGTCAGTTGAACCCTGTTGTGGAAGGAGGCGTCATCACAGCCGGCAATGCAAGCCAGCTTTCAGACGGGGCCTCGGCCTGTGTCCTGATGGAACGGAAAATGGCTGAGCAGCATGGCCTTACCCCCCTCGGCATCTATAGAGGCATGGCAGTTGCGGGCAATGCGCCGGAAGAGATGGGCATCGGCCCGATCTATGCAATACCGAAACTGTTGAAGAATGCAGGTCTCGGTATCGATGACATCGGGCTTTGGGAACTGAACGAGGCATTCGCTTGCCAAGTGCTCTATTGCCGCGACCATCTTGGCATTGATCCCGAGCTATACAACGTGAACGGCGGCGCCATATCGATTGGCCATCCCTATGGTATGACGGGTGCCAGACAGGTTGGGCATGCTCTGCTTGAGGGCAAGCGTCGTGGAGTAAAACATGTCGTTACGTCCATGTGCGTTGGCGGAGGCATGGGGGCCGCGGCATTGTTTGAAATTGCCTGACCCCCGGCAAATGGAGTTCCAGCCGAACGTTGTCTGGTCGATAAATTGAAAAAGGGCCTGTGCAGAAGCCTTCATTTACAGGTGCCGTGTTTCGCTATGGCCGAAATATGCAAGTAGCTGTCATTGAAGCGACTGCTTCGAAAGACAGCTTTGTCTAAGATTTTTCGATGCGGGCCAGTTGGTTAGGTTGGGCTTGGCGGGGTGGTCCGCGTTGACAAATCTGACAAGGTGGAAGCCGCGGGATGTGTGTGCTGCGCTATGGGGAAAGCGCAGGCATCCGCCATGGATATTGGTGGAAGTTTCGCGGGGTTTGCTGAGCTTGGGCGATTGGCGGCACGGCCTTTGGGGCAGTGTCTGGAAACTTCGCGGGTCTTGCCGGGGCGGTTTTCATCGTCTTGAGCTGCGAGCACGAGCGTAGGCCAAAGCGCACCGTTGACCAGCATGGGAAGTTTCTGATCTCAGAGCGGTTGTGAGACGGGCTTTTCATCATGCGGCCTGCAATCTTGGTGGTGCCCGGGATCGCGGAATCTCGCCGCGCCGGAAGGTTTCGATGATGCGCATGGGTCCGCCGCAATCGGGGCATGGTTCGCGCAGGGCCAGGGGTTCTTTGAGGTCGTCTTCTGGCTGGTCCGGTTCGCCAGAGCCCGCCGTTCCGAGAACCGCGCGGACCCGGGCGACTTTCTCTTTGCGACCACTGCCCGCGAGGAAGCCATAGTGTCGGATGCGGTGGAACCGGTCGGGGAGGACATGGATCAGAAAGCGGCGGATGAACTCGTCGGTTGCAAGTCGCATCACCTTCATCCGGTCCCCGCGCTTGATCCGGTAATCCTTCCAGCGGAACGCTACGGTGTCGGCGTCAGCGCTGACCAGGCGATGGTTTGAGATTGCCACGCGGTGTGTGTACCGGCTCAAATAGGCAAGCACCGCCTCCGGACCACCGAAGGGCGGTTTGGCATAAACAACCCAGTCGATCTTGCGCAGCGGGGCCGACCATTCGGCGAAGGCGGGTGCGTCTGCCAATCCCACAAGATCTCCGAAGAGTCTCAAGTGCCCGGCACCGTGCAGAGCCATCAGCCCGTCCAGAAACAACCGACGGAACAGCCGCGACAGCACGCGCACATGCAAAAAGAACCCTGGCTTGCACGCAACCCACCTTGTGCCGTCCGGCGACAGGCCGCCACCCGGGACGATCATGTGGATGTGGGGATGATGGGTCAGAGCCGAGCCCCAGGTGTGCAGCACGCTGGTCAAGCCGACACGGGCGCCGAGGCGCTTGGGATCGGCGGCGATTGTCATGACCGTTTGAGCGGACGCTTTGAACAGCAGGCTATAGAGCGCCCGCTTGTTCCAGAGAGCAATCCGCGCAATCTCGGCCGGCAGGGTGAAGACCACGTGGAAGTACTCCACGGGTAGAAGGTCCTCGGCGCGTGCTGCCATCCAGTCTCGCGCCGCTGGTGCCTGACACTTCGGACAATGCCGGTTCTTGCAGCTGTTATACGCAATATGCTGGTGGTTGCACTTGGTGCAGGCCGCCACATGCCCGCCGAGCGCCTCCGTTCGGCAGGCTTCAATCGCTGACATGGCCTTCAACTGCGCCAGGTTCAGATGCCCGACATTGGCCCGCCGATAGGCAGGACCGTGGGTTCGAAAGATGTCAGCAACCTCCAGCTTCGGGCGCGGCACTGCCCGCGCGCGTCACTCCGACCTTCGGTCCCGGAGCTGCACCAGCAACTCGTAGGGGCTGTCGGTGTCGCGGATCAGCTTGGTCGCGACATGGGTGTATTGCGCCGTCGTGCTCAGCTTGGCGTGCCCAAGCAGAACTTGAATGACCCGCACATCTGTTCCGGCTTCTAGCAGGTGGGTTGCGAAGCTGTGGCGCAAACTGTGCAGCGTGCTCCTCGGCTTCTTGATCCCAGCCAGATGCTTGGCTGCGCTGAAGGCACGATGCAATTGGCGGGGTGAGAGCGGATTGATCCGGGGCTTGCCTGGAAAGAGCCAGCCATCCGGCCGCGCCTCGCGCCAATAGTCGCGCAGAAGCGCCAAAAGGCCAGGCGACAGCATTACCTTGCGATCCTTGCCGCCCTTGCCTTTCTCGACATGGATCAGCATCCGGTCGCTGTCGATATCGGTGACCTTGAGATTGCAGACCTCCGACGCCCGGAGCCCGGTGCCATAGGAAATGCTGAGTGCAGCGCGGTACTTCAGCCCCGGGCCGGGCGCGACCTTCAGCAGCTCGAACACCTCTTCGGCGCTGAACACGACCGGTAGCTTCCTTGGCTCCGTGCGGTAGTGCAGGCATTGCTTCATCTCCGGGCGCTGGCATGTCGTTTCAAAAAAGAACCGCAGCCCGACAAGCCGCACATTGTAGGTCGAAGGGGTGACATTCGTGTTCACCATATGCAGCTGGTAAGCGCGCAGGTCTTCGGGCGTTGCAGTATCCGGCGATCGGCCAAGAAACTCGGCAAAATATCGAACGGCCCTGATATGCGCTTTCTGCGAACTCTCCCCGAGCCCTTTGATCCGCATATCTTCGATCATCCGCTCTCGAAGCGGTGTGGTCTTTGTGTCCGCCATGGGACCCTCCTGTCTGTTGATTGAGAGACCCCAATCGTCAGACAGACACGCCCATTCCCAAAATCTCAGTCGTCAGATCATCCCGCAACGGTATCACCGAGCGCCCCTGCCGCGGTAGCGGCTTCGTCCTCGTCCGGCGTTGCGTCAGTTCATGTTCGGCGCAGCCAAGGGCGGATCACCCTGGACTAACCGTTCGCCCGGGGCGCGGCGAACTTGCGGCATGAGCCCCACTTTATCGATCGAGCAGTTGCAGCATTTCGCAGCTGCAGCGAAATCGCGCGAGAAAGGCTCCCCCTGCCGGACCTTGGCGCAGCGCAGGAAAGCTGCAACGCAGCTTCCCTGAACCCGACATTGATCGCAGGTGGCGCATTCGGTTTCGTCAGATGTGTCCAATGCACGTCGACAAGGCTTCTCAGAGTGAGCCTGCCGCCGATACGGGGCACCTTTCGCGGGCGTGCCACCCGCTGCGATTATCACGTCGAGTGATATGATGCGTGCCAGGTGCAGCCAAGCGGAGCGATTGGATTGAACTTGGTACAAAACATGAAATCCAAACCGCACGCCGGTTGCATTTTGCCCCTCGCATCGAAAGGTTCACCGCTTCAGCCAAGGCAATTATTCTGTGGTTGACGCGCGGACCAGCTCTGTCAAGAATCCGATGCCAGTCTCCAAGATATCGTCATTGAAATCGTAGCGGTTTGAATGCAGTGGCGGAATATCTCCTGCACCGATGAAGACATAAGCTCCCGGGCGTTCCCGCAGCATATAGGCAAAATCTTCGGTTCCCAGTTTGGGTTCGACCCTGTCCGAACTGTTTGATGCTCCCACCAAGGCATTCGCTGCTTGCATGGCCTGGGCAACAGAAACCGCATCGTTGACGGTCACGGGGTAACCGGGGTGAGGCGTAAACTTGACACCGCACCCATGGCTCCGCGCGAGCCCGGCCGCAAGATCATGCATTCGAGCGATGATAAAACCGGTGAGTGTATTGTCCAGCGTCCGGAGCGTGCCGCCGATCCGGATTTCCTCGGGCAATGTGTTGTGGCTGTTTCCGCCTGATATCCTGGTCGGCGAAATGGTTGCGCCCGAAATCGGATCGGCCCTACGGGCAATGATCGCGTTGCAGCCCTGGATGAATTCGGCGGCGACAGAGATCGAGTCGATGCCGAGGTGCGGCCAACCGGCATGCGCACCCTTTCCCTCAATGACGAGGTCCCAGGACGTCGCCGCGGCCATGATCGGCCCTGTTCGGGTCATGAGGGATCCGGGCGCTTCGCCCGGCATGTTGTGAAGTGAAAACACGCGGTCGAAGGGAAACTCCGTCAGCAGCCCCTCGTCGATCATCCGTTTTGCACCGCCGCCGAATTCTTCCGCGGCCTGGAAGATCACAACCACCCGGCCCGGGAAATTCCGGCGGGCCGCCAGCAGCGAGGCGGCAGCCAGCAGCATGGCCATGTGGCCATCGTGTCCACAGGCATGCATAACCCCCGGATTGCGTGATCGATAGGGCAGGTTCGACTTCTCCTCAATCGGCAATGCGTCCATTTCGGCCCGCAATGCGATACTGGGTCCTGGCCTTCCGTCGCCCTCGATCACCGCCGCGATACCGGTTTCCGCCAATCCCCGGCTGGGCGACAGCCCGAAGGACTGCAGCCGCTGGGCAATGAACTCTGCCGTTTCGTGTTCGGCAAACTGCAATTCGGGATTCCGGTGGATATGCCGCCGCCAGTTCTTGGCTTGTTGAACAGTAGCGGCCATTGCAGTGTCTGCGCTCGGGGGCATCACGAACCTCCTTTGGATGGGGCAAAAAAGAGGGCCGCGGCGCGAAGGCACGCGGCCCTTCAGTCGGGGAGGAAGACAGGTCAGGCGCGCTTGCGCCGTGCCGAGAGATACATGAAAAGCGCGACAGCCAGGACCGAGGCCATCAGGATGAGGCCCGACAGCGCGTAGATCGTCGGCGAGGCGCCGGAGTTCATCTTGCCGAAGAGGACCAGAGGCAGGGTATTCTGGCGCCCGACAAGATAGCTGGACCGGGCGAATTCGTTGAGGGACAGCAAGAAGGAAAAGATCACTCCGCCAACGATGCCGGGGATGATCAATGGCAGGATGATCTGCGTCACGCGCTGCCACCAGCTGGCACCCAGATCGGCGGCCGCGAGCAGATAGGACCGGCGCACGCTGACCATGCTGGTCAGGATAACGGTAAAGGCGAATGGCAGCGCCCAGAGCAGGTGTCCCATGGCGACGGTTCCCCAGAACGGAACCACTTGCCACCGGTTCAGGATTACCGACAGTGCGAGGCCCTGGATCAGGCCCGGCACGAACATCGGCATGAGAACCAGCAGAAACCAGGCATTCCGAAGTTTCCCGAGCTCCAGGTAGGCCAGTGCCGCGGCAAGTGCGACCGAGACCGAGATGACCGTGGTCGCCGTGGCGATCAGAAGGGATTCCCGCAGCGCGGCAAGCAACCCGCGTTCATTGGCCAGTTCGACATACCACTTGACGCTGAGGTCGCCGAGCGACGGCAAGGCGGGCTGAAGCGCGGGGTTGAACGAGACGCCGACGAGATAGAGGGGTGGCAGGTAGACAACGACAAGCGCCGCCGCCGTCAGAAACCCGATCACCACGCGAACGGTGCGATTTTCGAAACCGATTGTCATTTGAAATCCTCGAACATCTTGGTGAGGCCGAAAACCCGGTTGCCGGCCAGCACGATTGTGAACAGCGCCACGATCACCACCGCCGAGATCGCAAAGGCGAGCGGAAAGTTCACCACGCGCATCACGTCATTGATCATGATCGAAATCATCGGTGCGCCAGCCCCGCCCAGCATCTGCACTTCGGTCGAAGACCCGGCCGCCATGATAAAGACGAACAGGAAGCCTGCGAAGATCCCCGGCTTGGTCAGCGGAATGATGATCGTGAAGAGCGTGCGCAGGAAACCCGCGCCCAGGTCCTGGCTCGCAGCAAGGAAATTCGGCTCGACTTTGCGCAGCGACAGCAGCAGTGGAAAGATCACGAACGGCAGATACGAGGCGATCAGACCGATCATCACCGCAAAATCGCTGAACAACAGCCAGTCCAGCGGCTCGTCGATCAGGCCGATCTGCATCAGAAAGTTGTTCACCATCCCGGTCCGGCCAAGAACCAGCCGCCACGAAAAAGCGCGGATCAGGTAGGAGGTGAAGAAGGGGATGGTGAACGCCGCCATCAGCACGAAGGACCAGCGCGGCGTCGCCACGAAATGGATCGCCATCGCCGACGGGTAGCCGACAAGCAGGCAGAAAAAGGCCGCGAGGAACGCCTTGCCGAAGCTCCCGACGATGACGCTCCAGCGCCCGGCATCGCCGATCGCTGCATATGCATCCAGAGACAGGGTCGGCTGGATCCAGTACGTGGCGGGATCCCACGTCCAGAAACTCCACACCAGGATAACGGTGAGCGGCACCGCCCCTAGCAAGAGGATGAGCAAGAAGCCCGGTGAAGATAACGCAAGTCCGCGTCGGATCAGAAACATGGTCGGCTGTCCTTACTGAATGCGGGAAAGGACCACGCCGCAGCGACAGCGGCGCGGTGGTGATGGCTCAGCTGTTGCGCAGCTTCTGCCACCACTCTTCGTACAGCTGGAAGTTGTCCGGCCGCGTGTTCTGCCAATAGACCTTGCCTGAAAACTTGTTGCGGACGTGGTCCACGGTCTTCCTGACCGCGGCCGGGTCGAACTCGCCTGGGTTGGCCTCGGCGTAGGCGACATTGTTGTCGCTTGGCACGACGTAGCCGCGCGATTGCGACAGGTTGGCGCCGTAGAAGCCGGAGTAAATCCAGTTTGCGAATTCATGGGCTGCGTCGCCCAGCCCGCGCTCCACCGCACCGCGGTGCAAAAGCAGGTTGTTGCCCCAGCCTTCATACCCCTCGACCGGGGCGGCATAGGCCACGTCAAGGCCGCGTTTCTGGCCTTCGAGCACGATCGGCTCCCAGCCGGTCATCGCGTCGACCTCTTCGTCGGCGACCAGTTGCACACCCTGTTCCCAGCCGCTCCAGAACGTGCGGAACTGGCCGTCGCGCTTGTGTTTGATCAGGAACTCCATGACCAGGCCAAGCTCGTCCTCGGTCAGGTTTCCAGGCTCGACGATCGGCGCGTTTTCGGATTCCTTGAGGTACATGGCGGTGAAGATTGCCGAATTGATCCAGGCATCTTCCATCGCGACCCGTCCCTTGAGCTTGGGGTCGAAGATCACGCCGTAACTGTCGACGACGCCCAGCTTGTCCTTGCGGTAGATGATCGAGTCGGCGTTCACTACGCAGGGCAGCCCGATCTGATTGCCATCGACGGTGAGAAACGGAATGTCCTTGGCCCAGGACCAGACCTTGTCCCAGTTCGCGATCTTGCCGGTGTCCCAGGGCACTACGGCGCCCTGCGTCGCCAGTTCCTTTTCGGCGCCGCCCTGAACGCCGCTGACATCGTAGATGGCATTTGCATTGCCCGCGACCAGCCGTGCGACAATCGGGCCAGGATCGTTTCCGTTGTCCGAGAACGAAATGTCGAGGCCCGCGCTTTCCATCGCGCGCTGCCAGTCATTGCCGATATCGAGCGTTCCGGTGCCCCAGAAGGCAACGTTCCCGCCAGCCTCCGCTGCCGCGGCCGGCAGGACGGAAGATGCCGCGAGGCCGGCGATACCGCTTGCCGTCAGTTTGAGCATCTGTCTGCGGCCGAGGCTGCCGTGCAAATGGCTTTGAAGTCTGTTCATTTGTTATCTCCCGTGTTGCAGGTCAGTTCATCACCGGAACCAAGGCCCCGGCCTGAAGTCCCAGAGTGGTGGCCTTGCCTGTGTCCATGCCGTCCGGCATCGCGTCGACCGAGATTTCCGCGGTTAGTCTGGTGTTGTCTCTCATCGCCAAGGTGCATTCGTAGTACCGCCCGCGAAAATGACGCTCGATCAATGTCGCCGGGATGCCCTGTTCGCCGGCCTCCAGGCTCAACCGGTCGGATCGGATCGCGATCTTGCTGGGAAGAACATCACCTTGGTAGGCGGGGATCTCCGAGCGGCTCCCGTTGATCAGCACGGCAAGACCGGCGCCGTGCTTTTCGACACGGTCGGGGACGACGATGGATTCCAGCCCGACGAACCGTGCCACGAACTCATTTGTCGGCCGGTGCAGGATTTCGTCGGGGGTTCCGACCTGGACCAGCCTGCCGTGATGCATGATCGCCATCCGGTCCGACAGGCTCAGGGCTTCGTCCTGGTTGTGTGTCACCAGCACGAAGGTCGCGGCGGTCTTCTGGTGCAGACGTCCGAATTCATCGCGCATCTGCTGGCGAAGACGCTCATCCAGACCGGTGAGCGGTTCGTCCAGCAACAGGATGCCGGGTTCCATAACCAGGGACCGTGCCAGCGCGACGCGCTGCCGCTGACCGCCAGACAGGGCCATGATGTCACGGTCCTGATAACCGTCGAGATCGACCAGCTGCAGGGCATTGCGCACCTTGCCGGTCCGCACCGGCTTGGCCTCGCGGCGGACCCGCAGGCCGTAGCCGACGTTCTGCGCAACGGACATGTGCGGAAAAAGGGCAAGGTCCTGGAACACGGTGTTGCAGGGGCGCCGGTTGGCCGGCATCCGCGTGACATCCGCGCCATCGAAAAGGATCCGGCCGTTTGTGGGCTGATCGAAGCCCGCGATCATCTTCAGAAGGGTGCTTTTGCCCGACCCGGACGACCCCAGCAGGGTAAAGAACTCGCCCGCCTTGATCTCGAGCCGGAGATTGTCGACAGCGACGACGTCTCCGAAGCGGCGGCTCACCTTGTCTATACCAATCGAAATAGCCATTATGTGTCGCCTTTCTCAGTGACAATCAGAAGCCCGTGTTCATTGCGCTGCACCGTTTGGCCCGTCAAAACCAGGGTTGTCGTGGTTGGCTCTTCAATCAGCGCAGGTCCTGCGATTTCGAGCCCCGGCGGCATCTTCTCACGATGGAAGACGTTGCAGTCTGCCCACCCCTGTTCGGCACCCTCGAAAACCTTGCGCAGCCCGGTTTGTGCAGTTTCCTTCGTTAAGCCGTCGCCATTCACCACCGGGCAGGAAATCACTGGGCTCTGAAGTTCTGCAACCAGATGGATGCCGGTGATCTCGATGGCGGTCCCGACGAGATCGAAGGAATAGGCCGTCTTGTGCGCGGCGTGGAAATGGTCAGCGATGGACGCCGGATCGAGCTCGGTGCCGATGTGGGTCGTGACCGAATGTTCCTGCCCCCGGTAGCGCAGCTGGAGCGCCACAACGAAGGTCAGGGCCTCATCCGTGTCCTGTCCGAAATAGCCGGTTGCGGACTGGCGCAGCGTGTTCAACTCCCGCTCCAGCGGCGCGATGGCCTCCGCCCCGAGTTCCCGGAACCAGGTTTTGCGCATGTCGACGCGCGGCTTTGCCGCCAGCATCCCCCAGGCTGAAAAGATACCCGCATGGGGGGGGATGACAACCCGTTTCGCATTCAGTTCGCGTCCCAGGCTGGCGGCGAACAGGGGCCCGCCGCCGCCAGTGACCACCAGCGTGAAGTCGCGCGGATCGTAACCCCGCTGGATGGTCACCAGTTTCAGGGCGTTGATCATGTTCGCTTCGGCCAGATCAAGGATCGCCTGCGCGGTGTTTTCGACGTCCAGCCCCAGGCGTTCGCCCAATCCGGACATGGCCTCCCGGGCCGCTTCGACATCGAGCCTGATCTTGCCGCCGGCGAAGGTGTCCGGGTTGATCACCCCGGTCAGAAGCTTTGCGTCCGTGACCGTGGGTTCCGTTCCGCCGAAGCCGTAGCAGACCGGACCGGGTTTGGAACCGGCGCTTTCCGGGCCGACCGTCAGGGCCCCGAATTCATCGACCCGCGCAATCGATCCGCCACCGGAGCCGATCTCGACAATATCCACGACCGGAACCTGGACCGGGTATCCGGGCGACTGCCGGCTCCACTCCATCTTGTATTCGGAAAACACCCGAGGCTTGCCGTCCACGATCACCGAGCATTTGGCCGTTGTACCGCCCACATCGAAGGCGAGAACATTCTGTTCACCCAGAAACTCGCCGATCCGGACAGCACCGGCCACACCGCCAGAAGGGCCGGATTCCACCAGGTTCAGCGGCGCGTCCGACGCCTGCCGGAACGACGCCACGCCGCCGTTCGACAACATCGCGTAATGGGCGCAGCGCACGGTGGCATCTATCAGTTTGGTTTCAAGCTTCTGGAAGTACCGCGAGATGATCGGTTTGACATAGGCGTTCAGCACCACGGTGTTCGACCGCTCGTATTCCCGCCAAAGGCTCGAAATCTCGTGGCTGCAACAGATCGTGGTGTCCGGCAGACGGTCCGAAAGATATGCGGCGCATGCGGCTTCGTGTTCCGGGTTGGCATAGGAATTGAGAAACAGGATCGCGACCGCTTCGACGCCTTCCGCTTGCAGCGCCTTGGCGACGCGTTCCATGTCATCCTGATTGATCCGTTCCAGCACAGAGCCGTCAGCGCCGATGCGTTCGCCGATCTCGAACCGCAAGGCGCGTTCGACGTAGGGTGCAGGCGTGTGGAAACGCAGGTTATAGAGGTCCGGCCGGGTGCCGCGCCCGATCTCCAGAACATCCCGGATCCCCCGCGTCGTGACAAGCGCGGTCCTGACGCCCTTGCGCTCGGTGATCGCGTTGATCACTGTGGTGCCTCCGTGAACGAAGAAGCCGACCTGTCCAGGCTCCAGCCCGTCCGAAGTCCTGGCCGCGTCGATCGTATCGACCACCCCACGGGACTGGTCATCTATCGTGGTCAGGCTTTTGGCGGAATACACCTGTCCGGTCTGCTCGTCGTATCCGAGAAGATCGGTAAAGGTGCCACCTACATCAGTTGCCAGTCGGATCATGTTCAGTGCCCCTCGTAACCATAGATTGAACGCGCGTCGTCCAGGGTGATCAGTTCGTTTCGCAGGTCCCGGTCAATTGCGTCGCGCGCTCGCAATGCCGGGTCGCCCCAGCCGCCGCCGCCGCCGGTGATGATGCGTACGACGTCGCCTTTCATCAGCGTGCGTTCGCTCAGTCTGCCGTAGGATGTGACCTTTCCCGTGCCGGCCTCAATGACTTCAAACCGGTTGACCGACCCGTCGCGGCCGCCTTCGGCGCCCCAGGGCGGCGTTTCGCTTCGCCCGAAACTGCCTGTCAGCATGGTCTTGTCGGCCAGGATTTCATAATCCCTGACAACGCCGAAACCGCCGCGGAACCGCCCGCCGCCGACGCCGCCCTCGACGTTGAAATCATAGCGCCGCACCCGAACCGGAAATTTCGCCTCAAGCAGTTCGATGGAATAGTTGTAGGTGTCGCCATCCGTCAGCGAGATCAGCGCATTGGCACCGTCCTCATCTTCGGAGGCGCCCCAGCCGCCATGCGTGGGTTCGATATGGATGAATTCCTCGCCGGTGGCGCTCCGGCCGCTCAGGTAGATCACGCACAGCGATGAGTAGGACCCGGCCGAGAAGCGTTCCGGCATATGGCTGGCAAGCGCCTTCCAGACCAGTTCGGATGCCTGTACGGAACCTTCGTAATACCATCCGGTGGGCGATGGTTTCTCCGCAGTGAATATCGTGCCGTTCGGAGCTTTGATCGTAAGTGGCTGGAACCAGCCTTCGTTTGACGGCTCTTGCGGGGCGACCATCGCCTTGAACACCGACTTCACGGCGGATTGCAGCGCACCTGCGCCGCAGTTGATGGGTCCGGCCACAGCAGGCGGGCAGCCGGTGAAATCCACCTCCACCTGATCGCCCTCGATGGTGATCCTGACTTGCACGTGGATCGGGCCGGAGGTCACGCCATCGCCGTCGATCACATCTTCCGCACGGTAGACACCGTCTGCCAGTTGCCGGATCGTGGCGCGGCTGCGCAGGGCCGAACCTTCAATGATCGCGCCGAAGCTGGCAGTCAGCAGATTGGCGCCGTAGCGTTCCAGCATTTCTCCGATCCGGGTCTCTGCGATCCTGACCGTTGCGATCTGCGCATTCAGGTCGCCCATTGCGATGTCCGGCAGACGCGTGTTTTCGCGGATGATGCGGACGATCTCATCATTGATGACATCGCCGCGGGCCAGCCGGATGCGCGACAGGCGCAGGCCTTCCTGGAAGGAGGAGGTGGCATCGGGCGGCAGGCTGCCGGGTACCGCGCCGCCGACATCCACCCAATGGGCGACATTCAGGGCATAGGCAACAAGCCGGCTTCCCTGAAAGATCGGGCGAATGATCGCGAAATCGCAGGCGTGCGTGCCGCCGTGATACGGATCGTTGGTTACGTAGATGTCGCCTGGCTTCATGTCGTCCTTGTAGGTTTCGACGACCGACCGGAGCTGAGTGCTGAACGTTCCGGTGAACAGGGTGATCCCGTTGGTCTGCGCGACCAGTTCCATCTTTTCGTTGCAGACGCCGCACGCGAAATCCAGCACCTCGTAGATCACCGGGCTCATACTCGTGCGTTGCATGACGACGGCCATTTCGTCGACGACAGACAAGAGCTTGCCCTGGATGATCTCCAGTGTGACAGGATCGACTTTGTCTTTGGTTTGCAGTTTCACAGGCATCCCCTTCCGTTGTCAGAGCCCCTGCTTGATTCGGGCTTAACCATGCTCAAAGCGTAGAGGACGGGGAAAAGGCGGCACCCTACCCGTGTGGGTGGGGCGCATCAAGTTGTTGATTTTGCTTACTTATGATCGGCCGAATGCGGCAGAGAGCAACCCTTGTTCGCGGCACGTGGTGATGGCCGCTGTGCGGGTGCTCACGCCGAGCTTTCTGAAAATGTTGCTCAGGTGAAACTTCACGGTGTTGACCGTGACGGACAGGTCGCGCGCGATTTCCTTGTTGGTCTTGCCCTTTTCAAGCAAGCTGATCACCTGAGCTTCCGTGCCGGTCAGATGAACCAGTTCCGATGGTGCCGCCCGGGCGCCGGGGTAGTGGCATGCAATCAGGTCCGACGGGGGCGCCAGCCGGCGGTGGATCAGCGACTGAGGATCAAGGCCTGCGATATGCTCTGACATAAACCGGGCCAGAACCGGCCCCTCTTCAACGAAAGGCAGCCGGTACAGGTCAACCCGGTGGGTCAAGGCCAGGCGCTCCAGGTCAGCGCGTGCCTTGCCGGTATCTTCCATCGCCACCAGGGTCCGTATTTTCTGCAAGGACAGACGAATGCTGCGCTGTGCATTCCGGGCAGCGGCGGGGTCTGCCAGCAGTGCATCCAGCAGCGGCAACGCTTCGCCAAAGGCCCCTTTGTCCAGCAGGAGCCGGGCCTGCAGGGCCTCCGAAGGACTGCCGCGCAGATTTACCGGATCATAGGCCGGACTGGACACCTTGGTGCCGGCGGCAAGACCCAGCAGTTGCTCCGCATCCTTGGTTTGACCGCTCTTGAGCAGGATCTCTATGCGCAGCTGTCTGACGAGGCCCAGCAAACGGTGGTAATGCCGGCGATGAGCAATGTCCTCGGCCTGGGAAAGTATGACCTCTGCCTCGGTACTGTCGCCATCGGCAAGGGCCAGCCGTATCTGTGAAACCAGAAGCGAGGCCAGTGGATCAAACCAGCTGTCCCGTTTTCCCAGCCGGATGAACGCCTCGCGCAGGAATGCCCTGTCCGGGGGATTTGCGCCCTGTTCGATGATGGTCTCTGACAGCAGGGCCTGGGTCATCAGGGTCAGATCCGCTGTCGCTCCCAGTTCTTCAACGCAATGCTCGGAATGCTGCTGGAGCGTGGCGCGTGCGTTGTCCATCTGCCCCCCGAAAAATTCTGCCTGCCCGATGTGCAAGGGCAGGTGAGCCGCACCGAAATCCGACCGCGCGTCACGGAATGCAGCAACCGACAGCCGTCCATAGTGAATCGCTGCCTTGAAATTCGCAGCTTGCAGCGAACAGAAACACAGAAGGTTCTGTGTCAAGGCAAGCCGAACGGCATCCACCTCGGTGTCCTTGGAAATGTCCTTTTCCAATTGCTCGATGGCCTCGGGCGATGTCTGGCGATCACTGTAGAGATCCATCAAGGCGCTGATGAGCCTCAGCTCTGCTGCTAGAGCCAGGTCCGCCGGGTCCGCAACTGCCGCAATCTTCTCCAGAAGGTCGAGCGCCAGGTCGATCTCGCCTCGTTTTGCGGCTGACACAGACAGGCCCAGCACCGTCCGAGGGTAATTGCCATAGAGTTCGCGGGGCATTTTCGCCAAGTCCCGGAACTGGCGTGGCGTGCCTTCTTCGCCCCTGTAGACCAAGCGCCACCCGCCGCCCCGTTCCGCGATGCCCGCGGCAAGGGCAAGATCGCCCGTGGACAGGCCGTAGCGAATAGCCTTGCGCCACTCGCCGGAGGATTCAAGGAACGCGGCGGCGTTTGCCTGCAGGGCGCGCATGTCCACCCGCTTGCTCTGCGCACGCGCCTTCAGAAACTCCGACACCACGCCATGCAAACGGATCTCTCCGGGTTGCTTGCCGGCGATTTCGGTTGGCAGCGCAAGGGTTGCGATCAGATCGTGCAAGCGGTCGGCCCGTGCGCGGCCCAGGACGGCCCCGGTGACATCCGGCCGGAGACTGTCGAAGGCGGCTGCGGTATAGAGGAGGGCCCGGTCCTGTTCCGAGGCGCCGTCGACGATCAATTGCGACAGATAGGACGCCATTTCCCGCTGCGTTCCGGAAAAATTCAGCAGGTCGGAGATGCCGATCTTGCGCTCCCGCAGGAGGATCAAGGCAAGTTGCAGCGCGACGGCCCATCCGTCCACTTTTTTCCAGAACGCGGTCCAGATGGCCTTGTCGAGGCCGGTGCCGGCCATTTCGCGAAGAGCATTTGCCTCGCGTTCCGAAAACTTCAGGCTGCGCTGATCAAGTTCAACGAGCCGTCCTCGCAATCGCAGAGCCGACACCGGAATATCGCATGCAGCCCGCGATGCGACAACGATGGTGACCGGCGGCCGTGGCTCCAGATGCGCAAGGGTGGTGAGGAGTTTTATCGCAGATGCCGACTTGTAGCGGTGAAAATCGTCGACAATCACGAAGGTGTGCCCCGCAAGGGAGGTTAGTTCCTGAACGAAACGGTCTGTAAATGTTTCGAATGCGTCATCGCGATGCGGCAGCTCGAGTTCTGCGCTCAGTCCGCTGACGCCGATGGCATCCAGGAGATTCTGCAGCAAATCCGGTTCGTCGGTGTCGGCCCCGGGCTGGACATGAACCTGCCGCAGGCCCCGGCACGAAAGTTGCTCCCGGAGTTGACGCAGAAGGGTGGTCTTGCCGCTGCCCGCCGGAGCCTCGATGGTGATGAGGCTCGCGGCCGGGGTCCTTGCAAAAGGTTTGAGAAGATCCTCTCTGGGGACCTCAAACATGTCGATTGCTCTTGAACATAACGGCTCTTCTTTCCAAGACAGCTCTGGAACTCGCCCTGGCAAGTGAGCTCTGAGCCTTCAGGTTCCTGTTAAGACCGAAGTATGCTCCTGTTGGCTTCAGACTGTCGAGTGCCCGCAGGATATCGCTCGCGAAGTTTTAATATTTCAACGAACTGGCAGGGGAATGGCAGTCCACCGGACGTGCTCCCCTGAAAAGTCCGCGATTTGAAGTTAGCCTGTTCTCCAAGCGAGGAGACAGACGATGCGGAAAAGCCGTTTCAGCGAAGAGCAGATCATTGGCATCCTGAAGGAGCACCAGGCCGGAATGGGGGCGAAGGAACTGTGCCGGAAGCACGGCATCCACCGCCCGGCAGGGCATTGCGCAGCAATGTCCCGAGAGGGGGCGATGGCACTTTCTGCAAAAGGCGTTCGAAGTATGGCGGCATGGAAGTGTCCGAGGCCAAG
Source organism: Leisingera thetidis (assembly GCF_025857195.1). Classification (NCBI taxonomy): domain Bacteria; kingdom Pseudomonadati; phylum Pseudomonadota; class Alphaproteobacteria; order Rhodobacterales; family Roseobacteraceae; genus Leisingera; species Leisingera thetidis. The sequence goes on along the minus strand of NZ_CP109788.1, from coordinate 299,942 downwards.
AGGCTGAAGGCTCTGGAGGTCGAGAACGCCAAGCTCAAGAAGATGTTGGCCGAGCACATGCTTGATGTGGCAACGCTGAAAGAGATGCTGGGAATGGCAGCAGGCGAACGCCATGCGTTCGAGTGAGCCTGCGAACCCTTTTGAGGCCCGGTGCAAGGCGGAGAGCCGTGGACTGGGCCATGACAGAGAAGAACTACAACCAGCGGCGGGCCTGGGCCCTGGCCGGGATCGATCCGCGCGTCCATCGGCGTGGATCAACCAGGCCTGCGGACGCCGAGTTGCGAGAGAGGCTGAAGGAGCTGTCCAGCGAACGGCGGCGCTTCGGCTATCCACTGCCCGGCAGTGGTTTGCTTGCAAACCATGAGAGGGGCGGCTGCACCTGCTGCTCGGCCGCGAGGGCTGGAAGGTGAACTGGATCGAAGCCCGTAAGGCAGACGATCCGGGGGATCGTTTGTAGGGTGTAGCGCTCTACCGGATCTACCGCGAAGAGGGGCTGAGCGTGCGCAAGCGCGGCGGGCGAAAACGCGTCATTGGGACGCGTGCGCTCATCACTGCCCGGCAGGCGCATGCGCAGCATGCTGCCGAGAGGGGCGATCCCGCAAGGGCCGAACCAGAGATGGTCGCTGGACTTCGTCTCGGACCGCTTGTCCGCCTCTCGGGACATTGCTGCGCAATGCCCTGCCGGGCAAGGGATGGCCGCCGTTTCCGGGTGCTCTGCGTCATTGACGACTTCAGCCGGGAATGCCTGGCCGCGGTCGTGGACACCTCGCTCTCCGGCCAGCGGGTTGCCCGTGAGCTCGATAATATCGCCCGAACGCGTGGCTATCCCTGCATGGTGGTCAGCGAGCGAGCTTTGTCCGCCATTGGTCCGAGGACAATGGCGAGCGGGACCGAACTGACGTCGAATGCCATTCTGAAATGGCAGGAAGACCGGAAGGTCGAGTGGCACTACATCGCGTCAGGCAAGCCCATGCAGAACGGCTTTGTCGAAAGCTTCAACGGCCGCCTCCGGGACGAGTGCCTGAACGAGCACTTGTTCGCCAGCCTGCGCCACGCCCGAGAGTTGATCGCGGCCTGGCGTGACGATTACAATCACCATCGCCCGCATACGAGCCTCGACGGGCCCACCCCGTGGGAGTATCACCAACGGTCAGTAGAGGACCAAACCCTGAACAGGGCGAACTAATAACCGCGGACTCTGCGGGGAGCACGTCATGTGCTGTATCCTTCAACGAAAAGTTGACTGTCCTTGATGATCCCGCGATGCACTTGACTGCCGTAGGTGAATTCACACCGCGTACCATCTTCTGGCATTCCAGATCGCGATCCATTGTTGTTTTCATTAGTAGTATATGAAGCCTTGGAAAAGCCTTTCCGTCGGATTGGAGCAATCCAGACGCGCCGGGCTGCTTTGAAAAGCACTTCAGCGCGCTGCTGTATTGTGTCCTCATCCCAATGGTTCCATTCATTCAAGTCTCGGTTTAGCGCGAGACTTGAATGAGCGCGGATGGCGGGCTCTTGGTCGCACACCCGGCAGGCGATTGCGGAGCAATCTGCCGATAGGGCACGCACGCCATCCGAGCCGCAATACAGCGACCGCAAGCTTCGACCGCAGCGTTGAGCCGGGACCTCGGTATCAACCCGAAGACGGCCGCGAAGTGGCGCAAGCGCGAGACGGCCGAGGATTGCAAGACCGGTCCGAAGGAGCCTCGGTCGACCGTTCTCAGCGAGGCTGAGGAGGCATTGGTGGTGGCTTTCCGTCGGCACACGCTCCTGCCGCTGGATGATTGCCTATACGCCTTGCAACCATCCATTCCGCACCTGACCCGGTCAGCGCTGCACCGCTGTCTTCAGCGGCATGGGATCTCACGGTTGCCGGATGTCCAAGAGGACAAGCCCAAGCGTCAGCGCTTCAAGCGCTACCCCATTGGCTTCCTTCACATGGATATCGCCGAAGTGCAGACAGCCGAAGGAAAGCTCTATCTCTCCGTTGCCATCGACCGGACCAGCAAGTTCGCAGTCACCCAACTGGCCGGAAAGGCCGACCGGCGGACGGCTTGGGAGTTCCTCGAACACCTTCTGGAAGTGGTTCCTTGCCGGATCCACACGATCTTGACTGAGCGAGCCATTGAAGTTCAGGAAGGACAGAACCCGCACCTTGTCGCCCTCGCGGTGTGCACCTCGGGGAATTTGCCGTCAAAATGCAGCTTGCGCAGGAAGCTGGGGGAAATGCCCAGCATTTCCGCCGCCTCGCCGGCGCTGAACAGCCGCAGCTCCTTCCTTGCGTCCGGCGAAAAATCTCTGCCTCATTGTGCATGATCCGCTACGGCTGGGGCCGGGCGGGTCGCGTCAGCCCGGACCGCCCGGCGGATTCTGCCGTAACAGGGTCTAATAACGGTGCAATCAGGCGGCCGCCGCTGCTGAACGCCGGTGCCGGGAGCGGTCTGCGGCCGCTGCCCTGCCAGCCCAAGCCGGTTCCATCGGATGGAATGTCGGTTTTTGCAACCGTATTTCGGAATCCTGCAGGTGAAACCGCATTCATTCGGGGAAACTCGCCGTCAAAGGAGACCTCTGCCATGACTGAGCAAGCCACTGCCCCCCGCGCACGCTCCGGCGGCCGCACTGCCCGCCGCGCCCTGCGCACCGCCCCGAAGTTCGACATGCTGCCGGGCCTCGCCCGCAACATCCCCCTGTGCGAGGTGATGGACGGCGCCCAGGTCGAAATGATCGACACCGCGTCGATGGACATACTGGAAAACGTTGGCGTTCAGTTCCGCGACCCCATCGCGCTGGAGGACTGGAAACGCGCCGGCGCCAAGGTCGAGGGCGAGCTGGTCTATCTCGACCGCGGCCTGGTGCGCGAGCTGATCAAGACCATCCCCAGCGATTTCACCTATCACGCGCGCGACCCGAAAAAGAATGTCCGCCTGGGCGGCAGGCATTCGATCTTTGTGCCGATGACAGGCGCGCCCTTCCTGCGCGACCTTGATGACGTGCGCCGCAACCCGATGCTGGACGACCTGGCGATGTTCCACAAGCTGGCGCATATGATGCCGGCCCTGCATTCCTCGGCGCACCACATCGTCGAACCTTATGATCACCCGATCAGCCAGCGCCATCTGCGCATCACCTATTCGTCGATGAAATACTCCGACAAGACGTTCATGGGCATGACCACCAGCCCCAAGAACGCCGAGGACGTGATGGAGATGTGCGCGATCCTGTTCGGCGAGGATTTCCTGGAGGACCACCCGGTCACCACCGGCAATTGCAACGGCAACTCGCCGCTGGTTTGGGATGAGACCATGCTGGGCGCCATGCGCGCCTTCTGCAAGCGCAACCAGCCGGTTCTGTGCTCGCCGTTTGTGCTGGGCGGCGCCAACACCCCGGCCTCGGTTCCGGCCACGGTGGCGCAGCTCAATGCCGAGGCGCTGAGCGCGCTGGCCTATACCCAGGTGATCCGCAAGGGCGCGCCGGCGATCTATGGCCACTACCTGTCGACCGTCAGCATGAAATCCGGCGCGCCGATGGCGGGCACGCCGGAGATCAGCCTGATGAACTTCATGATCGGCCAGATGGCGCGCTATTACGGGGTGCCGTGGCGGACCTCCAACACGCTGGGCGGGGCCAAGACGTTTGACGCGCAGGCGGGCTACGAATCGGCGACCACCCTGTCGGCAGTGATGCATGCCGGCGCCAACTACATCTGGCATTCGGCGGGCTGGAACGAGGCCGGTATGCACTGCTCGGTGGCCAAGTTCATCGTCGATGCCGAACAATGCGCGATGGCCTACAGGATGGCGGAAGGGCCGAAATGGCACGATTTCGATCAGGCGCTCTCGGCCGTGCCCGATGTCGGCCCCGGCGGCCACTATCTGGGCCACCCGCATACCCAGGAGAATTTCCAGGAGGCGTTCTTCATGCCGGAGCTGTTCGACAACAACTCGATCGAGCAATGGCAGGCCGAGGGCAGCGTCGAAATCACCGAACGCGCTCTCAATCGCGCCAAAAAGCTGCTGTCCGAGTACCAGGAACCCAAGCTGGACGAGGCCAGGAACGAAGCGCTGCTGGACTATATCGCGCGGCGCGAGCGGGAAATCCCCGCCGCGGACGAGCTGAACCAGAGCTACTGATCTTTCCTCCCCCGACTGGCCCGCCCCTGCGAAAGAGGGCGGGCCTTTTTTCCAACAGGGCACGCACATGAAAATCGCAGAAATCCATATCTATCAGCATGATCTGCCGGTGAAGAACGGCCCCTATACCATGGCCAATGCCGAGGTCTGGGCGCTGGACACCACGCTGGTGAAACTGGTGGCCGACAACGGGCTGACGGGCTGGGGCGAGACCTGCCCGGTGGGGCCTACTTACGCCGATTCCCACGCCGGCGGCGCCCGCGCGGCGCTGATGACGATGGCCGAGGGGCTGATCGGCGCCGAGGTGGCGCCGGTAACCCTGCACCGGCGCATGGACGGGCTGCTCAATGGCCACAATTACGCCAAGGCTGCCATCGACATCGCTGCCCATGACCTGTTGGGCCGACATCTGGGCGTCAGTGTTTCGGAGCTTCTGGGCGGCGCGGCCACGGACCGGGTGCCGTCCTATTACGCAACCGGCGTCGGCGCCCCGGACGACATCGCCCGGCTGGCCGCCGAGAAGCTGGCCGAGGGCTATCCCCGCCTGCAGGTCAAGGTCGGCGGACGGCCGGTGGAGCTGGACATCGAAACCATCCGCAAGGTCTGGGAGAAGATCGGCACCTCTGGCATGCGGCTGGCGGTGGACGGCAACCGCGGCTGGACCACGCGCGACGCGCTGCGTGTCAGCCGCGAATGCCCGCAGATCCCCTTCATCCTGGAGCAGCCCTGCAACACGCTGGAAGATCTGCAGAAAATCCGCCCGCAGATCTCTCATGGCCTCTACATGGATGAAAACAGCACCAGCCTGAACACGGTGATCACCGCGGCCGGCACCGGGCTGGTCGACGGCTTCGGCATGAAGCTCACCCGCCTCGGCGGCCTGCAGCCGATGCGCGCCTTCCGCGATATCTGCGAGGCGCGCAACCTGCCGCACACCTGCGATGACAGCTGGGGCGGCGACATCATCGCCGCCGCCTGCACCCATATCGGCGCCACCGTGAAGCCCGGCTTGCTGGAAGGCGTCTGGCTGGCGGCGCCGTATATCGAGGGCAATTACGACGCGGAGAACGGCATCCGCATCGAGGGCGGCCATATCAACGTGCCGCAAGGGCCGGGTCTGGGCATCATCCCGGACGAAAGCCTGTTCGGCGCCCCGGCGGCCTCGTTCTAAAGGAGACAGAACAGTATGGAATTTCGGGGAAAATGCGCTCTGGTCACGGGGGCTGCGGGCGGTATCGGTGCCGCCATCGTCCAGCGCCTGCGCGCCGCGGGCGCCAAGGTCGCCGTGGCAGACCGCGACACCAGCACAGCCGAGGCCGAGGCGCATCTGCCGGGCGATCTCCTGGACGCAGACTATGCCAACGCGCTGCCGCAGGCGGCGCAGCTGGCGCTAGGGGGCTTGGACATCGTCATCAACAACGCAGGCGTCATCACCCGCGGTGCGGTGACCGAAACTTCGGATGCCGACTGGCACCTGTCGATGGGGGTGAATGTCGAGGCGCCGTTCCGCATCTGCCGCGCCGCGATCCCGATCCTGGCGCGGTCGGGCGGCGGCGCCATCGTCAACACGTCGTCCTGCTGGGGCGGCAGGAACCCGGGGCCGGACCATGCGCTCTACTGCATGACCAAGGCGGCGATTGCTTCGCTGACCCAATGCATGGGGATGGACCACGCCCATCAGGGTATCCGCATCAACGCGGTCTGCCCGAATGAGGTGAACACGCCGATGCTGCGCACCGGGTTCGCGAAACGCGGCTTTGACCCGGATACCGCGGTGGCGGAGCTGGGCAAATCGGTGCCGCTGGGCCGGATCGCCGAGCCGGAGGATATCGCCGATGTGGTGCTGTTCCTGGCCTCCGATGCGGCGCGCTACATGTGCGGCGCGCTGGTTGAGGTGAACGGCGGGAAACCGGTGTCATGAACCGGTTTCAGGGCAAGGTGGCGCTGGTCACCGGCGGGCGCAGCGGCATCGGCCAGGCGATTGCGCGGCGCCTGCGCGATGAAGGCGCCCGCGTTTTCACCGCGCAGCGGGGACCGGATGCGGAGTTCGAGGGCCTCCCCGCCGATTTCACCGATCCGGACAGCCCGGCCGAGGTCGTGGCGGAAGTCATCAGCAGGGCAGGGGGGATCGACGTGCTGGTCAACAACGCCGGCATGATGCAGGAGGTGCGGGTTGAGGACATGTCCCTCGCCGATTGGCAGCGCACTCTGACGGTCAACCTGACCGCGCCCTTCCTGATGATCCAGGCGGCGCTGCCGCACTTGCGCAGGACCAAGGGCAGCATCGTCAACACCGGCTCGATCGAGGGGCTGGGCAGCAACCCCGGCCATGCTGCCTATTGCGCCGCCAAGGCAGGGCTGCACGGCCTCACCCGAGCGGTGGCGGTGGATCACGGGCCCGAGGGCATCCGCTGCAACGCTGTTGCGCCCGGCTGGATCGACACCGAGCTGAACCTGGATTTCATCGAAGCGATGCCCGACCCGGCGGCCTTCCGCCGCGGCATCGCCCGCATCCACCCGGTTGCGCGCACCGGCAAGCCGGAGGACGTGGCGGCGCTGGTGGCCTTCCTGGCCTCAGAAGATGCGGGCTTTATCACCGGCCAGATCTATACCGTCGATGGCGGAAGGATGGCAAAGCTCAGCCTGCCTTAAAACGAAAGGGAACTGGACCTAAACCCTATTCACCTTTGCAAAAATACTCCGGGGGAGGCCGCAGGCCGGGGGCAGGGCCCCCTCCCGCCCTCTATTCCTTCCCGGAGCGCCATTCCTTCCACATCAGGTAGGTGTTTGCTCCAAGCGAGGCAAAGGGTTCCGGCGGCAGCTTGGGCGGCATCGGCTGCGCCAGGAAGCGGCTGGCGATGTCCGATCCGCCCTGCACCGCCAGCTCCGCAACGCCGATGCCCTGCAACGTGCCGCGGGCAATGCCCAGGCCGTTCTGGCAGCAGGCCGAGTAAACGCCCCGGTCCAGCTCCCCGAAGGCCGCTGATCCGTTGCGGCTGAGGCACAGCATGCCGGCCCAGCGGTGCTCCATCCGCACGCCGTCCAGCTGCGGAAACCGTTCCTTGAACTTGCGGTCATGCACCCAGCCCGCGTTGCGCAGCCGCATCGGGCTGGTCTCGATGCCGGGGTGGAAGCTGGAGCAGGTGCGGATCAGGATCCGGTCGCCGCAGGAGCCGGAAATCCGCCGCACCGATGTGCCCATCGGGTCCGCGGGCGTCACCGACCAGCGGGATGCGCCGCCGAGCCGCCTGACCTGCTCCTCCGTCAGCCGTTCTGTCATCGAGGCGTAAAGGCAGATGTGCATCAGGCGGCGCTGGTAGAAACCGAAGCTTTCCAGGTGGCCGTTGTTGGCCAGGATCACGGTGCCGGTGGTAACGCGGCCCTTGGGCGTGCTGACCAGCCAGCCGTTCCCCTGTTTCGCAAACCCCGTGACGGGGGAGGTCTCGAACACGCTGATCTGCCCGGCCAGATGCGCCGAAAGCGCCCGGATATAGGCGGCGGGCTGGATCATCACCGTGCCTGGCGCATAAAGGCCGGAGGTGTAATGCGCACTCCCGGTCAGCTCCTGCATCTCCTGTCGGCTCAGCAGCTGATGCGGCTCCCCAAGCCGCTCCAGATGGGTGGCGAAATCGCGATTGTGCCTGTCGCCCGCCGTGGTGGCGGCGGCGTTGATCTTGCCTGCGGGATCAAACATCTCCTGCGGCAGGGCGCAGTCCTCGGCCACGCCCTTGGCGAAATCGATGGCCATGCGGTTGAAGGCAATCGCCGCCCGGTCCGCGTCCAGCGCGTCGCCTGCGTAATTGTCAGATGACAAATCATGCGGCAGGTCGATCATGAATCCGGAATTGCGCCCCGCGGAGCTTTCGGCGAACTGTCCGGCCTCCAGCACCGCCACCTTCAGCGACGGGTCCAGCTGGTGCAGGCGGCGGGCGGCGGACAGGCCGGCAAAGCCGCCGCCGATGATGGTCACATCGGCGGTCAGATCGTGGTCCAGCACCGGCAGGGCGGCCTGCGGCGGCAGGATGGCATTCCATCCCGCCGCACCGGTCTGCCGGGGCAGTCGTTTGGCAGTGTAGGCGCTCAATCCACGGCCTCGTCTGCGTCGTCGGCCAGGTCGATCCAGATGGTTTTCAGCTGGGTGTACTGGTCGTGGGCATGGACCGAGTTGTCGCGGCCGCCAAAGCCCGACTGCTTGTAGCCGCCAAACGGCGTGGAGATGTCGCCCTCGCCAAAGCTGTTCACCGTCACCGTGCCGGCCCGGATGGCCCGCGCGCCGCGGATCGCACGTTTGGCGTTGGCGGTGAAGAGCGAGGCGCACAGGCCGTAGGGCGTGTCATTGGCGATGCGGATGGCCTCGTCAAAGCCGGTGACCTCGATCACCGACAGCACCGGGCCGAAGATCTCTTCCCGCGCCAGGGTGGCGTCATTGCCGGGCACCTCGACCACGGTGGGTTCGACAAAGGCGCCGTCGTAGGACTTGCCGCCCAGAACCACGTTTTCCGCCTGCTCCAGATAGCCGCAGACCTTGTCGAAATGCGCCTTGCTGACCAGCGCGCCCATGCGGGTTTCCGGGTCCAGCGGGTCGCCGACGTTCCACTGTTTGGCATGGTGCGCGATGCGCTCCAGCACCTCTGCCTTGACGTCCTTGTGCACGATCAGGCGGGAGGAGGCAGAGCAGTTCTCCCCCATGTTCCAGAAGGCGCCGTTCACGATGTGGGCGGCCACGCGGTCCAGATTCTCGGCGTCGTCCATCACGATGGCGGGGTTCTTGCCGCCCATCTCCAGCACCACTTCCTTGGCGTTGCTTTCCGCCGAGTAGGTCAGGAAGCGCTTGCCGGTCACGGTGGAGCCGGTGAAGGAGACCATGTCGATGTCCATGTGCCGCCCGATGGGTTCGCCCACCTCGGCACCGCCGCCGGGCACAATGTTCAGCACGCCGCGGGGCAGGCCGGCTTCCATCGCCAGTTCTGCCACCCGCAGCGCGGTCAGAGTGGTCTCTTGAGCAGGTTTCACGACCACGGAGCAGCCCGCGGCCAGCGCCGGGCCGATTTTCCATGCCAGCATCAAGAGCGGGAAGTTCCAGGGCAGCACCAGCCCCACAACGCCGATGGGCTCGCGCACCACCAAGGCGATGTGATCGTCCGACGCCGGAGACACCTGATCATAGATCTTGTCGATGGCCTCGGCGTGCCATTTCAGGCAGTGGATGGTTTCCGGCACATCGACGGTTTCGCAGTCATAGATGGTCTTGCCGCTGTCGAGGCTTTCCATCACCGCCAGTTCGCGGGCGTTGCGGGTCATCAGTTTGCACAGGCGGATCAGCACGTCCTTGCGCGCAGACGGGTGCAGTTTCGACCAGCGGCCATCGTCAAAAGCCTCGCGCGCCTTTTCGACCGCAAAATCAACGTCCGCAGCGCCGCAGGCCGCGATATCGGCCAGTTTCCCGCCGGTGGCCGGGTTCACGGTCTCAAAGGTCTTGCCGGACGCGGCCGGGCAGAATTTGCCGTCAATGAACGCACCCGTGGGAAAGTCCAGATTGGCGGCGATGGATGTGTATTCGTCCTGAGTAAGCAGCGTCATGGGTCAGCCCTCCGCCTGAATATCTGCGATTTTCTGTTTCAGCACGCGCACGACTTGCTCCAATGCGCGTTTGTCGTCCTTGTTCAAACCTTTGAGCGGCGCGCGCATCGGGCCGGTTTCGATGCCGTTCAGGGTGACACCGTACTTGATGGTCTGGATGAACTTGCCGCCCTGCTCCAGCACCCGCATCAGCGGCATCATTGCCGACATGATGCGGCGGCCCTTGGCAAAGTTGCCCTCCACCACGCAAGCCTTATAGAGCGCGACGTGTTCCGCGGGCAGGAAGTTGGAGCCGCCGCAAACCCAGAAGGGCGCGCCCCAGGCAAAGAATTCCAGCGCCTGGTCGTCCATGCCGCAGCCCATTTGGATGTGCGGATAATCGCGGGCCAGGAGGTGCACCCGGTTGATATCGCCGGAGCTTTCCTTGATGCCGCAGAAGTTGCGGCTGCGCCCGACGCGGTCGAGGAACTCCTCGCCCATCATGGTGCCGGTGCGGTGCGGGTAGTTGTAGAGCATCACCGGCAGGTCAGCGGCCTTGTCGATGGCCAGCGCATTGAGGGCATTTTCGCGGTCGGTCGGCACCGAGTAGGGGGGCGAGGCCAGCAGGATCGAATCCGCGCCGATGTCCTTGGCGCCCTCCGCCAGCACGATGGAATCGCTGGTCAGCATGGCGCCGGTGCCGACAACCAGCGGCAGCCGGCCCTTGAGCCGTTCATGGGTGAAGCGGGCCAGTGCGATGCGCTCCTCGACGGTCTGGGCATAGTTCTCGCCGGTGGAGCCGCCGGAGATCAGCCCGTGCACGCCGTGCTCGATCAGGTACTCGATGACATCGGCCAGCGCGTCCCAATTGATGCTGCCGTCCTCGAAATGGGGCGTCACGACGGGGGTGTATATCCCCTCAAACCGGAGAATCGGGGTCATCTGGGTCCTCATGCAGGGGTTTTGCGCGCCACCGAACCCAGCGGCACGTCAAGCCCGGCGGGCATGACGAACAGCTCGATCTGGTCGCGCGACAGGTTCCAATGGTCAATTGCCAGCTGCCCCGCCGCCGCCTCGTCCCCCGCCTCGATGGCGGCGATGATGGCGTCGTGCTGGGTGCTGGCCTCGCCCAGGTTTTCCGCCATCTGGCGGTCCTGGGGGCGGTAGAAGGTCATGCCGATGCGGGCATGATCGATCAGCAGCCGCTGAAAGGAGGGGGCGAGATAGATGTTGTCGGCCATCTCGCCGGTGATCTCGTGGAAGCGGTTGTTGGCCATGGCCCGTTCCGCACCCGAGCCGCTGCGCAGGGCGGCCTTGAAGTCCTCCTGCGCTGCTTTCAATTCGGCGATCTGGCCTTCGGTGGCGTTCTTGGCCGCCAGCTGCAGCACCGCGCCATAGATCATCGGCGCGGCCAGGAAGAAGTCCCGCAGGGTCATATGCGACATCTCGCTGACCCGCGCACCGCGGTTTTCCCGCAAGTCGACATAGCCCTCGCCCGCCAATTGGCGCAGCACCTCGCGCAGCGGGGTGCGGGACAGCTCGAACTCCTCCGACAGCTTCGATTCGTCGAGATCCGCGCCCGGCCGCAGGCCAAGCGTCATGATGGCCGTTTTCAAATGGCCATAAAGCGCTGCTTTCCTGCTTTTGGACGCGTCCTTCATCTCAGTCTCCATCGTTGCATCTGAACCTGTGCGGGCAGGATGCCTGGCGGCACAGGTCTGTGCAACCTGATTGCTCATTTTGTGTTAGGAGAAAATACAATTTGTGTACAGAGGAAAAATATGCTGTATGCGGAGAAAGTTTTCGGAGGAGGGGAACAGGTGACAACGCAACCGGACGAGGCGGTGATCGACTGCCGCAATCTGTGGAAGATCTTTGGCCGCCGCGCGGATGAAGCGATGAAAGCCGTTCAGGAACAGGGGCTTGGAAAGCTGGAAGTGCGCGACCGGTTCGACTGCGTGGTGGGGGTGCAGGACGCAACCTTTACCGTCGGGCGCGGCGAGATCTTTTGCATCATGGGGCTGTCCGGTTCCGGCAAGTCGACCTTGATTCGCCATGTGAACCGGCTGATCGAGCCGACCTCCGGCCAGCTGTTCATCGAAGGGCAGGACGTGAACGGGCTGTCCGCCAAGCAATTGCGCGAAGTGCGGGCGGAGAAGATCGGCATGGTGTTCCAGAACATGGCGCTGATGCCGCACCGCACCGTGCTGGAGAATGTCTGCTTCAGCCAGGAGGTGCGCGGCCACGACGTGAAGGAGCGCCGCGACAACGCCATGCGGGCGATTGATGCGGTGGACCTGAACGGCTGGGACCAGAAATACCCCGATGAGCTGTCGGGCGGCATGCAGCAGCGCGTCGGGCTGGCGCGCGCGATTGCCGCCGATCCCTCGATCCTCTTGATGGATGAGCCGTTTTCGGCGCTCGACCCGCTGATCCGCCGCCAGCTGCAGGACAAGTTCATGTCGCTGTCGGCGGAGATGAAGAAGACCACCCTGTTCATCACCCACGACCTGGACGAGGCGATCCGCATCGGCGACCGCATCGCCATCATGAAGGACGGCGCGCTGGTGCAGGTCGGCACGCCGGAGGACATCGTCACCAACCCCGCCGACGAGTATGTCGCCGATTTCGTGGCGGGCATTTCCAAGCTGGAGCTGATCTCGGCCGCAAAAATCATGACCCCGTTCGAACAATACGAGCAGATGAACGGCCCCGCCAACAAGGACGGCTGGCCCGAGGCGCATCCCGGCCAGTCGCTCGACGATCTGGTGAATCTGTCGGTCCGGAGCCAGCACCCGGTGCTGGTCAAATCCGATGGCCGCACTGTCGGGGTGGTGACCAAGAACGCCCTGCTGCGCGGCATCCAGGGCGATGTCGCTGACGCCGCCGGCCTGAAGCACTGAGGAGGCAACACCATGGCAGAGAATAATTTCAGCATCCTCGACCCGTTTTCTTCGGTTGATCTGGGGCTGGCGGACTCGGCGGACGGGGTCAAGCAGTGGGCAATTGCCAACCGGGCGCTGATCCAGCCGGTCAAGAAGTTCTTCAACGAGATGATCGTCGGCATCGACACCGCGCTGAATGCGGTGCCGCCGCTGATCATGCTGGCGATCCTGGTGCTGATCGCCTGGCAGGCTGCGGGCCGCCGGGTGGCGATTCTGGTGGGCGTTGCGATGTTTGCGCTCGGCTTCCTGTCGCCGGGAGCCTGGGGGCTGGCGATGACCACTCTGGCCATCGTCGTCTCGGCGGTGATCCTCTGCTTCCTGATCGGTTTGCCGTTGGGGATCCTGGCCGGTAAGAATGACCGGTTCGAGGCCGCGATGCGCCCGGTGCTGGACACCATGCAGACCATTCCGGCCTTCGTCTATCTGGTGCCCGTCGTCATGCTGATCGGCATTGGCAATGTCTCCGGCGTGATCGTGACGATCATCTTTGCGCTGCCGCCGCTGATCCGGCTGACCTCGCTGGGCATCCGCGGGGTGAACGCATCGGTGGTGGAGGCGGCGCGCGCCTTCGGCGCCAGCCCGCGCCAGATCCTGTTTAAGGTGGAGCTGCCGCTGGCCACCCCGACCATCCTGGCCGGCGTCAACCAGACCATCATGCTGTCGCTGTCGATGGTGGTGATCGCCTCGATGATCTCGGTCAAGGGGCTGGGCAACGAGGTGCTGCGCGCCATGGGCCGGCTGGATGCGGGCAAGGCGCTGGTCGGCGGCCTTGGCATCGTGATCCTGGCCATCGTTCTGGACCGCATCACGCAAGGAATGGGCCAGTCCGGCCGCGACCGCGGCCACCGCCACTGGTGGCAGGGCGGCCCCGTCGGCGCCGTGCTGCGGCTGGCCGGCAGGACCTGACCGTCTTTTTCAACTGAACATCCAAGGGAGGACTTACATATGTTCAGGAATACCGCTCTGGCTGCGCTGGCAGCCTCCACCATGCTGGCAGGCGCTGCGCTGGCCGCGGACATGCCGGGCGAGGGCGTCACCGTGCGCCCGGTGATCCAGCCGACGGTCGAGGAATTCTTCCAGGCCCGCATCGTGTTCCAGGCGCTGCGCGATCTCGGCTATGACGTGGCCGAGCCGGAAGAGGTGCTGGCCCAGACCATGCACCTGGCGCTGGGAACCGGCGACGCGGATTTCACCACCGCGTCCTGGAATAAGCTGCATGACAACTTCTTTCAGGAATCCGGCGGCGATGACGTGCTGGAGAAGGTCGGCCACCTGATCGACGGCGCCCTGCAGGGCTATCTGGTGAACAAGGCGGCTTATGACGCCGGCGTGACCAACCTGGGCGACCTGAAGGACCCGGAGGTGGCCGCCAGGTTCGACGCTGATGGCGACGGCAAGGCCGATCTGGCGGGCTGCGTGCCGGGCTGGGGCTGCGAGCGGGTGATCGAGCACCAACTGAGCGAGTTCGGCCTGCGCGATACCGTGAACCACAACCAGGGTGAGTATAACGCGATCATCGCCGACACCATTGCCCGCAATGCCGGCGGCGAAAACGTTCTGTACTACACCTGGACCCCCTATTGGGTCTCCGGCGCGCTGGTGCCCGGCAAGGACGTGGAATTCCTGGCGGTGCCCTATTCCTCGCTGCCCGGCGGGGCAACGGCCGAGACCACATTTGACGGCAAGGACCTGGGTTTTGCGGTGGACAGCATCCGCATCGTGGCAACGGACGAATTCCTGGCCGCCAACCCGGCGGCGGCCAAGCTGTTCGAAGTTGCGCAGATCAGCATCAATGACGTCTCCATCCAGAACAAGAAGGTGGCGGATGGCGAGGACAGCTCGGACGATATCGACCGCCACGTGGCCGAATGGATCGACGCCAACCGCGCCGCCTATGACGGCTGGCTGGACACGGCGCGCGCGGCGGCCAAGTAATAGCGGGCAGACCCGTAGCCAGGGACTGCGCGGGGAGGCTCTCGCGCAGTCCGTTTTCCTGTGAGGCAAGCCATGAAAAAGACGCAGCATTTTGCCTTTCTGCTGGTGGAGGAATTCTCGCACCTCGCCTTTTCCTGCGCGGTGGAGCCTTTGCGCATCGCCAATCTGGTCAGCGGCCAGGATCTCTATGACTGGTCGTTCGGATCCGAAAACGGCGAGACCGCAACCTGCTCCAACGGCTCGGTGACGCTGGTGCACTACGGCTTTGATGCGATCCCGAAATGCGACCGGCTGTTCGCCCTGTCGGGCATCCATATGCGCAACCATGTGACCAAGCCGCTGCTGGCGGCCTTGCGGCGGGAGAAGGCGCGCGGCGTCGCGGTCGGCGCACTGTGCTCCGGCGCCTGGGTGCTGGCCGAGGCCGGGTTCCTGAATGGCATGCAGGCGGCGATCCATTGGGACTACCACGACAGCTTCATGGAGGCCTTTCCCGAGGTGAACCTGGTGCGCAGCGTGTTTGTGGCGGAGGAAAAGCACATGACTGCCTCCGGCGGCACTGCCACCGCGGATCTGATGCTGCATCTGATCGAGCGCGCCCATGGCTATGACCTGGCGGTCGCGGTGGCCGATCAGATGGTCTATAACGCGGTGCGCAATGCCACGGCGGAGCAGAAGGTGTCGCTGCAGTCGCGCAACGGCATGCGCAATGCGCATCTGGCGCGGGCGATCCAGATCATGCACGACCACATCAGCGATCCGGTGTCGCCGACGGTGATTGCCGATGACATCGGCATTTCCACCCGCCAGCTGGAACGGCTGTTCGGCAAATACCTGAACACCTCGCCCAAGAAGTATTTCATGGAGATGCGGCTGGAACGCGCCCGCAACCTGCTGATCCAGACCGAGGCCTCGGTCACCGATGTGGCGCTGTCCTGCGGCTTTGACAGCCCCGGCCATTTCTCGCGGGTGTACAAGGCCGCCTTCAGCGTGACGCCGATGCTGCAGCGCGGCCGGATCGGCTAGGCGGGCGGAAACCGGCGCGGTTTCCGGCCATGAAAAATCGATTTTTCATGGCCGTTCCGCTTCAAAGAACGTTCCACTGGAACCTTTTTTGAAGCTTCACTCCTTGCAGAAAAACGGCGGGCGCGGGGCGAATTCTTTGCTGGCCTTCAAAGCTGCATTTCCCATATTGGAATGAAGCCCTTTCATCCGAGCCACCAGCCAGGAACCGCAGATGTCCCGCCGCCACTACAACCTGCCGCCGCTCACCACCCTGGCCGCATTTGAGGCCGCCGCCCGGCATCTGAGCTTCAAGAACGCCGCGCAGGAGCTGTCCGTCACCCCCGGCGCCGTCAGCCATCAGGTCAAGGCGCTGGAAGCAGAGCTGCAGGTGCCGCTGTTCCAGCGCAAGCACCGCGGCGTGGAGCTGACGGAGGAGGGCGAGGCGCTGTTTGAAACCTTGGCCTCGTCCTTTTCCAAGATATCCCTCAGCCTCAAGACCATCCGCGACCGCCAGACCGGCGACACCGTGACCATCGGCTCCACCTCCGCCGTCGCCTCGCTGTGGCTGTCGCCTTCGGTGGTGCGGTTCTGGCGGCAGCATCCGGATGTGAACGTCAATCAGATCGTCAACGACCGACCGCTGCGCAGCATGCCGGATGTGGATTTCTACATCCGCTACGGGCGTGAGCGGGACACAAAGCTGGAACAGACCGAGCTCTACCGCGACCATTTGGTGCCGGTCGGCAATGCGGAGCTGGCAGAGCGCCTGACCGGCTGTGCGCTGGAGGAACTGGCGCAGCAGCGGCTCTTGCATCTGGACTCCGATGACAAGAGCTGGACCACCTGGGCCGACTGGTTCCAGCAGCTGGGATACGGCGGCCCCATCGCGCCGGGCGTGCGGGTCAACAACTATGCGGTGGCGCTGCAGGCCGCACAGGACGGCGTCGGGCTGGTGCTGGGCTGGCAGCGGCTCTTGAACCCGCTGCTGGCGGCGGGCCAGCTGGTGCCGATCGGCCCGCATGTGCTGGCCGCCCCGCACGGGTTCCACCTGGTGGGCCGTCCCGACGCGGAACTGTCGGAATCCGCCCGATTTCTTCGCAATTGGGTGATTGACGAGGTGAGCCGAAGTTCGGGTGAATCCAGCTAAGGCCAGCGCGAAGTTTTCTGATATTGAGTGAATCTGCTCTCTCCCCTCAATGGTGCACAACGCGCACATCTTTTCCCAGGTTTGGAGAGACCCAGATGAACAAGCATGACACGCTTGCCCCGGTGATGGCTCCGGTCAACGTGGCCAACGGCCTGCCGAACGCCCATTACATCGATCCCGCCGTCTTTGCCGAAGAGAAACGCTCGGTGCTGTTCAAGAATTGGTCCGGCATCGGCTTTGGCAAGGATGTGCCGGAGCCGGGCTATGCCAAGCCTGTCGATTTCCTCGGCATGCCGCTGCTGATCGTGCGCGACACCGATGGCGCCGTCGGTGTGTTTCAGAACACCTGCCGCCACCGCGGCATGATCCTGGTCGAAAAACCCGGCAAGATCCGCGGCGCCATCCGCTGCCCGTATCACAGCTGGTGCTATGGCTTGAACGGCCGCCTGGTCTCCACCCCGCATGTGGGCGGCCCCGGCAACAACAAGCATGAGGACATCAAGCTGGACGAGCTGGGCCTGGTGCGCATCCGCTCCTACGTCTGGCGCGACGTGATCTTTGTCAACGTCGACGGCACCGCGCCGGAGTTCGAGGACGCCCACGCGGGCCTCTTGGAGCGCTGGAAGGAATTCGAAACCCCGGTCTTTCACGGCGGCGAAGACTCCGGCTTCACACTGGAAGTGAAAACCAACTGGAAACTGGCGGTCGAGAACTACTGCGAGAGCTACCACCTGCCGTGGGTGCATCCGGGGCTGAACAGCTATTCCCGGCTGGAAGACCACTACAACATCGAAGTGCCGGGGCATTATTCCGGCCAGGGCACCCTGGTCTACCGCCAGATGAAGGGCGAGGACGGCACGGTGTTCCCGGATTTCGAAGGCCTCAGCAGCAAGTGGGACGAAGGCGGCGAATATGTGGCCGTCTACCCGAACGTGCTGCTGGGCGTGCAGCGCGACCATGCTTTCGCGATCATTCTGGAGCCGGTTGATACCGAAAACACCGTCGAGCACATCGAGCTCTACTATGCGAAGTCCAACGAGGACACGCCGGAGCTGGAAAACCTGCGCACCGAGAACGCGAAGCTGTGGAAGACCGTTTTTGAGGAAGACGTCTTTGTCGTCGAGGGCATGCAGAAGGGCCGCCAC
Source organism: Leisingera thetidis (assembly GCF_025857195.1). Classification (NCBI taxonomy): domain Bacteria; kingdom Pseudomonadati; phylum Pseudomonadota; class Alphaproteobacteria; order Rhodobacterales; family Roseobacteraceae; genus Leisingera; species Leisingera thetidis. Next base: position 282,076 of record NZ_CP109788.1, on the reverse strand, counting down.
GGTGAGCTGTTCGACGGCGGGCGCTTCTCTCCTGCAATGGACGGGCCGACCCATAACTTCCACGCTTGGGTGGCCGATCAGGTGACCAAGGGCCGCGCGGCATGAGTTCTTTCCTGAACGACGGGCTGGCCAGGAATTTCCTGGCCGGTGCCTGGGCCGAGGGCGACGGCGGTGCACGCATGGCCGTCGAGGACCCGGGCAACGGCAGCCATGTGGCGGACTGCGCGCTGGCGGGCGAGGAGAGCCTGGCCCGCGCGCTGGAGGCGGCACGGGCAAGTTTCGAGCGCGGCGACCTGGCCGCCATGAAGCCCGCCAAGCGCGGCCAGCTGATGCAGCGCATCGCGGCTGAGATCCGGGGCATCGCCGACGAGGGCGCAGACTTGCTGTGCCGGGAAAGCGGCAAGAGCCTGAGCGCTGCGCATGATGAATTCGAAGAGGCCGCGCAGTATTTCGAATATTATGGCGGCATGGCCGACAAGATCGAAGGCAAGTCGATCCCGCTTGGCCCCGATTACGCTGACTTTACGGTCTATGAGCCCTACGGTGTCTCCGCCCAGATCGTGCCGTGGAACTTCCCGGTGTCGATCGCGGCGCGGTCGCTGGCGCCTGCGATGGCGGCGGGCAATTCGGTGATCATCAAATCGCCGGAACTGGATCCGATGGCGCTGGCGATGCTGGGTGTGGCGCTTGAGCGCGCTGAAGTCCCGGCGGGGGCGGTCTCGATCCTGAACGGTATCGGCGCGGAACTGGGTGCGCGGCTGGTGGAAAGCCCCGCGGTGGATCAGATTGTCTTCACCGGCTCGGTCCCGACCGGCCAAGCGATCCTGCGTGCGGCGGCCAGCCCGGTGACGCCGGCGCTGATGGAGCTCGGCGGCAAATCCGCCGCGGTGGCGTTCGAGGACGCCAATCTCGACACGCTGATGTCCAGCTTGCAAAGCGGCATCTTCTACAACGCCGGTCAGGTCTGCTCCGCCATGTCGCGGGTGCTGGTGCACCGGTCGATCTATGACGAGGCGGTGGAACGCGCCGCGGCGCTGGCAAACGGCCTCAGCGTCGGCCACGGGCTGGAAAACCCCGGCCTGACCCCGGTGATCTCGGCCCGCCAGCTCGACGGCGTTGAGACCCTGACCGCCACTGCCCGCCAAAGCGGCGCGCGCGCGGCGTCCGGCGGTGCCCGGCTGGAGCGCGAGGGCTACTTCATGGCGCCGACTATTCTGGCGGACGTGGACCCTAGCAGCCGCGTGGCGCAGGAGGAGATATTCGGCCCTGTCACCTGCTTCACGCCCTTCGACACCGAAGCCGAGGCCATCGCCATGGCCAACGGCACCGAGTTCGGGCTGGTGGCCGGCGTCTTTACCCGCGATCTGGCGCGGGCGCACCGTGTGGCAAACCGTCTGCGCGCAGGCCAGGTGTTTGTGAACGAATGGTTTGCGGGCGGTATTTCCACACCGTTCGGGGGTGTCGGCAAATCCGGCTTTGGCCGTGAAAAGGGACTGGAGGCGCTCTATAACTATGTGCGCACCAAGAACATCGCGATCTCGCTGAAGGGCTGAGGAATGGAGCGCGCAGAACTCGACCACGCGCTGCTGCAGGCGCATGAGGACAAGGACAGCGCGGCGCTGGTCCGGCTCTATACGCTGGCCGGTGACCGGGCAGAGGCGGCAGGCGATATCAACGCCGCCTGTTTCTACCTAACCCATGCCTTTGTCTTTGCGCTGGAGGCCGGGCTGCCGGAAACCAGGGAGCTCAACCGCCGGCTGGCGGAGCGGGGCCGGGCGCATCCGCTGGAGCCCTGACACAGTTTCAGGCGGCTGTCCCCGCGGGGACAGCGGTCTGTTTGGCCGGCAGGGGAGGGCCGGCCAAAGAATTTCATAGAAGGGAGGCATGGGCATGATCCCCAGCAAAATGGCGGCGGTCCTGCTGACCGGCCACGGCGGCATCGAGAAGCTGGAGTATCGCACCGATGTGCCGGTGCCGCAGCCCGGCCCCGGCGAAGTGCTGATCCGCGTCGCGGCGGCGGGCATCAACAACACCGACATCAACACCCGCATCGGCTGGTATTCCAAGACGGTGGATGCGGACACCGGCAGCGGCGGCGCAACCGGCTTTGACAGCGTCAATGATGATGACGCCAGCTGGTCCGGCAAGCCGCTGGAATTCCCGCGCATCCAGGGCGCCGATGCCTGCGGCCGCATCGCGGCCGTGGGGGAGGGGGTCGACCCCGCCCGCATTGGCGAACGGGTTCTGGTGCGCAACATGCTGCGTACCTATGTGGACTACCGCCCCTATGAGTGCTGGACCTTCGGCAGCGAATGCGATGGCGGCTTTGCCCAGTTCGCAGTGGCGCCGGCGCGTGAGACCCATGCGGTGCACTGCGATTGGTCGGATGCGGAGCTGGCCTCGATCCCCTGCGCCTATTCGACGGCAGAGAACATGCTGCACCGGGTCGGGCTGGGTGCCGAGACCGTGCTGATCTCAGGCGCGTCCGGCGGGGTTGGCTCTGCCGCCGTGCAGCTGGCCAAGCGCCGCGGTGCGACGGTGATTGCGCTGTCCTCCGCCGCCAAGGCGGACGAGGTGCTGGCGCTTGGTGCCGACTGCGTTGTCGACCGCAACGCCGATCTGCGCGCGGAACTGGGCGAGGGCAGCATCGACGTGGTGATCGATCTGGTTGCCGGCGAGCAATGGCCCGCTTTTATGGACGTTTTACGAAGGGGCGGCCGCTACGCCACCGCAGGCGCCATCGCCGGGCCGATCAGCGAGATCGACGTGCGCACGCTGTATCTCAAGGATCTGACCCTGATGGGCTGCACCTTTCAGGAGGATGAGGTGTTCGCCAATCTGATCTCCTACATCGAAGCCGGGGACATCCGCCCGCTGGTGGCCAAAACCTATCCGCTGAGCGGGATTGCCGCTGCGCAGGAGGACTTCCTGAGCAAGAAACACACCGGCAAGCTGGTGCTGATGATCCCGGAGGTCACCGCGTGAAGATCAGGAAGATAGAACTGTACCAGCTGGACCTGCCCTATTCCGGCGGCACCTACATGCTGTCGGGCGGGCGGGAGTACCGCAGCTTTGATGCGTCCTTTGTGCGGATCGAGACCGACACCGGGCTGGAGGGCTGGGGCGAGAGCACGCCGTTCGGCGCCACCTATATCGCGTCGCACGCCCTTGGGGCGCGGGCCGGGATTGCCGAGATTGCGCCGTATCTCTTGGGCCGTGATCCGCGGCAGATGGACCGCATCAATGACGCGATGGACGAGGCGCTGCTGGGCCACAACCACGCCAAATCCGCAATTGACCTGGCCTGCTGGGATCTGTTCGGCAAATCGGTGAACCTGCCGGTCTGCGAGTTGCTGGGAGGCTCCACCGGAAAGCGCCTGCCGGTGATCTCTTCGATCTATGCAGGCAGTCCCGAGGACATGTGCGCCCGCGTCGCGCGGCACCGCCAGATGGGCTATCTGGGCCATTCGGTGAAAATCGGCGCGCTGGATGCCGAGGGCGGCCCGGCGCTGGACGCCGAGCGCATCCGCGCGTCCTTGGCCGACCGGCAGCCGGGGGAGTTCTTTCTGGTCGACGCCAATGGCGGGCTGACGCCGGAAGCCGCGCTGCGGATGCTGCGGATGTTGCCCGAGGGGCTGGATTTCGTGCTGGAGGCGCCTTGCCGCACATGGCGCGAGACCATGTCGCTGCGCAAGCGCTGCACCGTGCCGATCATTCTGGATGAGCTGGTGCAGCAGGATGAGGACGTCGCGCTGATGCTGGCGGAGGACGTGGCGGACGGTATCGGCCTCAAGATCTCCAAGGCGGGCGGGCTGACCCACGGGCGGCGGCACCGGGACATGTGCCTGGCCGCGGGCGCGACCGTGAGTGTGCAGGATACCGTCGGCTCGGTGGTGGCGTTCTCGGCCATTGCGCATCTGGGTGCCACGGTGCCGGAACGGTCCCTGCGCTGCATTCTGGACTGCCGCGATATGGTGACGCTGACAACGGCCGCATTCGACGCGCCGGTCCGGGACGGCGGCGTGCTGGTGCCGGATGCGCCGGGGCTGGGGATCACTGTCGACCGCGATCTGATGGGCGCCCCGCAATTGGTCTGGGACGCCTGACAGGCCCGGCAGGCGCGGTCATCGGCGCCTGCTACCGGCCCGCGGCGGGGCTGCGCGGTGCCTTCAGTTGTTCCTTGAGGCTCATCGGGGCGGCCGGCGGCTTATCGAAATTCAGCCCCTCCTCCAGATGGCGCAGGTGCTGGTCTGCCAGCTGGACCAGCGCATCCGTGTTGCCTGCTTCCAGCGCATCGACGATCCGGTCGTGCTCATCTTCGGCGCAGGAGGAGCTTCCGGTGGGCGAATAGAGCCCCAGAATGAGCGTGCTGCGCATGGTCAGCTCTGACAGGAAACGCTCCAGCACCAGATTGCCGGCGATCTGCGCAATCCGCATGTGAAACTGCCGCGACGCGCGCAGCTCGGCCGGCTTGTCGGCGGCTTTATGCGCGGCGGCTTCCTCCAGAATATTGTCCCGCAGAAAGGCGATGTCCTCCGCCGACGCCCGGCCCGCGGCATGGCGGGCGATGGTGCGCTCGATCGCGCGGCGGGCCTGGAAGATGTCGCGCGCCTCCTTGGGGGAGGGGGTGATCACAAAGGCGCCGCGGTTGGGACGCAGCTCCACCACCTGCTGCGCCGCCAGCGAGGCCAGCGCCCGGCGCACATTGGCACGGTTGCAGGAAAACAGATCGCTCAGCGCCTGTTCGCCCAGCTTGGTTCCGGCCGGCAGGCGCTGTTCCGCAATCGCGTCGAGAATCGCGTTCACGATCAGATCTTCGGGTGAATCCTTCATCGGACCTAAAAAAGTTTTTCCTGCATCGCCGCAACTTAAGGAGCGGAGGGGCGCTTTGCAATGGCTTGCCGGAACCCTTAGGATTGACGTGTTATCAAAAATTGTTAACAATAAATGGTAACAAAGGAGGAGCGCATGAAAATCCTGGTCGTCAATCCCAACTCGACCGAGTCGATGACAACAAAGATCGTGGAGGCCGCGCAGGCCGCCGCCAGCCCCGGCGTCACCATTCTGGGCGCAACCGCGGCCGGGGCGCCGGCCAGCATCGAAGGGCATTTCGATGAGGCGATGTCGCTGCCGGGTCTGCTGGCGCAGGTCGCAGCCGCCGAGGAGCAGGGCGTCGACGGCATCGTCGTGGCCTGTTTCGACGATCCCGGCATCGGCGCCTGCCGCGAGCTGGCCAGCGGTCCGGTGCTGGGCATCTGCGAAGCGGCGGTGAAAGCGGCCAGCATGCTGTCGACCTCGTTTTCGGTGGTGACCACGCTGCCGCGGTCGGTGCCGGTGATCGAGCATCTGATCCACGGCTATGGCCTCAGCCATCAGTGCCGCCGAGTGCGCTCGGCCGCGATCCCGGTGCTGGCGCTGGAAGAGGAAGGCTCCGGCGCGCGGGAGAAGGTGCGCGCCGAGATCCTGCGCGCCATCGAGGAAGATCATTGCGAGGCCGTGGTTCTGGGCTGTGCCGGCATGGCCGATCTCACTGCATGGCTCAGCGAGGAGACCGGCATTCCGGTCATCGACGGGGTCAGCGTAGCCACGCGGATGATCGAGGCGCTGGCAGGCAGCGGCCTGAAGACCAGCAAGATCGGCGCCTATGCGCGCCCGAACCGGAAATAATGGTATCGTCAGGGAGGAAGACAATGACCATGAATGCGGAAATGGAAGCCGTCGCCGAAGGCGGCATTGAGGATCACAGCGGCAAGGGGGTAGGCGAAGAGAGCCTGGCGCCGCAGGAAACCCGGATCATGGATCCGTGGTCCTATCTGTTTGCCTGGCTGGGCGGCTGCGTGTCGATCGGCACCTTCACCATCGGCTCCGGCCTGGTGGGCACGCTGAACCTGCTGCAGACCTTTGTCGCCATCGCCATCGGCTGCACCGTGATCGGCGCGGCGCTGATGATCAACGGCCAGGCGGGCCACAAGTACGGCATCCCCTTCATGGTGCAGGCGCGATCGGCCTTCGGCTTTGCCGGCACCCGGCTGCCGGCGCTGGTGCGCTCGGTGCCGGCCATCGTCTGGTTCGGCTTCCAGAGCTGGATCGGGGCAGGGGCGCTGAACCTGGTTTCGGAGACGATGTTCGGATATGACAACATCGTGGTGTTCTTCATCGGCTTCCAGCTGCTGCAGATCGGCCTGTCGGTGCTGGGATTCCATGGCATCAAGTGGCTGGAGAACATCGGCTCCGTCTTCATCATCGGCTCGCTCGTCTACATGTTCTTCAGCGTGATCAGCAAATACGGCGAGGAAATCTCGGCCAATCTGGTCAATGTCGAAGGCACCTGGGGGGCACCGTTCTGGGGCGCGACCATGTTGTTCCTGGGCATCTACAGCACCATGATGCTGAACGTGTCGGACTATTCGCGCGAGCTGCGCCGCAATGTCGGCCCGGTCCGCCAGGTGGCGATCTATGCCAACTCGATCCTGCCCGCGACCCTGTTCATGGGGCTGATCGGCCTGATGGTGTCCGGTGCAACGGGCGAGGTGGATCCGATCAAGGTGTTCTCCAGCGCCGTCGACAACAAGCCGCTGCTGATCATCACCCTGCTGTTCATCGCCTTTGCCCAAGTGACCACCAACATCCTGAACAATGTGGTGCCGCCGGCCTATGCGCTGATGGACATCTTCAAGATCAAGTTCAAGACCTCGGCCGTGATCGTCGGCCTGCTGGCCTTTGCCACCTTCCCCTGGGAGCTGGTGAAGGATGAATCCGCCGCCGGTCTCAGCCTGTTCATCCAGACCTATTCCGCCTTCCTGGGCCCGATCTTTGCGATCCTGGTGGTGGATTATTTCGTGCTGCGCAAGCAGACGCTGGATCTGGACAAGCTCTATGACGAGAACGGCCCCTATCAGGGCGTCAACTGGGCGGCGGTGATTGCCATGGGTCTGGGTGTCGCGGCGGCGCTGATCTTCTCAGGGGTTTCCTGGTACGCCAGCCTGCTGCCTGCCGGTGTGTCCTATTACCTGCTGATGCAGTACCTGCCGGCCGCGAAGCGGTTCATGGACTGACCGCCACGAAACCCTCTTCGGGAGCCCCGCCTCAGGCGGGGCTCTTTTGCTGTTGGACGGCGAATCAATGATCCGGATCAGAGGCAGGTTTTGCAGCTTGCCGTTTCCGGCTGCGGTTTCTGACGCATTGGCGGCCCCCGGATGCGGCATTCTGGCGTAGAAGCCGTGTCCGCGGGGGAATTTTGGCGGGGTTGCCGGGGGGCGGCCTTGCCATTCGGCGGCAAATTTGATTCGAGTGCGCGCGGCAAGCAAGGCCGTGCCCGGCTGACCAAGAGTCAAAAGCGACGGCAGGCAGCGTTTTCTTTGTCACTGCCGCCGGAAACAGATAAGAACCGCCACGGGAATCGGCCTCGGAAGGACGTAGCGCAAATATGAAAACATTTAACTTGAGGAAGGGGCTGGACCTGCCGGTGACAGGCGCGCCTGAGCAGGTCATTCACCCCGGTCCCGCCATATCTTCGGTGGCCGTGCTTGGCCCCGACTATCTGGGCCTGAAACCCCGCATGCTGGTGCAGGAAGGCGAGGAGGTCCAGCGCGGAACTCCGCTGTTCTGCCACAAGGATGCCGAAGACGCGGTGATGGTCGCCCCCATGACCGGCAAGGTCGTGGCGATCCACCGCGGCGCCCGCCGGGTGCTGCAAAGCGTGGTGATCGCGGTGTCGGATGCCGGGGACAAGGGCCGCGATTTCTCCGCCACCGGCAATGCCGAGACTGCCGAGGGGCTGACCGAGAAGCTGTGCGCCGCGGGCCTGTGGACGTCGTTCCGCACCCGTCCCTATTCCAAACTGCCGGTGCCGGGCAGCAAGCCCGAAGCGATTTTCGTGACCGCGATGGACAGCGAGCCGCTGGCTGCCGATGCCGCGGTGATCATCAATGACGCGGCTGAGGCGTTCGAGGCCGGCCTTAAGGCGCTGACGCTGCTGACCGATGGCACCACCTTCCTGTGCCAGAAGGCAGGCGACAGCATTCCGGGCACTGGTCTTGCCGGCGTGGAGGCTGCGGCTTTTGACGGGCCGCACCCGTCGGGCTTGGCCGGCACCCATATCCACTTCCTGCATCCGGTCCGCGCTGACGATCGGGTCTGGACGATCTCCTATCAGGACGTGATCGCCATCGGCCGCCTGCTGATGACCGGCCATCTGGACCCCAGTGTCGTGGTTGCACTGGCGGGTCCCGCTGCGCGCTCCCCCCGTCTGGTCCGCACCGTCATGGGCGCCTCCACCGATGAGCTGACCCGCGGCGAGATCGCCTCGGACGGTCCGGTGCGGGTGATCTCCGGCTCGATCCTGTCGGGCCGCCAGGCGGCGGGCCCGCTGGCGTACCTCGGCCGGTTTGCCCGCCAGGTCGCCATCATCGAGGAAGACCGCAAGCAGATCCCGCTGGGCTGGATCCGCCCGATGGGCGGCAAATACGCTGTGCAGCCGGTGCTCGGCTCGGCGCTCAGCCGCAAGCTGTTCAGCCTGACCAGCAATCTCAACGGCGGCCGCCGGGCGATGGTGCCCACCGGCACCTTCGAGACGCTGATGCCGCAGGACTACCTGCCGACGCAGCTGCTGCGCGCGCTGCTGGTGATGGACACCGATACCGCACAGGCGCTGGGGGCGCTGGAGCTCGATGAAGAGGACATGGGCCTCGTCGGCTTTGCCTGCCCGGCCAAATATGAATACGGGCAAGCGCTGCGCGACTGCCTGGCCAAGATTGAAAAGGAGGGCTGAGCCGGATGGGATTGCGCAGCTTCTTTGACAGGATCGAGCCGCATTTCGAGAAGGGGGGCAAGTACGAAAAGCTCTTCCCCGTCTACGAGATGGTGGAGTCCTTCCTTTATACCCCGAAAACCGTCACCTCGGTGGCGCCGCATGCCCGTTCATATGTCGATATGAAACGGATCATGACCTATGTGGTGATTGCCACCATCCCCTGCATCCTGTGGGGCATGTGGAACACCGGCTATCAGGCGAACTCGGCAATTGCCGCGCTGGGGGCCGATGCGGCAACTGGCTGGCGGATTGCCCTGCTGCAGATGTTCGGCATCTCGCTGGATGCGGCCAACCCGATGGCCAACATCGCCCACGGGCTCCTGTATTTCCTGCCGATCTACATCGTGACGCTGGTTGCGGGCGGCATCTTTGAAGTCATTTTTGCCACCGTGCGCGGCCATGAGGTGAACGAGGGCTTCCTGGTCACCTCGATGCTGTATGCCCTGATCCTGCCGGCCTCGGCGCCGCTGTGGCAGGTCGCGCTTGGCATCATCTTCGGCGTGGTGATCGGCAAGGAAGTCTTTGGCGGCACCGGCAAGAACTTCCTGAACCCGGCGCTGACCGGCCGTGCGTTCCTGTATTTCGCCTATCCCGCCAACATGTCGGGCGACAGCGTCTGGACCCCGGTGGACGGCTTCTCCGGCGCCACCGCGCTGGGGGTCTCTGCCGCTGACGGCGTGCAGGCGCTGGCCGCCAAGGGCATCGATTGGTCGGATGCGTTCTTTGGCACCATCCAGGGCAGCTTTGGCGAGACCTCGACGCTGGCCTGCGCCATTGGCCTTGCCTTCCTGCTGTTCACCAAGATTGCCAACTGGCGCCTGATCGCGGGCTGCCTGGGCGGCATGGTTGCCTTTTCGCTGCTGCTGAATTTGATCGGCTCCGACACCAACCCGATGTTTGCGATGCCGTGGTACTGGCACCTGGTGCTGGGCGGTTATGCCTTCGGCCTGGTGTTCATGGTGACCGAGCCGGTTTCGGCCAGCCACACCAATGCCGGCCGCTACATCTATGGCGCGCTGATCGGGGTGATGGCGGTGCTGATCCGGGTGCTGAACCCGGCCTTCCCCGAAGGCATGATGCTGGCGATCCTGTTCGGCAACGTCTTTGCCCCGCTGATCGACTACTTCGTCGTGCAGGCCAACATCAAACGGAGGGCGCGCCGCCATGGCTGATACCCAAAGCAAGGGCCTGATCGGCCGCTTCCTCGCCGCATCGCCGGATTCGGTCGGCAAGACCGTGTTCATCGCCGTCGCTGTCTGTCTGGTGGCCTCGATGATCGTGTCCTCCGCCGCGGTGTCCCTGCGCCCGGTGCAGGAAACCAACCGCAAACGCGACAAGCAGCTGAACGTGCTGCAGGTGGCAGGGCTCTACGAGCCGGGCATCAATGTTGCCGAAGCCTTTGCCGCGTTCGAGCCGCAGGTGCTGGATCTGGAGACCGGTGAATTCACCGATCAGTTCGACGCCGCCAGCTTTGACGATCTGGCCGCGGCGCAGGATCCGGAGCTGAGCCGCGCGCTGGACAATGACCCGGCAGGCATCGGCCGCCAGTCGCGCTACAAGACCGTGTATCTGCTGCGCGACGAAAACGGCGGCCTGGACAAGGTGATCCTGCCGGTCCACGGCTATGGCCTGTGGTCGACCCTTTACGGCTTCATCGCGGTGGAGGAGAACGGCAACGACATCTTTGGCCTGCAGTTCTATCAGCACGGCGAAACCCCCGGCCTGGGCGCCGAGGTGGACAACCCGCGCTGGAAGGCGCTGTGGCAGGGCAAGAAGCTGCATGACGACAGCGGCGCGCTGCGGATCAGCGTTGCCAAGTCCCAGGGCCCGGCCGGGCCGGAGCACCACATCGACGCGCTGGCCGGTGCGACGCTGACTTCGGTCGGCGTGGACAACCTGGTGAAATTCTGGATGGGCGAGGAAGGCTACGCACCCTTCCTGGATGCCCTGCAAGCGGGAGACATCTGAGATGGCCCAGACCAAGAAAGACATGCTGGTCGACCCGCTGGTCGACAACAACCCGATCACCCTGCAGGTGCTGGGCATCTGTTCGGCACTGGCGGTGACCTCCTCGCTGCAGGTGGCGTTTGTGATGACCCTGGCGGTGACCTTTGTGACCGCGTTCTCGTCGATGTTCATCTCGATCCTGAGGAACCAGATTCCGGGCTCGATCCGGATCATCGTGCAGATGGTGATCATCGCTTCGCTGGTGATCCTGGTGGATCAGGTGCTGAAAGCCTATGCCTTTGAAATCTCGAAAACCCTGTCGGTCTTCGTCGGCCTGATCATCACCAACTGCATCGTGATGGGCCGCGCCGAGGCGTTTGCCATGAAGAACCCGCCGGTTGCCTCCTTCATCGACGGCATCGGCAACGGTCTGGGCTACGGCCTGATCCTGATGCTGGTCGGTGTGATCCGCGAGCTGTTCGGTTCCGGCTCGCTGTTCGGCATCACCATCCTGGAGACCGTGAACAACGGCGGCTGGTACGTCCCGAACGGCCTGCTGCTGCTGCCGCCCTCGGCGTTCTTCGTGATCGGCCTTCTGATCTGGGGCTTCCGCACCTGGAAACCGAACCAGGTGGAAGAGCGTGAATACAAAATCCAATCCGTGGAGGCGCACTGATGGAAGGGCTGATTTCCCTGGCCGTTAAGGCCGTCTTTGTCGAAAACCTGGCGCTGTCCTTTTTCCTGGGCATGTGCACCTTCATCGCGGTGTCCAAGAAGATTTCCACAGCACTTGGTCTGGGGATTTCGGTGATGCTGGTGCAGGCCATTACGGTTCCTGCCAACAACCTGCTGCTGACCTACCTGCTGAAACCGGGCGCGCTGGCCTGGGCGGGCTTCCCGGATGTGGATCTGACCTTTCTCGGCCTGATCTCCTATATCGGGGTGATCGCGGCAATGGTGCAGATCCTGGAGATGATCCTCGATAAGTATTTCCCGCCGCTTTACAACGCGCTGGGGATCTTCCTGCCGCTGATCACGGTGAACTGCGCGATCCTGGGCGGCTCACTGTTCATGGTGGAACGCGACTACAACTTTGCCGAGGCGGCGACCTACGGCCTCTCCTCCGGCTTCGGCTGGGCGCTGGCGATCACCGCTATGGCGGGCGTGCGCGAGAAGCTGAAATATTCCGACGTGCCGGACGGTCTGCAGGGCTTGGGCATCACCTTTATCACCGCGGGTCTGATGGCGATGGCCTTCATGTCCTTCAGCGGCGTCAAACTGTAAGGAGAGCGCGGAAACATGGAAACTTTCACGCTCGGCGTTGCCCTGTTCACCGTGATCGTGCTGGCGCTGGTGACCATCATCCTGGTCGCCCGCTCCCGCCTGGTCTCGACCGGCAATGTCAACATCACCATCAATGGTGAAAAAACCATCTCGGTGCCGGCTGGCGGCAAGCTGCTGCAAACGCTGGCAGCGGAAAAACTGTTCGTTCCCTCTGCTTGCGGCGGCGGCGGGACTTGTGCCCAGTGCCGGGTCAAGGTGCATTCCGGCGGCGGGTCGATCCTGCCGACTGAGGAAAGCCATATCACCAAGCGCGAAGCGTCCTGCGGCGACCGGCTGTCCTGTCAGGTGGCGGTCAAGCAGGACATGGAAGTCGAGGTCCCGGAAGAAGTCTTCGGGGTCAAGAAATGGCGCTGCAAGGTGCGCTCCAACGACAACGTGGCGACCTTCATCAAGGCGCTGGTGCTGGAACTGCCCGAAGGCGAGGATGTGAATTTCCGCGCCGGCGGCTACATCCAGATCGAGGCGCCCGCCCACCAGCTGTCCTATACCGATTTCGACATCCAGGAGGAGTACCGCGAGGACTGGGATCGCTTCAACCTGTGGCAGTACAAATCCCAGGTGGCTGAACCGGTCGAGCGCGCCTATTCGATGGCGAACTACCCGGACGAGAAGGGCATCATCATGCTGAACGTCCGCGTTGCCTCGCCGCCGCCGGGGTCGGAGGGTATCCCTGCCGGTCAGATGTCGTCCTACATCTTCAATCTGAAACCGGGGGACGAAGTCACCATCTCGGGTCCGTTCGGCGAATTCTTTGCCCGCGACACCCAGAAGGAAATGGTGTTCATCGGCGGCGGTGCCGGCATGGCGCCGATGCGCAGCCACATCTTCGACCAGCTGAAGCGGCTGGAGAACCGCGACCGCAAAATCAGCTTCTGGTATGGCGCGCGCTCGAAGAAGGAGATGTTCTTTGTCGAGGATTTCGACCAGCTGGCCGAGGAGTTCGACAACTTCGAATGGCACGTCGCCCTGTCCGACGCCCAGCCCGAGGACGACTGGAAAGGCTACACCGGCTTTATCCACAACGTTCTGTTCGAGGAATACCTCAAGAACCACCCGGCGCCGGAAGACTGCGAATTCTACATGTGCGGACCGCCGATCATGAACCAGTCGGTGATCAACATGCTGCTGGATCTGGGTGTGGACCGCGAGGACATCATGCTCGACGATTTCGGCGGCTGAGCCGGAGCAGCAAGCCAAAAGCAAAGCCCCGGATGGAACCATCCGGGGCTTTCTTGATTTCTGCGCGCCGGTTTTCAAGGATCGCCTCAAATACGCTCTGCAGCCCATGCCGCCCGGAGCGGCCTGCAATGCCCTGTGCAATCAAGTACAGCCGGATCCGGTGATTGCCGCGGGGCGGCGCGCAACCGACCTGGAGCGGCAGTTCGGCACATTCACGGCAAGACCGCCTTGATCGGGGTGGAAGCCGCCGACGCCGAGGATGGTGGCGCCGAGGCCTTTGGCCTTACGCGCCTTGGCAACGGCGGGGCGGTGCTCCAGCCCGGCGCAGAGGCGTTGCAGGCTGGGGTTTGTCCTGCGGCAACCCATTTGCTCAAGCCTGCTCTGTCTATCCGCAGACTTGGTGCTTCTGGCCGGTTGCGCCTGCGCAAGCCCCCTTTTTGAAGGGCCTGCGCAGGATCCCGGACTTGTCCCAGCTGCCGCGCTAGGCTTCGGCTTCCTGGGCCCGCTCATAGGTGCCCGCGCTGAGGCGCAAGCCGTCTTCCAGCACCGAAGCCAGTGCGCCAATGCAGACAAGCAAGCCGGAGATTGGCACAATCGCAATGGCGTATTTTTTCGGCATGTAATTCGGCTTGAACACGAATTGGCCGTCTTCCCAGGCGAAGTACCACATTTCCCAGTATTTGCCGCCCATCGTGGAGACCGCTTCCAGCCCGTATACGATCATCACGATGCCTAACCCGCCGATAACCAGCGTCCAGAACTGCTGGACCGCGAAGGCAACACCCAGAGGCAGCCAGGAGTAGATCAGGTCAAGGGCGATGTGGTCCTTGTCGCGGACAGTCAGCGCCAGGGCCAGAAACACCAGCCAGATATTGCTGAGCACTGTAAGAAGATCGCCCCACACCGGCGGGTTCTCAAAGACATAGCGCATGATGACCGAGTAGACGGTGAAGGCCGCCATGAGGAACAACAGCACAGAGCAAAGGGCTGTCAGGGTCCTGCTCACGGCGGTGTCGATAAACTTGATGATCCCGATCATCTGCTAGATCTCCCGAAATGGACGGATGCTGCCGTCAATCCGCAACAGGGCGGAGAGAGGCGTGTCATACCCGGCATCAGTTCACAAAGCCCAATGCCCGGGGCAGATACATCGTGAAGCCGGGTACGATGATCAGAATGAACAACAGGGCGAAGAGCGCAGCGAGATAAGGCAGCATCGCAACCGCCACCTTTTCCAGGCGTACCTTCGCAATTGCGCCAGCGGTGAAGAAGGCCACGCCAACCGGCGGTGTGACCGAGCCGATCAAGAAGCCGACAACCACGACCAGCGCGGCCTGCACGTCGGCATACCCCGCCTTCACCATGACATCGACCAGCACCGGACCGACGACAATGATATTGGCGGCTGAGTCCATGACCATGCCCAGCAGGAAGATGAACAGCACCAGCACCAGCGCAAACACCAGCGGATTGTAGGTGTAGCTGAGCAGCCATTGCTCCAGATCGCTGATCGCTCCCAGCGACGTCAGGAGCCAGCTGAACGGCCCGGATGCAGCAATGATGATGAACACCATGGCGGAATTCCGGAAGGCCCGGACAAAAGCGCCTTTGCAATTGTCCCACTTGATGGTGCGATACACAAAAAGCCCGACGACCAAAGCGATGGTGGCCGTCAGCGCGCCTGCTTCCACAACGCCGGCGATGCCGAACACAACCGACCCTACCAGCACGGCCGGTATCAACAGCGCGAAAGAAGACTTGTAGCCCACAATTGCGATTGCCTTGAGGTTGAACGGCTCGTCGCTGCGTTCGAAGTTGTTGCGCTTGGCTATGATGTGGTTGATTGCCATCAGAAGGCCGCCGATCATGATCCCCGGCACGATACCGCCCGCAAACAGCGCCCCCACGGAAATGCCGCCGGCATTCGCCAGAACGATCATCATGATCGAAGGCGGGATGATCCCGCCGATGGTGGAGCTGACCGCTGTAATCGCGGCGGCAAAGGCCGATGGGTAGCCCGCTCGCTTCATTGCAGGCACCAGCAGCGAGCCGACGGTGGCGGTGTCAGCGACCACCGAGCCGTTCATGCCGGCAAAGAACATGCTCACCAGCACATTTGCCTGGGCCATGCTGCCGCGCATGCGGCCGATCAGGCGGCGGCTCAGTTCCACCAGCCTGTCGGTGATGGTGGCACTGGTCATCAATTCCCCGGTCAGCATGAAGAACGGAATGGCAGTCAGCGGCACCGAGTCGATTGCGCTGAACATCTGACTGGGGATCAGGATCATCGGCGCTGCATCGGTGACCAGAATGTAGACCACCGGGATCAGGATCAGCGTGAAGCCGACTGGTGCCCCCAACATGATCAGCAGCACGAGAATTATGAGAAGTATGACGCTTTCCATGAGGGCAAAGTCCTATTGCAGTCAGCGGGGTTCTAAAGACAGGAACGTCTGGCGCGGAGAACAGGCTCCGCGCCATATCTTGCTGCGGGAGGCTAACCGCCCGTCACAGCGCACCCGCTTCTTTGAGCTGAGCGATGAAGTCCGTCATTCCTTGCTCTTCGAGCACGCGGACCGCGGTTTCCGGATCGAAGGTGCCCTTGGCATTTATCCAGGCCCCGATCGCACCTGCGCGCCACTCGGCCAGCTCTTCTTCGGTCGGCACATACCACTCCTCCACCGAAGCCTTGATGGCGTCTTCGCCAGCGGCAACCCATTCGCGGTCAAGTTCCCGCACCCGCTCGCCAAAGGCATCCGCCGCCGTATGCAGCCATTCCCGTTCCTGGTCGCTGAGCGCATCATACTGGCGCTTGTCCATGGACAGCTGGTTGCCCGACCAGGATCCGCCAATCTGAGTATAGTATTTTGCAACCTCATGAAGTTTGGCGATTTCCTGCCATGGTGTTGCGACGTACTGGCCGGAAACGACGCCGGTCTGCAGACCTTGGTAGAGCTGTGTCCAGTCGTAGGGCACCGGCACCGCCCCCCAGTTCTTGATCAGGGTATATTCGATGGGGCTTTTGGTTACGCGCCATTTGATGCCTTCCATGTCCGACGGAACATGCACCGGGCGCATAGCGTTTCCAAGCTGGCGGAAGCCGCCGCTGGAATAAACTGTCAGGCAGACATGGCCTGCTTCTTCGGCCGCGATCTCGCATTGTTTTTCGGCAAGCCATTCCGAGGAGACGCGGTCCGCGTCTTCGATGCTTTTGAAGATGTAAGGCAGGTCGAAGATGGACAGCGCGGTTCCGAAGTTTCCGAAGTTCGCGGTGGAGCTTGTCCAAAGCTGCAGCAACCCCTGGTTGGCCTGCTCACCGCAGGTCTGCTCGCCGCACAGAGAGCCCCGGTAGTGCGGCTCAACCCGCATCTGGCCGCCGGACACCTCTTCCAGCGCCGGCATGAGCGCCTGTTCGATGGCATCGCCGATCGGCATGCCCAGCCGGCCGACTGTACCGAGTTTCAGCACTGTTTCAGCGGCGGCAGACTGCGCAAACATCGCGACGAGCGACGCTGCGCACAGGGCCTTTCCTATGGACCGGATATTCATTGGTTTCTCCTCCTATTGGCATCTTCTTGCTCGCTCCGATCATCCTGTCTGGCCTGAGGCATTCAAAGTGACAGATCGGCTGAAAGGAGGGGACAGATGGTATTGAGCCTGAAACGAGGAGGGGAATTCGGGTACCATGCTGCACGACAAATGCAGCTGGAACAGGGAGCAAACAGTTGGGATCAACCGCGCCACGCTTCATGAAGCTATCTGGGAATTCGAACCTCAGCCTGCGTGATCAGATCTGCGAATCTGTCAGCGCCGCGATAACCTCGCAGTCACTGGCATTGGACCGCCCGCTGCCGTCCTGCCGGGAACTTGCAGACCAACTGGGTGTGTCGCGCAACACCGTTTTTGCCGCATACAACCGGCTGGTGGACTTGGAGCTTCTGGTGTCGCGCGACCGCTCCGGATACTTTGTCAGCCCCAGTGCTGCGGCGCTCCAAACAGCGGAAGCCGGCGCGGCGAAAGACGATGAACGCGATGTTCCATGCCCGGTTGGCTTTCAGGCCAATGATTTGATGCCGGTGGTGAATCCGCTGGATTGGAATGCCTTTCCCTATCCCTTTATCTATAACCAGATTGATCCCAACCTGTTCCCGGTTGACGGGTGGCGGGAATGCACGCGGCAGGTTCTGGGCCGCAAGCACATGCCGGCGTGGGCCAGCGATTCCGTTGAAAGTGACAGTCCCCATTTGGTGCAGCAATTGCGCCAGAGGCTGCTGAACACCCGCGGCATCTATGCCGAAGAAGATGAAATTCTGATCACTCTCGGTTCGCAGAATGCGCTGTTCATCCTGGGGACAATCTTTGCGCAGAACCGGAAGCCTATAGCATTGGAGGATCCCGGATTTTTCGGCGCCCGGAATGCTTTCCGGCTGTCGGGAAACGAATTGGTTGGGGCTCCAATCGATGATCAGGGTTTGACACCCTCGGCAATACCAACGGGCTGCAAACTGGTGTTCACCACGCCGAGCCACCAGTTTCCGACCATGGTGACAATGAGCCAGTCCAGGCGGGAAGAGCTGATCGATGCGGCCGTAAAGAAGGACTTCCTGATCATCGAGGACGACTACGAAGCCGAGATGAACTATGTCGCCAAGTCGTCACCATCGCTGCGGTCCCTCGATCACAACGGCCGTGTTATTTACGTTGGCAGCTTGTCAAAGACAGTTTCGCCGGGCATCCGATTGGGCTTCATTGTTGCCCATCGCGACATTATCCGGGAAGCACGCGTCGCCCGCGGCGTGATGATGCGTCACCCCCCGACGATCGTTCAGGAGATTGTCGCGCTGTTCTTTCAGCTTGGCCATTATGACGCCCATCTGCGCAACATCGAGCGCCGCTACAAGAAGCGCTGGCATGCAATGAACTTGGCGCTGACGAAACACCTTGGAATGCTGGAGCATACAAAATCCGAAGGCGGCACGTCCTTCTGGCTTTCCGGTCCCGAGGGGTTCGATGGTTCAGAATTGGCGCGGCGCCTCAAAACCAAGGGCGTGCTGGTGGATCGCGGCCAGGACTATTATCTGAACCAGAATGACAGCAGAAGCTTCCGCCTTGGTTTTGCTTACGTTCCGGTCTCAAAAATGGATGCGGGGCTGCAATTGATAGCTGATGAAGTGCAGTCGATGATCTGAGCCGCCGCTGACTTGCCACGGCTGTTCTGCACCCATTTCTGTTCAGCTTCATCTTCCATTGCGGGCCTGTCTCCTGTTTGAGGCAGGCCCCGCGGCCGCATGCGCACCAACCGTGCATGCCTAGCGCTGCGATTCCAACTGTCCCTTCGAAAGCCTGCACCTGTCTCTCGTTCCGGGCGGTCGTTTCCAGTTACCTGTCTGCGAGGATGCCCGGCCGGATGGCTTTGGAGCATCGCCATTCAACCCGAGGATTTGGTCCATTGAAAGATCGCATGCTTTCCAACCCGCAGGTCTCCCCTTTCACTTTCCATGTTCCGGATGAAACGCTGGCGTTCATTCGCGACCGGGTTGCCAATTTCCCCTGGCACGAGATGCCGGATGACGGCGGCTGGGGCTATGGCACCAATATGGGCTACCTCAAGGAGCTTTGCGCGTATTGGGTTGATGGTTTCGACTGGCGCGCGCAAGAGGCGGGGATCAACAGCTTTTCGCATTTCAAGGCGCCGGTGGACGGCATCGATATGCACTTCGTCTATGAACAGGGCAGCGGGCCGGACCCTATGCCGTTGATGATCAGCCACGGCTGGCCGGGATCGGTGGCGGAGTTCTTCGATCTGATCGAACCTTTGGCCCATCCTGAGCGCTTTGGCGGCACTGTCGAAGACGCCTTTACCGTTGTTGCCCCCTCGCTTCCCGGCTTCGGCTTTTCCGGGCGCCCGCCCCGTCCCTATGGTCCCCGAAAGATGGCAGGTGTGATCAATTCGCTGATGACCGGCACGCTTGGTTTCGACCGTTACCTGGCCCAGGGCGGCGACTGGGGCGGCGCGATCTGTTCCTGGCTGGGCTATGAGCATGCCCCGGCGTGCTCTGCGATCCACATCAATGTGCTGACGATGCGCCATCCGGACGGGCCGCAAACCCCGGAAGAGAAGGCCTGGGAAGCGCAGTTCGATCACGATCAGATCATGCAGAACGGCTATCGTACCCAGCAGGCCACCCGGCCGCAGACCCTGAGCTACGCAATGATGGACAGCCCTGTGGGCATTGCCGCCTGGCTGGTCGAAAAGTTCCATTCCTGGTCGGACGTGAAGAACGACGACATCGAAGCGGTCCATTCGAAGGATGAACTGCTGACCAATATCATGATCTACATCACCACCCGGACCTTCAATTCCGCCTCGTGGATCTACTACGGCAGGCGTGAGGAAGGCGGACGTGTTCTTTCGCCCGAAGGAAAGCGGGTCGAAGTCCCCACCGGCTGCGCGGTGTTCCCGGCCGAAATGCTGAACTGGCCGCCCAGATCCTATGCCGACCGCATCTACAACATCCAGCATTGGACCGAGATGCCGCGCGGCGGGCATTTCGCGGCGATGGAAGAGCCGGAACTGCTGCTGCAAGACATTCGCAAATTCGCGCGCATTTTGCGCCGCTGAGACAACGGAGTTTCATGATGACCCTCTCTTATGCTGACTTTCAGGCAATTGCCGGCAAGTTGAAACCGAATGGCCAGGCCTTCATCGACGGGCAGTTCTGCGATGCCGCCGACGGCGGCAAGTTTGAAACCTCCAACCCGGCAACAGGTGAGGTGCTGGCAACCGTTGCCCATTGCAAATCCGCCGATGTTGACCGGGCGGTGGCGGCAGCGCGCCGCGTATTCAATGCGGGCACCTGGTCGCGGGCCGAACCCGAGCACCGCAAAGAGGTGCTGCTGAAGATTGCGGCGCTGGTGAGGGAAAACGCCAATGAACTGGCGGTTCTGGAAAGCTTGGACACGGGCAAGACAATCACCGACTGCCTGCACGAGATAGGGGCCGAGGTTCCAAATTTCTTCCAATGGTATGCAGAGCTGGCCGACAAAACCTTTGGCAAGATCGCCCCCACCGGGCCAAGCGCGCTGGCGCTTGTGGTGAAGGAACCGGCGGGTATTGCCGGCGCGGTCCTGCCGTGGAACTTCCCCTTGGTCATGGCCGCCTGGAAAATTGCCCCTGCGCTGGCCGTCGGCTGCTCTGCGGTGATCAAACCGGCGGAGCAGACACCGCTGACGGCACTGCGCCTGGCCGAACTGATCCGGGAAGCAGGCGTGCCCGACGGCGTTCTGAACGTCGTCCCGGGATACGGCCATACAGCGGGCAAGGCGATCGGGCTCCACAATGATATCGACACGGTTTCCTTCACCGGCTCCACCGAGGTCGGCCGGATGTTCATGCGGTATTCGGGCGACAGCAACCTCAAGGGCGTCGGGCTGGAGATGGGCGGCAAGAGCCCGTTCATCGTGCTGGACGACGCGGCCATCGACGACGATCTGATTGAGCATGCAGCCATGTCGGCCTTCTGGAATGGCGGCCAGAACTGCTCGGCCAACATGCGCCAGCTGATCGCAGCGCCGCTGGTCGAGGAATTCACCGCGCGCGTCTGCGAACGGGTCAGGGCGTTCAAACTGGGCGATCCGCTGGATCCTGGCACGGACATCGGTTCGATGATCAGCATGGATCATAAGGCGATGGTTATGGATTATATCCGCAGCGGTGAGGACGAGGGCGCCACGAAACTGATGGGCGGCAACAGCGATCTGCCTGGGCACTTTATCGAACCTGCGGTTTTCCAGAACGTCACACCCGGTATGAAAATCGCGCGGGAAGAGATCTTTGGCCCGGTGCTCGGGATCATGCCGGTTCAGTCCGCCGAAGAAGCTTTGGCGATTGCCTGCGATACAGACTACGGCCTGCATGCCACCGTCTTCACCCGCGACATAGACCGGGCAATTCACATGGCCCGATCGCTGCCGTGCGGCACCGTGTCGGTCAATGGCTTCTCGGAAGGCGATATCAAGACGCCGTTCGGCGGATACAAACAGTCCGGTTCCCTGGCCCGCGACAACGGAACCGAGGCACTGGCGCAATACATGCAGACAAAAACGATCTGGATCAGCACCTGACCAGAACAGGCGGCTGCGTTGCTTGCGGCCGCCAGCACTGTGGCCCGCCAGGCCAGTTGCAGGCTGGTCGGATGGCCTGTGATTTCGCGGCTGTTCCTCCCCGTCATCCACCCACTCGCTTTTGCTCTCCTACAGCGCGGCGCGGCTTTCAGAAGGGTTCGATCAATGCAGGCTAAATCTGTTTCGGAATTTTCCCCCCTCCAGCTGAAAGGCTTCCTTCGCACGCATGGCCGCGGCTTTCTGGTCTCGGCCATCGTGGCCGCTGCCGCGCAGTTCCTATCGGACCACTACGGGGCTCCGGCCATGCTGATGGCGCTGCTCTTAGGCATAGCATTCCACTTTCTGGCCGAAGAAGGTGCCTGCAAGCCGGGCATAGACTTCACGGCCCGCACCGTGCTGAGGTTCGGTATTGCCATGCTTGGCGCGCGCATCAGCGCCGAACTCATGATTGGTCTCGGGCCCAGGCTTATCGCCGTGGTCGCCGCCGGCGTTATCCTGACCATCATTGCGGGGCTGATCGGTGCCCGCCTGCTCGGGCGCGGCTGGCGCTTTGGTCTTTTGACCGGTGGATCAGTGGCGATCTGCGGAGCATCTGCTGCGATGGCGATTTCGGCGGTTCTGCCCAGAAACGAACAGTCCGAACGCAACCTGATCTTTACTGTGCTTTCAGTCACAGTGCTGTCTACCTTGGCGATGATCGTCTACCCGCTTCTCACCGCCCTGTTTAACTTCGATGACACAGCAGCAGGCGTGTTTCTGGGCGGTACCATTCATGATGTGGCCCAGGTCGTCGGTGCGGGTTTTTCCGTTTCGGATCAAACCGGCGAAGTGGCAACCCTGGTGAAACTGATCCGCGTATCCATGCTTGCGCCGGTCGTCCTGATCATTTCCCTGGCTATCAGGCACTACGCGGCCCCGCAGGTTTCCGAGGAAAAGCGCCCGCCGGTCCTGCCCATGTTTGTTGTCAGCTTTTTGATTTTCGCTGCGTTGAATTCATTTGATTTGATACCGCCGCAGGTCATTGCGGCAATGTCGGATCTTTCCCGTTGGGCGTTGCTTGTTTCCATCGCTGCAGTGGGCATGAAAACTTCGCTCAAACGCATTTTCGAAGTGGGCGGTCAAGCGGTTGTGCTGATCGTTGCAGAGACTGTTTTAATTGCGCTTTGGGTCCTGATCGGCGTCACACTGATCAACCACTGATCGGCGAGGGAATATTATAGATGCATCGTAAATCCGTCCCGGATTTCGCTCTATCGAGAACAAATCAGAGACCGCACGGTCAAATGCCGGCCGTCGGCACACCCCGGACATTGGCCGTTTTAACATCTGTGCGTAATACCTGAATGGCAGAGTTTTCTCCTGCCAGGCGGCGAGACCTTGTCAGCGGAGCAGCGGTTCTGTGCGCTGCTTGCGCGCGCAGCAGGCTTTACACCGCGATCTGGACTGAGCTCCAGAAATAGGACCACAAGTGGTGCGGCCTCCGCGCTAAGGGGCTGCATCGTTCTGCCGCAAAGATCTGCGCAGGGTCACACAGCCGGTGAGTGTCGCGCAAAGGGGCTATCTGCTGCGCCCTGGGCAATTGGCCGGCCCACTGTCATGACCGCCACGGGAAGTCCGCCACGGGCCAAACGGCAGCTGGCGGACATGCTCAAAGGATGGCCGGTGGCGGTCTGGCGGTCAGCAACAGGGCCGCCAAACAAAAAAAGGCACCTGCGCTCTTGCGTTCAGCGTTTCGGCTGAAAATCGAAGACCGGGACAAAACTTGCCGGCGCCAGGGTCTGGTCCAGCAGGTCCGCCGCGACCGTGCCGCTGTCGAATATCCTGATGGCAGGCCCGGCATGTTTGACAAGCAGGCTGCCTTCGATCGCACGCACTGCCATTTCAACCGCCAGCCGCCCCTGAAGCACGGGAAAATCCGAGGGTGCCGCAACGATGCGATCGCGCAGGACCCCGCGGTAGACCGCATGGGTCATGTAGTCTGACACAACCTGAACCTGCTGCTGCTTGCCGCGGGCGCGCAGCACCGACACTGCGGCCTCGGCAGAGGGAGCAGATCCGGCGATGTATTCCAGGTCAGGCACCTCATCCAGCGCCTCCTCGACCAGCCGCACCTGGATCTCGCGCCCGGTATCGCCGTATTTGGTCACTGCAATCACCGCAGAACTCTCCGCCAGGGCGGCACGGAATCCTTCATCCACAAAAGCCACCCAACCCGCTTCTGCCGGCCCGGGAAACCAAGCGACCTTGACTGGCGGCGCCCCCTTGGGGTGACGCGCGGCAATGATCCTCCCCGCTTCGGCGCCCATTTCCGTCCAGGACACGCCCACCTTGGCGGTGACCCCTGCATCGGCGATGTCATTTACCGCAGCAATCACCGGGACAGAGGCTGAAATACGTTCGACCGTGCTGGTCAGGCCCGCAAAGGATACGGTGCCGAGGATCAGGGCATCAGCACCGGCAGCAACACATTCCTCGGCCTGCTGAATTTGCCGCTGGAGGTTGGGATAGCCGCCAGCCTCGACAAGCTTGAAGGACACCCCCAGCCGGGTGGCTTCCGCCACCATCCCGTAATTGACGCTCAGCCAGTAGGCATCCTTCATGTGCGGATAGGCGACACACAGCCGCCAGGCCTGCGCCGCCTGCTCAAGCGGTGCATAGTCCATCGCCTCAAGCCCGCTGCCGTAGTCAAAGGCGGTTTTCGGCACCTGCACGCGCCACGTGTCTGCAGCTGCCAGCGTATGAAAAAACGTGAAGAGCATTAGCCACAAAACGCGCATGAGGTCCCCTTTTCCAGGCTCGGAGGATAGGCAGCAGGACGCGAAAGGGAAATTCAAATTTGCGAAATCTGCAAATGCAGGCGAAAGTTCTGGAATGTTGGAAAAACTCGGCCTTGGCGGAAAACTGAGCCTCGCATTCATCGTCATTGCGGGTCTGCCGACAATTGCCGGCATTCTCGGTCTGGTCGAATTGCGGGGGCTTGCACGCCGCCAGGCAGAGGTGATCAGCCAGACCATACCGGCCATCGCCGAGGTGCGCGGCATGGCGGAAGAAAGCACCAGGATCATTGCCATTGCTCCGGAACTGGCCGCGGTCACGAGCCAGGCGGAACGGGCGAACCGGGCTCAGTTTCTGTCCGATCAGGTCGAGGCGCTCACCCGGCGCCTGGACGCGCTGGAGCGCGGCGGGATCACCGGGTCCAGCCGTCTGCGGGCGACGGTGACAGATGCCGCGCGGGTGCTTGCGCTGCTTGATGAACTGGTGGAAACCCGCATCGCGCTGCGCAGCGGCTTCAAGCAGCTGGCCGACCGCAACCTGACAGCTGCAAACGACCTGCTGAGCATGGCCGACACGTTGGTTGCCAATGCCGAAATGGGAACAACGGCAGTTATTTCAAGTCTTTACAGTCCGGGCACCTCACCTGTTGAAGAACAGGCCCGCATCGATATGCTCGACAAGCTGATCGAAGTCGACCTTTTCCAGCTGGGCCTGATGTTCGAGCTTCGGTCGCAAACTGCGGAAATCGGGCTGCTGATAAACCGGATCGAAGAGGCCGCCAACGATGCTGAACTGGAGGCGGTTGAAGCCGCGCTGATCAGCCGCCTGGAAATCGTTTACCGCCGCATCAAGGCCATCCGTGATCCTGGCCGCCGCCAGCAAGCAGAGAGCTATGCCGCACTTCTGCGGGCATTGCCGGAAAGCAACACAGGCCTCTTTGGCCTGCGCAGCCGCATCCTGTCCACCGAAGAACGCATCACAGCCCTCAAACAGGATTTGCAGAACACTGCGCTGAGGCTGGGCGACGAGGCCTCTGCCGTCGCCGATCAGGCACAGGCGCGGGCAATCAGTTCGGGCAACGCTGCCGCCGCGGACATTCAGCGGGCACAGCTGCGCAACGGTTTTGCGGCCATCTCAGGGTTCCTTCTGTCGCTGGCCGTTTTGTGGTTCTATGTGCGCGGCAGCATCACCCGCCGGCTCAACCAGCTGGCAGGCACCATGGCAGCGCTGATGCGCGGCCAGCTGGATCATCCGGTGCGCCCGCGCGGACAGGACGAGATCGCCCGCATGGAAGCGGCAGTGGAGGTTTTCCGCCAGCAGGCCCTCGACAAACTGGAGCTGGAAAAAGTCCGCGACCGGAACGAACGGGAACTCAGGGAACACCGCAACAACCTGCAATCCCTGGTGGCCGAACAGACGGACCGCCTGCGGGAGGAAGTCGAAGCTCATGATGAGGCCCGGCAGAAAGCTGAGGCCGCGGATCAGGCAAAGTCCGAATTCCTGGCGATGATGAGCCACGAAATCCGCACTCCGATGAACGGCGTGCTGGGCATGCTGCGCAGTCTCTCGGACGAGGGCTTGCCGCCCCGGCAGATGGAGCGTCTGCGCGTGGCGCTGGTCTCGGGCCAGAACCTGCTGAAAATCCTGAACGATATACTGGACTACTCCAAGATCGAAAGCGGCGCTCTGGAACGGGAAGATGTTACGTTTTCACTGCGCGGCCTGATCAACGACATCGTCGTTCTGCTGCGCCCCGGGGCGGACAGCAAGGGGATCCATCTCTGGCTGGACGCGCCGGAGGCATTGCCCGACCTGGTTGAGGGGGACGCCGCCAAGCTGCGGCAGATCCTGTTCAACCTGCTGTCGAACGCGCTGAAGTTCACCGATGAGGGCGAGGTCATCCTGCGGGTCCGCACAAACGGCAATGCCGAAGGGAGCCTCTGGATCACCTTTGAGGTCAGCGATACCGGCAAGGGCATCTCGGAAGACGCCAAGGCGCGCATCTTCGAGGCCTTCGAGCAGGAGGACACGGACACCGCCCGCAAATTCGGCGGTACCGGGCTGGGTCTGGCGATCAGCAGGCATTTCGCCCAAACCATCGGCGCCCGCCTGTCTCTGGAAAGCACCAAGAATGTCGGCTCCGTGTTCACCCTGTCGGTGGAGCTGGCGCCCGGCGATCCAGCAGACTTGGAGCCGGAAGACCCGCCGATTCCGGTCAGGCCGTCCGGACCGGCCCTGTCGGTTCTGGTGGTGGAGGACAATGAGATCAACCAGATGGTCGCGCAAGGCTATCTGGAGCGCATGGGCCACAGCTGCCAATGCGTGGCGAGTGCGGAAGAGGCGCTGGCCCTGCTGCCGGACGCACAGTTCAATCTGGTGCTGATGGATGTCAACTTGCCGGGCATCAGCGGCACCGAGGCTACCCGCCGTTTGCGCGCGATGCCGGACCCGCGGCTGTCGAAAATGCCGGTCATCGGCATCTCTGCACATGTGCAGGAAGAGCAGATCGAAACCCACCTGCAGGCCGGGATGAATGGTTTTGTGGCCAAGCCGGTCTCCCCGGAACGTCTCGCCAAAGCGCTGCAAAGCGTCACCCAGGGGCGCGAGGGCGAGGTTTATCTGTCAGCCCGCCAAGCTTCCTCTGAACGGGACGGGCATGCCAGTCTGCTTCGGCAGATGCAAGAAAACATCCAGGATCTAGGGGCTGGTCAGGCGTTTGAAATCGCAGTGATCTTCCAGCAGGAGCTGCCCCGCAGCATAGACAGGATGAACGCGGCCCAAGCGGCGCAGGATCTCGCGCGGCTGGCAAGAGAAGCCCACCGGGCAAAAGGGGCTGCCAGCAGCTTCGGGCAACGGGACTTGGCGGGCCTCCTGGCCAGCCTGGAAGAGGCTGCCGCCAACGGCCGCCGGACAGCTGCCGCAGAGCGGCTGGGCAGACTGAACACATTGGCTCCGCAGGTGCTGGAAGCTCTGTCAGGTGTGCTGCGTGTTTGCGGCTATCAGTCCAAGGGCGCGGTGAACACGTAACCTTCACCGTGCACGGTGGTGATGATCCGCGGGTTGGCGGGCGCCTCTTCCAGCTTGCCGCGCAGACGCCGGATCAACACGTCCACGGTCCGCGGGTTGGCGCCGTATTGGCGATGGGTGACCCGGCTCATCAAAGCATCGCGCGATGCAACCTCGCCCGCACGGCTGATCAGCATATCCAGCACCTCGAACTCCGCCCGGGTCAGCGGAACGCTGTCCCCCTCGAGGGTTTGAAGATGCCGGGCCGCGACGTCAAACCGGAAGTTGCCAAAGGTGTAGACCCGGCGCGACAACCGCCGCGCCTCCTGGGTCCGGCGCAGCAGATTCTTCAGCCGGGCCAGCAGTTCACGCCGGTTGAAGGGCTTGCAGACGTAGTCATCGGCGCCAAGTTCCAAACCCACGATTCTGTCGATCTCGTCATCCCGGCCGGTCACCAGGATGATCCCGATGTCGGATTTGGCCCGCTGCTCCCGGGTAATCTGCAACCCGTCTTTGCCGGGCAGGTTGATGTCGACCAGAAGCAGGTCAACGTTGCTTGTCTGCAATATCCGCTCGGCCTCTTCGGCGGTTTCCGCTTTGGAAACGCTATAGCCCTGCGCATCGAGATAGCTGGCGAGGGTGCTCCGGGTGACCGGTTCGTCCTCGATGATCAGAATATGCGCCATGTTGGCAGTGCCCCCGCAAATTTTCCCGCCAGTTAACAAATTTTAACATAAATGGCCAGCCTGTTCATCCCTCCAGGCTGACCTGTTCACATCTGCTGCCTAGCCTCCGTCTCCGAAAGCACTGCTTTCACACAGCAACAAGCCTCAGGCCATCGGGACCGGGGCTGCGACAACAGGGAGACACACATGAAAATCCGGAAACACCTCATGGCGAGTGCCACGGCCATGGCGCTGGCGGCTCCGATGGCGATGGCCGAAGATTCCTCGGATCCCATCATCATTCCGATACACAACTGGTCGAGCCAGATCGTGATGAGCCACGTTGTCGGCCAAATCTTCGAATCGATGGGCAACAACGTCGAATTCGTCTCGACCGACAGCCAGGCGGTCTATGAATCCGTGCGCCTGGGCGATGTGACGCTGGAACTGGAAGTCTGGGAAGGTGCGTTCGGCAAGTCCTTCAACGAGGCACGGGCCAAGGGCGGCCTGCATGACGCAGGTGACCACAACGCCGTGACCCGCGAGGACTGGTGGTATCCGGCCTGGACCAAGGAAGCCTGCCCCGGCTTGCCTAGCTGGGAAGCGCTGAACGATTGCGCCGCCGTTTTTGCCACGCCTGAAACCGGCGACAAGGGACGCTTCCTGGGCGGTCCCGTCGACTGGCTCAAGCATGACGCCGAGCGCGTCGAGGCCCTGAACATGAACTTCACCGTGGTGAATGCAGGGTCTGCCTCGGCGCTCTGGGCAGAAGTCGCCGCCGCTGAAAAGACCAAGAGACCGGTTGTGATCTTCAACTGGACGCCGAACTTCGCCGAGGCCGTCTGGCCGGGCGAGTTCGTCGAGTTCCCGGCCTGGGTGGACGGTTGCGATAAGGACCCATCGGTCGGCCCGAATCCGGACGCCACCTATGACTGCGGCAATCCGGCAACTGGCTATCTCAAGAAAGCCGCCTGGGACGGCATGAAGGAGAAGTGGCCGGCTGCATACAAGACGCTGACCGAAATCAGCTTCACCAACCCTCAGATCGCCGAGATGGCCAAGCTGGTCGACATTGACGAGATGGAGCCTGAAGACGCCGCCGCCGAATGGCTGGAGGCCAATGAGGATCTCTGGAAGCCCTGGACCGGTTCCTGAACGCCGCTTCTCTCTCCAACTCCCCGGGGCGGTTCACTGCCCCGGACCTCATACTAATGAAAGTAGACCCATGACCGCCGCCACCCCCGTCATTTCCTGCAAAAACGTCTGGAAGCTGTTTGGCGCCAATCCGGAACAGTATCTGAAGTCGCTGACCGGCAACCCGGGCTTTGATGAAATCCGCCAAGCCGGTTACATCGCCGCGGTGCGCGATGTTTCCCTGGATATTGCCAAAGGGGAAATGCTGGTGATCATGGGGCTGTCCGGCTCCGGCAAGTCGACCTTTGTGCGCTGCCTGTCGCGGCTGATCGACATCACCGGCGGCGAGGTTCAGGTCGAAGGCCAGAACATTGGCGGCATGTCCGAAAAAGAGCTGATCGATCTGCGCCGCAACAAGATGGGCATGGTGTTCCAAAGCTTCGGCCTGCTGCCGCACCGCACCGTGCTGGACAACGTCGCTTTCCCGCTGGAAATGCGCGGGCAGGACCGCCACGAACGCCGTGCCCGCGCGCTGGAGGTGATTGAACTGGTCGGCCTGTCAGGGCGCGAGGACTATTTCCCGCGGGAATTGTCCGGCGGCCAGCAGCAGCGGGTAGGAATTGCCCGCAGCCTGGCAATCGAACCCGACATCTGGTTCCTGGATGAACCTTTCTCCGCCCTCGACCCGCTGATCCGGCGCGAGATGCAGGACGAATTTCTGCGCCTGCAGGAAATGCTGGGCAAGACCATCGTCTTCATCACCCATGATTTCGACGAGGCGCTGCGCCTGGCCGACCGCATCGCCATCATGAAGGACGGCGTGGTCGAGCAATGCGATACCCCCGATCAGATCGTGCTGAACCCGGCCACCGAATATGTCGCCAAGTTCACCGAGGAAATCGAGAAATCCCGCGTGGTCCACGCCGGGGTGCTGGCGCGGGCGGTAAACGGCCACAGCCTGACGGGCGCACCGATTGGCGACAAGCAGACCATTTCCGAACTCGCCCGGCTGCTGGTCAATGACAGCCGCGAATTCCTGCCCGTGGCCAACAACGCAGGTACCCTGATCGGCGCAATGAGCCGTCAGGAAGCACTGGACGTGCTGCTGGGAGCGGGATCATGACCGACCAGACTATGACGCTTGCAGGCAAACCACAGGTCTGGACGCGCGCCAGAACGGGCTGGGTCATCTTCGCCGCGGCCTGCCTGCTGGCCGCAGGCAATTCGGTTCTGCCGTCCGGGCTGGTACGGCCGCCGGAATGGATGATCCTGCCCTTTGCCGACTGGATCAACACGGCATTTGTGTTCATCCGCGATGATCTCGGCCTCCTCTACCTGACCCGCGCCTTTGCGGATGGCGTGGAGTGGCTGCTCGATGTGACCGCCAACCTGCTTTACGGCAAGAACCGCTGGCCCCGGATCGGCCCCATTCCCTGGACCGTGATCGCCAGCATCGGCTTTGTCACCGGCTATGCCCTGCAAGGCTGGCGGCTGTCACTGCTGACCGGCGGCACCTTTGTCTGGATTGCTGTCATGGGGCAGTGGAAATGGGCGATGGAGACCCTCTCCGTAATCGTCGTCGCCGCGCCTTTTTCAATCCTGTTCGGCCTGGTCATGGGCATCCTCGCCTGGCGGTCCAAGACCTTTGAGCGGATCCTGAATCCGATCCTCAACATCGCGCAAAGCCTGCCGCATTTCGCCTATATGATCCCGGTGGTCGTCTTCATCGGTGTCGGCCCCAAGGCGGGTGCGATTGTCACGATCATCTTCTCGGTGCCGCCGATGATCCGCATGTCGCTGCTCGGCCTGCGCAAGGTTCCGCATGAGGTGATCGAAAGCGGCCATATGTGCGGCTCCACCCGCTGGCAGCTGCTGCGCCACGTGCGCATTCCAACAGCGAGGACCGAGATCCTGGTCGGCGTCAACCAGGTGATCATGCAATGCCTGGCCATGGTGGTTCTCGCCAGCTTCATCGGCATGCCCGGCCTGGGGCAGAAGCTGCTGCAGCTTTTGCAGGCGCTGAAGATCGGCCGCTCTGTCGAGATCGGCATCACCATCGTGCTGCTGGCGGTCATGCTGGACCGCTGCACCAAGGCCTGGGCCACCAAACAGCCGGAGCATTTCGAGAAAGGCATCTCGTTTGCCGTTCGCAACAAGTTCCTGCTGCTTGGCCTTGGCCTGTCGCTGGCCTGTCTGGTGCTGGCTCAGTTCATCCCGCTGATGGACCAGATCGACCGCCGCAATGCCTTCACCATCTCCAAACCGATTGATGCGGTTGCGGATTGGTTCATCGTGCTGATCGATCCGGTCACCCAGTGGCTGCGCTGGTTCCTGATCACCTGGGTGCTGATCCCGATCCGCGATGCCTTCCTGTGGATGCCCTATGCTGCCGTTCTGGCCCTGCTTGCGGCCACCGGGTGGGCTGTCGGCGGGCTGCGGTCTGCGCTGGCATGCCTCGCGTTCTTCGGCCTCATCGCGACCTCCGGCTGGTGGGACCGCGCCATGATCACGGTCTACACCGTCGTTGTCGCCGTCTGCATCGCTGCGGCGATGGGCTTCCCGCTCGGGATCTGGGGTTCGTTCAATGAAAAACGCGCGGGCATCGCGCTGCTGATCTGCGACACCCTGCAAACCTTCCCCAGCTTCATCTACCTGATCCCGGTGGTCATGCTGTTCGGCGTCAATGACGTGGCCGTGGTCGGTGCGGTTGTCCTGTTCGCGGCGGTGCCGCTGGTGCGCTACACCATCGAAGGGCTGCGGCAAGTCCCGGAAACCCTGATCGAGGCCGCGGACATGTCCGGCGCCACCCGGATGCAGACCTTGTGGAAAGTGCGGCTGCCGATGGCCCTGCCGACTATCATGGTCGGGGTCAACCAGTCAGTTATGTTCTCGCTGTTCATGGTCATCATCGCAGCCTTCATCGGCACCCAGGATCTGGGCCAGGAAATGCAGCGCGCACTGTCCTCGACCGATGTGGGCAAGGGGCTGGTGCTGGGTCTGGCCGTTGCCTTCATGGGGCTGATGGTGGACCACCTGGTCACCACCTGGGCGCGGTCCAAAAAAGAAGCGCTGGGGCTGGAGTGATGCCATGACCCTGCATTCCAGCGACTTCGGCCCCGCCCCGCTTCGCCGCATCGGCTTCCTGCTGTTTCCCGGCTTTCCGATGGCCTGCCTAACCGCAGCCGTGGAACCGTTGCGGGCCGCAAACGAGATCGCAGGACACCAGGTTTTCACCTGGAGCCTGGTAACCGAATCCGGCGCGCAGGCAGCAGCCTCTGCAGGCATGCATTTTTCCGCGGCTTCCAGCCTGGCGGATGCCGAAGGCATTGATTGCCTGTTTTTGCTGTCCGGTCCTGAAGCGGAGTTTGAAGACCCGGTCTCAAGTCCTGGCCGCCTGCGCTACCTGGCCCGCCACGGCGTCGCACTGGGCGGGGTGTCCGGCGGTGTTTTCCCTCTGGCCTCCAGCGGCGTTCTGTCCGGACGGCGCTGTGCGGTTCATTGGTGCTACCGCAGCGCCTTTGAAACAGCCTTTCCGGATTGCACGGCGGTGGACAGTCTGGCCGTCCGCGACGGCGCTATTCACACAGTTTCCGGAGCAACGGCGATGTTCGACCTGTCTTTGGAACTGATCTGCATTGCACTGGGCGAAGCGGCCATGAATGAAGTTGCGTGCCTGTTCCAGCACCCCGTCATCCGCAGCGGCAGCTCGCGGCAGAAGGTCCCGGTTCTGCAAAGCGGCCGAACCGTCGACCAGATGCCGCCAGCGGTCAAACAAGCGATGTCCATATTCTCCGAGAACGTCGAAATCCCTGTCGGCATACGCGATGTCGCCCGCATGGCCGGTATATCCCCGCGCCAGCTGGAGCGCAGCTTCCGCACAGCCACGGGCCTCAGCCCAGGCGAGTATTACCGCCGCCAGCGCCTGAAGGCTGCCCGGCAGATGGTGCGGTACTCCTGGGACAGTATCTCGGACATCGCCCACGCTGTCGGCTATGCCAGTTCCTCAACACTGACGCTGCATTACCGCAAGTTCTACGGCGTCACACCGGTTCAGGACCGCAAGCAGAGATTTCTTCCCGACACCCGCGGGCCGGTTCACGGCAGCCCTGTTCTGACTTAGCCGGCAAAAATACAGCCGCACGGGCGTCAGGCCGATGCCGATGCGATGGACGCCGGAGAGCATTATGACATTCCGGGCCGGACCGTTCCCGCCGATTGGATGCGCCAACCGGCTTCGACATATTTCACCAGCAGGGGACAGGGCCGGAACTTTGTGCCGGCCAGCCCGCCGATCATCAGCAGCGCGCCGAGCACCAGCGACAGCGGTCTGGCGCGGGCGCTGCCGGATTGCCGTGCCCTGCCTCTCCTCAAGGGCGGCGCACAGCCTGCACGCCGCCCGAGGGGGCGGCGTGATCCGGATGGCTGGCCAATGTCCCGGCAGCCGTTACAGCGCGGCCAGCTTGCCCTTTTCCGGCTTGCCGGTCGGGGTGCGCGGCATTTCGTCCAGGAACACAAAATGTTTGGGGATCATGAATTTGGCCATCCGTCCGGCGCAGTGGGCCCGCAGCGCATCGGCGCTGGTGCTGTGGCCATCCTTGACTGTGACAAAGGCCTTGATGTCTTCCTCGCCCATCTCACCGGGAATTGCTATGACCGCACAGTCTTCGAGTGCCGGGTGGCTCAGAATGCCTTCCTCGACTTCATAGCCCGAGACCATCTCGCCCTTGACCCGGATCCGTTCGCTGACCCGGTGCAGGAAGTAGAACAGCCCGTCTTTGTCCATGCGGCCGATATCGCCGGTCTGGAACCAAAGGTTGCGGCGGCTTTCCAGGGTGCGCTCGGGCATCCCGAAATAACCGTCGGCCATGACACCGGGCTCCTTGGGGCGCACCGCCACATGACCAGCCTTGCCGGCGGGCAGCCGTTCCCCGTCGTCGTCTTGAATTTCGACATCGAAATGCGGCAGCACGATCCCGCCCGGGTGGTCCCATTGCGGCACCACAACCCAGCCCGCATCGGTCGAGCCATAGCCGCCGCCGGGGATCAGATGGGTGTTGAACCGGG
Organism: Leisingera thetidis; assembly: GCF_025857195.1. Taxonomy (NCBI): domain Bacteria; kingdom Pseudomonadati; phylum Pseudomonadota; class Alphaproteobacteria; order Rhodobacterales; family Roseobacteraceae; genus Leisingera; species Leisingera thetidis. The sequence continues at coordinate 248,026 of NZ_CP109788.1, read as the reverse complement.
CGTCGAAATCCGCCTTGGGCACCGGAGCGGGCGTCGACCAGCAGCGGGTGATCCTGTGGCTTTTCTCCAGGTCTGATGGCGGGCTGGCCCACAGCAGCTGCTGCACCGAGCCAAGCATCATGTACCAGGTCACGCCGTATTCGTTCACTTCGCGCCAGAAGTTCGACAGGCTGAAACGGTCGCGCATGATGACCCGGCCGCCGGTCATCATGGTGGGCAGAATATCGTAATAGGCCGCGCCGATATGCGACAGCGGGTAAGGGGCGTAGACGCAGTCGCCGCCAGTCACCCGGAACGGGCCGATCATGTTTTCCGCGGTGCGCACAGCATAGCGGTGCGACAGCATGCAGCCTTTGGATACCCCGGTGGTGCCGGAAGTGAACAGGATGGTTGCGGTATCCGTGTCCTTGGCCGGTGACACGATATGATCGATGCGCTCTGCCAGCAGCTCTTCGAACAGGATGACCTCCAGGTCCGGGAACAGGCGGCGCGCCTCGTCCGCGGCGTCCATCATCACCAGCGCCCGCAGATGCGGAATGCCGCTGCGGACCTGATCCAGCGCCTCCAGATGGGCACCGGAGGTGAACAGGACCGGTGCCTGGGTCTGATCAATCATCCGCGCCAGCGGCGCGCCGCGCATGGCCCGGTTCACCGACACTTCGACGACGTTGATTTTCTTCAGGGCATAGGTGAGGGCGAGATATTCCATGCTGTTCTCCAGCACAATCGCGGCATAGCCCAGGCCGCTGCCGAACCGGTCCTGCATGCCATGGGCCAGACGGTTGGTCAGCGCTTCGAACGCGCCGTAGCTGACCGTTTGCCCGGTCTCGGCCATGGTGACGAATGGCCGGTCCGCAAAATTTGCGGCACAGTCATGAAGAAGATCCCCAAGGGTGATCTTAAGGGTCATGGCAGCCTCCTGCTGTTTCTCGCCTGACAGTCCCGGACGAATTAATTTATCGCTGCAGCCCTTAAAAAGAGGGTTTTTCGTAATCATTCCATAAGCTACAACTTATGAAATGTGGAACCTGCTCCCGCCCGTGCAAAGCCTGAAACTGTTTGATGCGGTGGTCCGCCACCGCAGCATGACACGGGCTGCGGCAGAAATTGGTATATCCCAGTCAGCGGTCAGCCAGTCGGTCCGGCAGCTCGAGGACTTCGTGCAAGTGCCTTTGCTGGACCGGTCTTCGCGGCCCATGGTCCTGACAGATGAAGGAGAGCGGTTCTACCGGGCCAGTCTCGACTCCCTGGGCCGCCTGTCGCAGGCTGTCGAGGACCTGCGGCGGCAGTCCCGCGGGGATGGCAAGACCGTCACCATTTCCTGCAACCTGGGTTTTGCGACCTATTGGCTGATGCCGCGGCTCAACTTCTTCAGCGCTGACTGTCCGGATATCGCGGTCAATGTAATGGCCGCCTATCACGGTGCTGCCGGTCTGCAATCCGGCACCGATATTGCAATCCGCTATGGCGACGGCAGCTGGCCGGACGGCGACTGGCAGCTGCTGTTCAAGGAGACCATTGTGCCCATCTGCTCGGCCGGATACCTGGAGCGGGCCGGGCAGATCACCGGGGCGGAACAGCTGTCCCGCCAACGGCTCATTCACGTTACCGGCACCACGCCCGACTGGTTGGGCTGGGAGTATTATTTTAAGCGCCTTGGCCATGGCAAACTGCCGGTCCCGGGCGGGCTGCGCTTCAGCAATTATGTGCAGGCGGTGCAGACTGCACTCAGCGGGGAGGGTATCATGCTGGGGTGGAGATCCGTTGCCGCGGATCTCTTGAAATCACAGCAACTGACCATCGCCTATGCTGAACCCATCCGCCTTGCCAGCGGCTATTACATCAGAAGCGCAGGCAACCAGGACGATGGCAGCTGTGCCGGCAAGTTTCTCGGGTGGCTGAAACAGCAGACAAGCCGGACGCCGGATTTCTGAATGATGGAAGAAAGTGCGGTAGAATTGCAGGGAGAGAGCAGCCGGGGAGATCTTTGGCTGCCCATCGCGACGCCGGCCGCAGGCGCGCACAGTGCGGGACCAAGTGGGCTTCCGCCGCACGCGCACCATTGACCGCAAAGGAGCGGGCATCACGTCTTCCAAGTGGAACCGGCCGGATTGGCCGCAGAGGGCACTGACGCTCTTTCACGCCGAATTTTGGCACTTCTGTCTGACATGGCAGGCGGGAGGGACACTTCTGAATTGCAAAAGGGTGACAGTTCAGCTTTGCGCGCGCAACTAAAACCACGTAATAGTGGTTATGTTAAATCTATTGGCATGCAGATGCTGCCACCGTATGCATGCCGAACTTCATTTCACTGCAAATTCAATGCCTTAATGGCCGAAGCAAACCTTCCTGTGCAACACTGGCAACCAATTGGCCGTCTTCCGCGTAAATGGCGCCCCGGTTGAAGCCTCGGCCATTGCCGGTAAACGGCGCGTCGAATTCACCGCGCTTGCCCGGATCAACCCGGAACGCATTGCGCAAAAGAACCTCGTGGCGCGGCTCCAAGACGCCTTCGCCCACGCCTTTAGAGCGGCGGCGGCGAAGGCCGGCAAATGCATTGCCGCGCACATATGGGTCTTTGTTGCCAGCGCGCCCTGAGGACCAAAGAGATTTGGTGCGGTATCACCCGATACCGCTGCAGGCATTGGTGCGAAGCGCGGGTTGGGGAAGTCTGTTTGGCAAGCGTGCGGGCGGTAAAACGGTCCGTACCTGGATCCCAGCTCGGACCCTAGATTGCCAGGAGGAGGAACAACCCATGGGCATCGTCAACCAAGACAATATCACCGGCGTCGTCATCGACAGTCTCGGCAAGCACGGCGGCGTAACCGGCCGCCAGCGTGAGATCATGACCTCGCTGGTCAAACACCTGCATGCCTTCATCAAGGACGTGAAGCTGCAGCACAGTGAATTCCTTGGGGCCTGCGACTATCTCGCGCGTGCAGGCAAGCTGTGTGACGACAACCGCCAGGAATTCATTCTTCTGGGCGACATCCTCGGGGTCGAAGTGCTGGTCGACATGATGACCAACCCGATCGAGGGTAACGAAAGCGAGTCGACCGTGCTCGGCCCGTTCTACCGTGAAAACCCGCCGGTGCTGCCGAAAGGCGCTTCGACGATCCAGAAGCACTTTGAAAACGAGGAAACAGCCTATTTCGAAGGGTATGTCAAGGATGAGCACGGCAGCGGCATCGCCGGCGTGACCCTTGACGTTTGGGAGGATGCGCCGAACGGGGTTTATGAGAACCTCGATCCCGACCAACCCGAATACAACCTGCGCGGCCGGTTCGAGACCGACGAGAACGGGCATTATGCGTTTGTTGCCGTGCGGCCGGTGCCTTACCCGATCCCGGACGACGAAACCGCGGGCGAGCTGCTGCGTTTCATGGGCCACCACCCGAACCGCCCGGGCCACATGCACTTTATCATCTCGAAGGACGGCTACCGCCCGCTGATCAGCCAGATCTACGACGCCGACAGCAAGTGGCTGGATGATGACAGTGTGTTTGCAGTGAAGGAAAGCCTGATCGGACAATTCAAGCCGGCGCCCAAGGAACTTGGCACCGATCTGCACTTCGAATTCGACTTTGTGCTGAAAGACAGTGCCGGTGCGCAGGCCGTCGCAGCGGAGTAGCCGCCCCATCCTCCCTGAAAACGGGCCCCCGGTATCCGGGGGTCTTTGTTTGATGGGCCGCATCGCGCTAGGATGACCTTCGGGGGAGCATACGGCATGAACTTCAAGCAGCTGACCTATTTCATTGCGGTCGCGGAAGAGTTGCATTTCGGGCGCGCCGCAGAGCGGCTGGACATGGCGCAGCCGCCGCTGAGCCGCCAGATCAAGCAGCTGGAAGAAGAGCTGCAGGCAATCCTCTTCAACCGCGGCCGCAGCGCGATTACGCTGACCCAGGCGGGCGAGCGGCTGCTGGAGCGCGGCAAGTCGATCCTGGCACAGCTGGATGACACGCGGCTGGAAGTCCGCAGGCTGGGCCAGGGCGCTGAGGGGCGGCTGCGCATCGGGTTCGTCGGGTCCGCAACCTTTGGAATCCTGCCCAACATCATCAAGTCCTACCGCAAGAATTTTCCGGAAGTGAACCTCTGCCTGATCCCGATGAACAACGCGCAGCTGCAGCGGGCGCTGGTCTCGCGCGAGCTGGACGTGGCCTTTGCCCGTCCCGCCCTGCAGGACCCTGAATTCCTGACCAAGGAGCTGATGGAGGAAAAGCTGATCCTGGCGCTGCCGGATGTGGTGGACACTGGCGGGCGCAGCATTGCCAAGCTGGAGCGGCTGCAGACACACAACCTGATCCTCTATCCGGAATACCCGCGGCCCAGCTATGCCGATTTCGTCCTGAATGCATGCATGGAAGCCGGGTTCGAAGTCCCGTTGCGTGTCTGGTGCATGGATCTTCAAACTGCGCTCAGCCTTGTTTCCGTGGAAGAGGGTGTCTGCATCGTGCCCGAGTCGGTGGCCTCGGCCCCGCGCAAGGGGATGAAATTCCTCAGGATCGAGCCGGAGATCGCCCGCACGGTACTGGCGGTGAACTATCGCCTGGACGAGCAGGGTGTGCACGTCCAGAATTTTGTCCGCATCGCGCAGAAAGTTGCCCGCAAGGTTTTGTGACGGTCCCGCGCCCGGTCAGGAGGCGGGCTGCATGATCCTTTCGAAATAGCGGGCCAGCCCGGCTGCTGCTGCGACAGGCAGCACATCGGCTACATATTGATCGGGCCGCACCACCACCACACAGCCCGCTGTCCGGTTGATCCCGCGCAAATCGTAGATGTCACGGCCGGGACGCTGGTCGGCGCAAAAAACCTTCTCATGATCGGTCAGCCCGTACTGCCCTTTTTGCGGTTTCAGCAGTGCCGGAAGCCGGGCTGCGTCCAGATCATGGTGATGACCGGGATAGACCGCACGCAGATCGATCACACTGTCGGGATCCGACTCCGGCGGCGTCCAGCGCAGAAGCGGTGACGCAGGATCACTGGCGAGAAAGCTGAACAGCGCATCAGGTCCGGCATCTTCGCCGGCAAAGACGAAAACGCGCCAGCGGCCATCCGCTTTGACCACATGGCCCAGTTGCATAGGTCTGGCATCGAAGAACCGGACCACCGGTGCGGAATGAAAGCGGGTTCCGATCCCGAAGCCTTGGGCCAGCGCCTGATGATCGCCGCTGCCCGTCAGCACGGATGGGGCATAGCGCACGGCCACGCCTGCCGTGTAGCGCCCGTGTTTGATGAAGTGTTTCTGGAATGCCGGCGTTTCCGCGCCGCCGCCGGTGTCTGCGCGTTCGGACATGATCCTTGCCCACTCGCGGTCGAAATCAATCAGATCCTGCGCCACGCCCTGCCGTTCGGCGGAATAGCTGTGCAGCAGTTGCGGCCGGGCCTGACCGCGCAGGACCGCTGCCAGTTTCCAGCCGAGATTGAACGCATCGCCCATCGACACGTTCATCCCCTGCCCGGCCTTCGGGCTATGGGTGTGGCAGGCGTCGCCCGCGATGAAAACGCGCGGCAGGCGGCTGTCTTCAGCGCCTGCCGGGACATCGTCGAACTTGCCGCACAGACGCTGGCCGATTTCGTAGACCGACCACCAGGCGACCTCCTTCACCTCGAACGTGTAAGGGGCAAAGATGCGCTTGGCGGCGGCAATCAGGTCTTCGATGGCGATCTTGCGGTCTGCCACCCGCTCGTCCGCTGCCAGCTTGTCCATTTCGATGTAGAGGCGCACCAGATAGCCGCCTTCGCGCGGGATGATCAGAATGGTGCCCTGATCGGCCGACCGCACCAGCGACTTGAGCCGGATGTCCGGAAAATCGGTGTGGCACAGCACATCCATCACACCCCAGGCCTGGTTGGCCGCCTCGCCGGTCAGCTGCCGCCCGATAGCCTTGCGCACCGCGCTGCGGGCCCCGTCGCAGCCAACAACGTAGCGGGCCCGGACAGTCTCGGTGCCCTGCCCGCCCCCGGCCGGCTCCAGAGTAACCGTCACCGGGTAATCCTCGGCCTCCGGGCCGATCGACAGCGCCGTCATCTGACGGCCGTAGTCCGGTGCCAGACGGGTCGGCGAGTTGCGCATGACGTCCAGGTACATGTCATGCACCCGCGCCTGGTTCAGGATGACATGAGGCATCTCGCTCAAGCCGTCCTCCACATCCTGCACGCGGCCGTTGCGCACGATGCCGCCATCGCGGCCGGGTTTCCAGAAGGCCGCCTCGTTCACCCAATAGGCTTCGTGCTTGACCTGCCCGGCAAAGCCGAAGGCCTGGAACATTTCCATCGACCGGCAGGAGACGCCGTCCGCCTGCCCTTTTTCCATCGGCGCGTCCTTGCGTTCGACGATGCAGGTGGCGATGTCCGGAAAAGCCGACAGCTGCGCGGCCAGGGTAAGGCCCGCCGGACCGGCTCCGACAATCAGAACGTCGGCGTATTCGGGCAGCTTGTTCTGCCGGCGCTGTTCCGCGCCCGGCGCGGCTTCAGCCAACCTGGGATCGCCGGGGCGGAAGCCGTTCAGGTGATATTGCATGGATTTCTTGCCTCCGGTTGCGGATCAGACGCCAAGCCATTTGTGCTGCACGTCATCGTCGGCGCGGATGTCCTCCGCGCTGCCGCTCCAGACAGCCTCGCCCTTGCCGATCACGATGATATCGTCCGCCAAGGAGGTGGCGAAGCCAAAATTCTGCTCGACAATAAGCATCGAAAGACCATCTGTCTTCAATTCCTGCAGCTTGTCGTGGATCAGTTTGACGATGATGGGGGCCAGCCCCTCGGTCGGCTCATCCAGGATCAGCAGCCGCGGGTTCATCAGCAAGGCGCGCGCAATCGCCAGCATCTGCTGCTCGCCCCCCGATAGCTGGGCGCCGCCGTTGCCCATCCGTTCGCCCAGGCGCGGAAACAGCTCCAGCACCCGTTCCATCGTCCAGCCTGAGCCGGCGCGGCTGAACCGCCAAGCGGCAATCTCGAGGTTTTCGCGCACGGTCAGTGACGGGAAGATGTCGCGGGTTTCCGGGACATAGGCTATGCCGCTCTTGGCAATCTCAAAGGGGCGGCCGGAGACCGGTTGGCCGTCAAAGACGATCCCGCCCGATGTCAGCGGCAGCAGTCCCATGATGGTTTTCAGCGTGGTGGACTTGCCGGCCCCGTTGCGGCCCAGAATGGCCAGAACCCGGCCCTGCTGCGCGGTTAGCGACAGGCCGTGCAGAACCTGCGTTTCCCCGTAGCCGGACTCGACAGCGTTCAATTCAAGCATCTTCCCAGCTCCCCAGATAGATTTCCTGCAGCAGTTTCGACCGGCGCGCTGCCTCGGGGAGGCCGTCAAAGACCACTTCGCCGTAGTTCAGCACGGTGATTGTATCGGCAACATCAAAGGCCAGATCCATGTCATGCTCAATGATGAGCAGGGTCAGGTCGCGCGGAAGATTGTTCAGCAGGCTGTGAAAGTCTTTGGACATTTCCGGCCCGACGCCGCTGGTGGGTTCGTCCATCAGCAGCACCTTGGGCCGTGCTGCCAGCGCCACGCCGACTTCAAGCTGGCGCCGCACGCCATAACTGATCCCGGATACCCTGGCGTGGAGATATGGTGCCAGGCTGACCTGATGCGCCACATCCCCGATGATTTCGCGCACCTCCGGCAACGCTAGGCTGTCCGCCCAGAGCCGGGTGGCGTTGCCGGTGTGCACGGCGGCAGCAAGGCCGAGGTTTTCCTCAACCGTCAGCCCGTCGAACAGCGTGTTCTTCTGGTAGCTGCGCGACAGACCGCGGCGGGCCCGTTTGGCAACCGACAGCGCGGTGACGTCCTCTCCCGCCAGATGCACCGAACCGCTGCCCGGTGCCAGCTCGCCTGCTAGCTGGTTGAACAGAGTGGTCTTGCCCGCGCCATTCGGCCCCAGGATGACGCGGCGCTCGCCGCGCTCCAGTTTCAGCGACACGTCACGCGTGACGTGAACCGCACCAAAGCTCTTGTCCAGATTGCGTGTCTCAAGCATCGCCCAGCACCTCCTCGGACTTCTGTTTGCGCGCAGCCTCCGCCGCCCGGCGATCGCCCCGCCCGCCCCAGCGGGCCTCGATCCAGCCGACAATCCCGTTTGCGCGGCTCATCACGACGGCGATCAGGATGGCGCCCACAACAAGGTGCCAGTAGGGTGTCACCGCGCTCAGCTCATGTTTCAGCAGCAAAAAAGCGGCAGCGCCCACCAGCGGCCCGACCAGCGTGCCGAGCCCGCCCAGGATCACGACCACCAGCGCCTCGCCGGAGACCGTCCAGCTCAGCAGGCCCGGCGAGATATACATGATGTGCTGCGCCGCCAGCGCCCCGGCAAGTCCCGCGATCATGCCCGAGAGGCCGAATACATCCGCCTTGACGCGCCAGACCGTCAGGCCAAGCGCGCGCATGCGCTGTTCATTGTGCTTCACACCGCACAGCGACCGGCCCAGCCCCGAACGCAGGATCAGAACCGCGGTGCCGTAGACCGCGGCCAGAACGGCCAGGCAGAACAGGGCAAATCCGCGGCTGCCGGACAGGTCGATCCCGATCTGGCTCAGATCCAGCCGCGGAATGCCGCCCAGCCCGTCGTCGCCGCCGAAAACCGGTGCTTCGAATACATAGGAATAGGCCATCTGTCCAAAGGCGAGCGTCGCCATGATGAAATAAATGCCGTGGCTGCGCGCGCAGACCGCGCCGATCAGCCAGGCGGCGGCGCCGGTCACGGCGGCCGCCCCGGCCATGGCGGCCAGGGGCGGAAGACCGGCCTTTGCCGACAACAGCGCATAGGCATAGGCGCCGCCGCCCATCAGCGCGCCATGGCACAGCGAGACCATGCCGCCAAATCCGGCCACGATGTCGAGCGCCAGCACCAGCATGGCGAGGATCAGGATTTCGGTGAGGATTTCCAGTCCGAAGTATTCGGCGGTGAGGGCCTGGAAGAGGGCCGCGGCAGCCAGCAGGCCGAGCACGGCGCAGCGCAGAGAGGTGTGATGGAACATCGGCTTATCCTTTCGCCGGAAACAGGCCCGCAGGCTTGATGACTAGGACTGCTGCCAGCAGCGCGTAGATCAGGACAGAAGCAGCCTGCGGGGCCAGAACCGCGCCGAAGGTCTGCACAAAGCCGTAGACCAGCGAGCCGGCGATGGCCCCCTTGAGCGAGCCCAGCCCGCCGATCACGATGACGATCAGCGTCGGGATCAGGATCTGCAGCCCCATGTCGGGCGTCACGCTGAGCAGCGGCGCCGCAACCGCGCCCGCCAGGCCGGCCAGCCCGCAGCCGACGCAGAAAACGATGAAGAACAGCCGCTCGACATTGATGCCGAGGCAGGCCGCCATGGCATCGTTGTCGACCCCGGCGCGGATCATTGCGCCGATCTGGGTTCGGTCCAGAACGACGGCCAGCGCTGCGAAGATGGCAAGCCCCAAGGCAATGATGAATAGCCGGTAGGCCGGGTATTCAATGCCCAGGAAGGTCAGGCGGCCGTCCAGAATGGCGGGAATTTCGATCGCCAGGGCGAGATCGCCCCAGAAGAACCGGGTGACGTCGAGCAGCGCAAAGATCAGGCCGAAAGTGACCAGCACCTGGGCCATCGGACCGGAGTTGCGCATGCGCTTGATCAGCCCGGAGTAGAGCAGCACGCCTGCCCCGGCGACCGCAACCGGAGCCAGGAAGAACCCCATCCAGTAGCCGCCGATGGCAGCCAGCGAGGCGGCAAAGTAAGCCCCCAGCGCATAAAGCGATCCATGCGCGAGGTTGACGAAATGCATCAGCCCGAAGATCACTGTCAGGCCGATGGAAAGCAGGAATAGAAGCATGGACAGCTGGAGCGCATTCAGCGCCTGCAGCATCCAGAAACCAAGATCATGTGCCATGAAAGGCCCTCCTCGGATTGAAAGCCCGGCCGTGCTGGGACGGCCGGGCGGGCATCGTCAGTTGGAAACCGGCGCCATCTCGCAGCCGTTTGCCGGATCGGCCTCGGCGGGCAGTTCGGCCAGCACCTTCTGGGTCAGGCCGCCTTCGGCCGCTACAGTCTCGTAGACGTAGACCGGCTGCACGATGTTGTTGGTCGCCGGGTCGATCGACAGCTTGCCGCGCGGCCCGTCAAAGCTGACCTGGCGCAGGGCTTCAGCCAGCGATGCCCGGTCGTGAGCACCGGTTTTGGCCGCCTCGATCAGCGCCCGGGCTGCGTCATATCCATGCACGGCGAATTCCGACGGCAGACGCCCGGTCTTGGCCTGGAAAGCCGCGACAAAGGCGGCATTGGCGGCGTTGTCGAGTGTCGGCACGTAGTGCAGCGCGGTGATCACGCCCTCGGCGGCCGGGCCTTCGGCGTTGACATACAGCGGAGAAGTCAGGAAGCCGGAGCCATACAGCGGCAGATCCGCCTTCAGCCCGAAACTGTCGTACTGCTTGACGAAGGAAATCGCCTCGCCGCCGGCATAGAACACATAGACGGCATCGGCACCGCTGGCCTTGGCCTGCGCCAGGTAGGGGCCGAAATCCTGAGTCTTCTGGAACGGGGTGAACTCCTGCCCGGCGATCTCGCCGCCCGCGGCGGTGAAGCTCTCGACGAAGCCGCCGATCATCTGGCGGCCCGCCGCGTAGTCCGGAGCCAGGGTATAGACCTTGCGGATGCCCTGATCATGCATCCACTGCCCCATCGGCCGGTTCACCTGCCCGTTGGAAAAGGACATCCGGGTGATATAGGGCGAGCAGCTGGTGCCGGTCGCCTCGTCATTTCCGGCATTGGCCACGATCAGCGGCACCCCGGCGCCATGCACGGTGTCGCGCACGGCACCCAGAACGCTTGAGCTGACGATCCCCGCCATCACATCGACCTTGTCCTGCAGGATCAGCTTCTTGGCCTTGCCAAGCGCCACCGGCGGCTTCACTTCGGTGTCTTCGCGGACAATGTCGAAACCGGTGCCGGCTTCGCTGCCGAACTGTTCCAGGGCCACGGCAAAGCCCGCTTCGATGTCATTGCCAAGCGCGGCATAGACGCCCGAGAACGGCAGCAGCAGGCCGACCTTGATGTTCTCCTCCGCGGCTGCAGGCACAGCGAGACTGGTGGCGAGCCCGAGGGCCGCCAGGATTGCGCGTTTCATTGTGATTTCCTCCTGTTGGTATTGCGGCCCCTCCTCAGGGCCTGCCCGGCTCGGCGTCAGCCGAGATCTCCGCCCCCCACCGGCACCGTGACGCCGGTGATGTAGGATGCGTCCTCCGACGCCAGAAACAGGATCGGGCCGGCCTGTTCGTCGAGCGTGCCGTAGCGTTTCATCAGCGACGACTGCACCGTCTGATCGACGATGGTCTTGTACCAGTCCTCGCGCTGTTCTTCCTCGGCATTGGGGTTGCGCGCCACGACGCGCGGCGGCGCCTCGGTGCCGCCCGGGGCGGCGGCCACTACGCGGATGCCGCGTTCGGCCACTTCCCAGGCCAGGCTCGCCGTGATTGCATTCACACCGCCCTTGGCCGCCGCGTAAGGCACGCGGTTCAACCCGCGCGTGGCGATGGACGACACGTTGACGATCACGCCCGAGCCCTGCGGCAGCATATGCTCAAGCGCGGCGCGGCAGCAGTACAGCGTCGGGAACAGCGACCGGCGCACTTCGGCGTCGATCTGCCCGGGATCGTAATGCTCAAACGGCTTGGCCCAGATCGTTCCGCCGACATTGTTGACCAGGATGTCGATCCGGCCCCACAGGTCCATAGCGGCCTGCATCGCCTCCGCGCAGCCCTCCCAGGTTTCAAGGTCAACCGAGACTGCCCGCGCCGCGCCGCCCGCGCTGCGGATCATCTCCGCCGCCTCTTCGCGCGCGGGGGAGCGGTCCACGATCAGCACCCGGGCGCCCTCCGCCGCGGCCCGTTCGGCAACCCGTCGGCCGATGCCCTGGGCCGCGCCGGTCACGACCATCACCTTGTCCTCAAACCGGCGGGTCATGCGGCTTCCGCCTCTGCTTCGGTCGGATTAAACTTCTCAAAGTAGAAATTCGCAGGCTCGACCCCCAGCTTGCTGAAGTGGCCCCGCACCGCATCAACCATCGGTGGCGGGCCGCAAAGATACACATCGCAGTCGCCGCCATTGAGATCATCGGCGGTCACGTGATCGGTGACAAACCCCTTGCGCTCATGTGCGTCCTCTTCTGCTGCGAGGATCGTAATGACAGTGATGTTGCCGATCTTTCCGGCCAGTTCGTTCACCCGGTCCAGCTCCACCAGGTCGGCGGTACGGGTCACCGCGTAGTACAGCAGGATGGGATGATCCGTCCCCTGCTCCGCCACCTGCTCCAGCATTGACAGGAACGGCGCAAGTCCAGTGCCGCCCGCCAGCCACAGCTGCGCGCGCTCGACCGGGCGCAGGTAGAAGGCGCCCATCGGGCCGGTCAGGGTCACAGCATCACCCGGCTGCACGCGCGCGCCGAGATAGCTGCTCATCACGCCGCCCGGCAGGTTGCGGATGAGGAACGTGGGTTCATCCGATCCGGGTGCCGACGAGAAGGAGTAGGACCGGTGCCGGCCGCTGCCCGGGACGGTCACGTTCACATACTGGCCAGGCAGGAAGCCGAGCGGCTTTGCCAGTTTCACCCGCAGGCCAAAAGACGTTTCCGACAGAATGTCGACGCCCAGAACCTCGCCCTCGACCGCTTCCGGCGCGGTCTTGCACACCGCCGAGGATGCCGGCACCCGCAGCACGCAGTCGCTTTCCGGGACCATCTGGCAGGTGAGGACATAGCCCTCTTCAGCCTCCGCGGCGCTCATCGACTCGTCCATGTAGAATTCCAGCTCGTATTCTCCCTTTTCGGCAAAGCACTTGCAGGTGCCGCAGACGCCATCACGGCAATCCATCGGCAGGTTGATCTTCTGGCGGAAAGCGGCATCGGTCACCTTTTCGTCGGCGCCGCATTGAATGACGCGGGTAACACCATCTTCGAAGTTCAGGGCAACATTGTAGGTTGTCATGGCATGCTCCTCCCTTGGCCGCGCACCGGCATGTCCGTGCGCGGAGATTGCGTCTGATCCGGCCAGGCGGGATCAGATGTGGTAGACATCAATCACGTGGTGGATGTGATCGTTCTTCAGCACCACCTTCTTGTCGGTGATCAGGGGCTTCGGTCCGCTGGTATCGATCGTGTAGAACGACGTGCCCCAATGCTGGTCGGTGCCGCCGTAGCGGTAGCTCAGCGTGTGCCAGTTGAAGCGCAGGCGGATTTCGGCTCCGTCGCGGCTCACCACCTCGATATTGGCGATATTGTGGTTGGTGCGCGGCTCGGGCAGCGAGGTGGCAGACGAGCGGTCGGTCTTGATCCGGAACACCCGGTCTTCGATGCCCTGCTTGTTGGGATAGTACATCAGCGACATCTCGGTCTGCGGATCCTCCGTCAGCTCGTCGAAGTCGTCCCAGGCGGGCATCCAGAACGGGCAGTCCTGATGATAGAATGTCAGCCAGGTGTCCCAGTCGCGGTCGTCAAGGGCGCGGGCCTCGGCATAGATAAAAGCCTGGACCTCCTCAAAATCCATCCCGGCGGCTGTATCGGTGCGTTCCAGTGTCATCGTGCTCATGTAATTTCCTCCTCACTCGGCCGCGGTGCGCGCTTGGGGCGCGGTGCCGCGTTCCTTGGCGATGGCTTCGCCCATGCGATCGGACCAGTTGCTGTGCTGGATGACGAACAGGCCTTCGTCCTCGGTGCGGGCGCCGGACAGAACCGGATTGATGCCCAGAGCCGCGGCGTCCTCATCGGGGCCTTTGATCCATTGGGTGGCCCCGCGGGTCAGGTCGTTCCACTTGGCGTGTGCGGCACCGGCATAGCCGCGCTGCGTCGCCCGGAATTCTTCGGTGTCATCCGGCGTCGCCATGCCGGAGGCGTTGAAGAAGTCCTCGTACTGGCGGATGCGGCGGGTGCGGGCTTCCTGGCTCTCGCCCTTGGGCGCGATGCAATATATGGTGACTTCGGTCTGGTTGACGCTGATCGGCCGGAACACCCGGATCTGGGAACTGAACTGGTCCATCAGGAACACGTTGGGATAGAGGCAGAGATTGCGCAGCACGCCCACCATCCATTCGGCTTTGGTCCTGCCGTGCTTTTCGGTCCATTCCTCCAGCCGCGGATAGCCCGGGCGGTTGGTCGGGTCGGCCCACTGGGTCCACAGCAGAATGTGGCCGTTTTCATAAGCATGGAACCCGCCGCGCTGCTTGGCCCATTTCGAGGCATCGGTTGCCTTGATCGCGTCCTCCTTGCCGTCGTCGGTGCGGTGCGCGGTGGTGGCGACGTAGTTCCAGTGCACGGCTGAGACGTGATAACCGTCGGCGCCGTTTTCGGCCTGCAGCTTCCAGTTGCCGTCATAGGTGTAGGTCGAAGACCCGCGCAGCACTTCCAGCCCTTCATCGGCCTGATCGACGATCATGTCGATCATCTTGCGGGCCTCGCCCAGATAGTCCTTCAGCGGCTGGACATCGGCATTCAGCGACCCGAACAGGAATCCGCGGTAGTTCTCGAACCGGGCAACCCTGGTCAGATCGTGGCTGCCGTCCTTGTTGAACTGCTCCGGGTAGCCGGCGCCCTTGGGGTCTTTCACCTTCAGCAGCTTGCCGGTGTTCGAGAAAGTCCAGCCGTGGAACGGGCAAGTGAAGGTCTTCTGGTTGCGGCGCTTGAAGCGGCACAGCTGCGCCCCGCGATGCGAGCAGGCGTTGACCAGCGCGTTCAGCTCTCCGTCCTTGCCGCGGGTGATGACCACCGGCGTGCGGCCCATATGCAGCGTGAAATAATCGCCCGGCTCCGGGATCTGGCTTTCATGCGCCATATAGATCCAGTTGCCTTCAAAAATGTGCTTCAGTTCGAGCTCGAACAAGTCTTCGTCGGTGAAGATATCGCGGCGGCAGCGGAACACACCGTTTTCCGGGTCGTCCTGGATTGCGCCGTCCAGACGGGCTTGGAATTCATCGAGATTGGATTGGGTGAACATCAGTCGTCCTCCTCCTGACTGCCGCGCAGCGTGTTGCTGCGCAGGGCTGGGTTTGATGTCGTGCCGCCGGTCAGACGCCGGCCGCGGCCTTCATGACGCGGCTGCTGCCGCGGCGGAAAAAGGCGATCTTGTCGGGGTCGAGCACCGCGCCGATGCCGGGTTTCTTCGGGACTTCGACGCAAAAATCGCGGTAGCGGACGGGCTCGGCCAGGATGTCTTCGGTCAGCAGCAGCGGCCCGAAGAATTCGGTGCCCCACTGCAGTGTCTCGACCGTTGCGCACAGCTGCAGGGCCGCGGCAGTGCCGAGCCCGGTTTCCAGCATGGTGCCGCCGTACAGCCCGAGCCCGGCCGCCTGGCCCACGGCAATCACCTCGGATGCCCGCTTGAGTCCTCCGGACTGCGCAACCTTGATGGCAAAGACATCCGCGGCCTTGGCGGCAGCGACCGCCAGCGCATCTTCGGGGCCGTTCAGCGCCTCGTCCGCCATCATCGCGATTTCATATCCGCTGGTCAGCTCCGCCATTGCCTTGCGGTAGCGCGGCTGTACGGGCTGTTCGACAAGTTCGCACCCGGCATCCTGCAGCCCTTTCAGGCCCCAGCGGGCATCCTGCAGCGACCAGGCCGCGTTGACGTCGACCCGCACGCTGGCGGCATCGCCCACGGCCGCCTTGATCCGGGCGACATGGGCCACGTCTTCACGCACCGGCCGCTTGCCGATCTTGAGCTTGAAGATGTTGTGGCGGCGGGTGCTCAGCATCTCCTGCGCTTCTGCGATATCCGTGCCGGAATTGCCCGAAGCCAGCGTCCAGGCAACGGGCAGCCGATCATGCACGGCACCGCCAAAAAGCCGGGATACCGGCACGCCGAGGCGTTTGCCCAAACCGTCCCAAAGCGCGATCTCGACCGCGGCTTTGGCGATGCGGTTGCCTTTGACCAGCCTGTCGATCAGCTGGATTGCACCGTTCACGTCATCGCCGCTGCGCCCCAGAAGGACCGGTGCGATGTAGGTGTCGATGGCGGACTGGATGCCTTCAGGGCTTTCCGCCCCGTAGCTCAGGCCGCCGATGGTGGTGCCTTCGCCAATCCCCTCTGAGCCGTCGGCAAACCTGATCCTGACCAGCACAGCCGTCTGTGTCTGCATCGTGGTCATCGAAAGCACATGGCCGCGGATGGTCGGGATATCGAGGATTATGGACTCGATCTGGTCGATCTTTGTCACGGCTTCACCACATCTACAGGTTTCGTTGGCCTGCAGGTTGCCCGCGGGTGACGGTCGCTGTCGATGATGGGACGGGTCTTGGGTGATACCCTGACAAGTCACAGGCAGCGGCCAATCCCCAGGTCAGCCGTCAGCAGCGCGTCCGTCAGGTTCTGGAAGACTGCCGGGCTTGGGGGGGATGTCAGAGCAAAATCCATGCCGCCTGCGGCGATGCCCTCTGTGACCTCGCCAAGCGTGCGGATATGCGCCTCCAAGCGATCGGCATCAGACCTGCGGTGATGTGCGAGCAAAACTGTCACTGCGGTTTGTGAAAAGCCGCAAGAGCGATCGGGCGCATTGTCAGCATGATTGCCGCATAGAACCCCTGGCCGGCTCAATCCCGGCCAGCCATGCCGTCTTCAGGCGCTCAGGCGCTCAGGCGCTCAGGCGCTCAGGCGCTCAGGCGATGGGGCGCTGTTGCGCTCCCTGGGCTGGCCGCACCGCCGAGATCGAACCGGCCGACAATACCTGTCAGGCTGTGCGACTCATTCTGCAGCAGCTGGCTGGCGGCGGCGGCCTCCTCGGCCATGGCGGCGTTCTGCTGGGTCATGCTGTCGAGCTGATGCATGGCGCCGTCGATCTTTTCCAGCCCGCGCGACTGCGCGCGCACGCCATCGGCGATTTCGGTGACCAGCCCGGAGACCGCCGAGACCTGCTCTATGATGCTGGTCAGCGCGTCCCCGGCACGGCCCACCATGGAGACGCCATTTGCCACATGTTCCTCGCTGGCGCTGGTCAGCCCCTTTATCTGGCCGGCGGCATTGGAGGCCCGTTGCGCCAAGGCCCGGACCTCGGATGCGACGACGGCAAAACCCGCGCCTGCCTGCCCGGCCCGTGCGGCCTCGACCCCGGCGTTCAGTGCCAGCAGGTTGGTCTGGAAGGCAATGTCGTCGATCATGTTGATGATCTTGGAGATTTCCGCCGAGGCTTCCTGGATCTGATCCATTGCCGCGACCGCGGAGGTCACCACTTCGGTGCTCTGCTCCGCTTCGCTGCGCGCCCCGCGCATGGTCTCATCCATCCGGCTTGCCCGTTCGGCGGTGGAACGGATGCCGCCTGTCAATTCGCGGATTGCGCCTGCGGTTTCTTCCAGCGTGGCGGCCTGGCTTTCGGTGCGGTGGGCCATTTCCGTGGCGGAGCCGCGCTGTTCTTCGGAGAAGCGCCCGACATTTTCGGCCGCTCCGACAACCTCGCCCATCGAGACGCGCAAGCGGTCCAGGCTGCGGTTGAAATTTTCCCGCAGGGTTTCGTAATGGCCGTCAAACGGCACCCGGATGTCACA
The DNA here is from genome assembly GCF_025857195.1 of Leisingera thetidis. NCBI lineage: Bacteria > Pseudomonadati > Pseudomonadota > Alphaproteobacteria > Rhodobacterales > Roseobacteraceae > Leisingera > Leisingera thetidis. The sequence continues at coordinate 230,547 of NZ_CP109788.1, read as the reverse complement.
GGCCAAGTTGCCGCGCTGCAGCTCGGACAGGGCGGCGCTCATGCTGTCGACCACCGCGGCGGTGTGGCGGGCGGCTTCGACCTCCCGCGCCGCGGCAGCATCAGCCTCCTTCAGTTTGCCGCGGAACGTGTCGAGACTGCGGGCCAGGTCGCCCAGCTCATCGCCCCGGTCACGGCCTTGAATTCCGGTATCGTAATTGCTGTCCGCCAGCGCGTTGGTGGCGTCCCGCAGCGCGTGAATCGGGCGGGTGACGCTGCGCGCCGCAAGCCAGGACACCCCGATGGCTGCCAGCAGCGCCGCACCGATCAGCCCGGCAGCAGTCAGGCGGATGCGTTCGACCACGGCAAAGGCGGTGCGTTCATCGGTTTCCAGCACCAAAGACCAGTCGAACCCGGGCAGGTCCAGGGGCATTACCTGGGCAATGGCGCGTTCATTCAGCGACGAGGCAACTGCCTCGAACTGGCCTGCTTCGCGGGCTTTCGCCGCCTGGATCTGCGGCCTGTCCGGCATCTGCTGCAGAACCGGGAACAGCCCGGGCACCGAGGACGGGCTGCGGGCCAAGCCGTCGCTGCTGACCAAAAAGATGTTCTGATGGGTGCCGCCCGACAGATTGCTGGTCAGTGCATTGACGATGTCTGCGCTGCCCAGCTGCACCGCGATCACCCCGACCACTTCATTGCGTTTGGAGAACACCGGGGCGGCCATGAAGGCCGCGCCGCCATCCGCGCCATGGCTGTAGGTGCCAAAATCCGCGGCCACCACCGTGCCGGCCTCTGCCTGCAATGCGGCGTCAAACACCTGGGCCAGTCCACTGGTGTCTTCCTCTTGGATAAAGGTCAGGAAATCCCCCTGTTTCTTGACCGTGTAGACCACCTGCCCCGCGGCGCTGATCAAATAGAGATCCTGATAGCCATTCAGGCGCAGGCTTTGCAGAAAGGTTGGATGGTAGGTGACATGCGACTGGTTGTAATAGCTGCCGTCGCCGGCATCCGTCAGTTCCTCCCGATGGTTTGCGGGATGCGGGTTCGCGGCCGAATAGGTCTGTTTCAAATAGGCCACCGGATCGTCTTCCTCGACCATGCCGATCACCCGTTCGAAATTGCCGATTGCCCGGAATACCGCGGGCTGGCCTGCCAGGCTGGAGACATCGGAGCGGGCCGCCTTGATCAGGAACGTCAGCGCCTGGGCTCCGGATTTGGCCTCAATCTCCTGGGCGGCAAAGGCATTTTCCCGTATGCTGCGCTCAGCCATTGAGTAGACCAGCAAAGATACGGTGACGAGGAACGCCCCCGTCAGCGTGACCATGATCAATGGCAGCTTCAGTTTCAATGGCAGCTTTGCGGTCCGGGGCATTGGCGAATCTCTCCTGCATTCGGCGGTGTTCCGGCAGGCGCCGGCACATGCAGGAGTGTTAATCAGAAAAGTCCTGAAAAAGTGTGTACCGCAAGTCTACCGCAAATGAAGTTTTCCGGAATCTTTGCGTCAAGGGTGCCGCAAATCACCTGCTTGAGAAAATGGCAGATAACTCTACGTAAGGCTTTGTTTTAATACGTTATACTAAAAATTTCTTCCCGTGGGTGCAATATTCGATGCCGCAAAACGTTCTGCTGCAATTTCCTCATATTTGACATTCTTTCATGAGGTGCTGAAAACAGCCTGAGCTTGCCTATTAAGCTTCTGCTGGGACAGGGTAACGTTCTGGCCGCGCCCGCGCCAGGAACCCTTGCCCGGGCACGGGCCGCCGCCGCCGCCGCCGCGGTGCAACGGATGGTCATTTCGGCCGCTTTGCAACCGGTCCTCAGCATCCGAGAAGGGTTCAGACCTGGGCAAGACAACCAGTTCCGGTTACGGCAGCGTTTGACCGGCCAGCCGGTTCAGTTGCGGCGTTCAGCCTCCCTCATGTCCGCGGGCCGGCGGGGCGGCCGTATCACTATGTCACCGGACATTCGGGAAATGGCCGAACTTAGAGTTTCCGGGGCCAGGCAGAAATGATCGCGCCGGCGCTCAGCACTGGCGCCCGGCAGTCGTTAACGATCGCAGGCATGCGTGAGGCTGCTTCTCCCGGGAAACTGGCAATGCTCGGCCGCAAGAGTGGGTTCTGGTGCCCTGAGAATACTGCGAAAGCCAGCCCAAGCGGCTGACCTGCCTGGGTTTCCTGTGCGCGGATTTTTCTTCAGGACCGGATCCATGCAGCACCGTGCCTGAAAGGTCCTAGTGCCATCGCGTGGCGCGGCGCGATGACGAAAAAAGTTGTCATTCGGGCGGCATCAGACGAAAAATCAGCCATGGATGAAAAAGACTACGATATTCTCCGGCTGATCCAGTCCAATGCGCAGCTGACGGCTGAGGCCATAAGCCACGAGATCGGCCTGTCCGCGCCCGCAGTTCAGAAACGGCTGAAGAAACTGCGCGATACCGGTGTGATCGAGAAGGAAATCGCCATCCTGTCCCCGGTCCGGCTGGGGCGGGAGATGACCGTGATCGTGCAAGTGATGCTGGAGCGTGAAAGCCGAATGCATCTGGACGCTTTCAAGCGCAAGATGCGCCGGGCCAAGGAAGTGCAGCAATGCTATTACACAACAGGAGAAGCCGATTTCATCCTTGTGGTCATTGTCAGGGACATCAAGGAGTACGAGTCCTTTACGCAGGAACATTTCTTTGATGAATCCAATGTCAGCCGCTTCACCTCTTCAGTGGTGATGGACCGTGTCAAGGTGTCGCTGGACATCATCTAGGTCAGGCCCCGGGCGGGCAATCGCATCGGGCTGGCACCGCCGCAGGGACGCTGTCTTCGCCAGGGCAGCCAAACCCCAGCAGCAGCCCGTTCAGGTCCTGCCGCTGCAGGCAGTAAATGGGCGGCCGGTGTGCCTCCAGCGGGTCAAGCACACCCATGTCCCGCATGGTATCAAACCCGGATATTCTGCGAATGAGCCCGGATTATCCGCATCCAGCCTGCAAACATCGGACCGAGCCCGGAATAGTGTGAACCGGCTTAGGGCAGCATGGAGCCGCGTCCGCAGCACTGCTGTAGCGTCTTGCCGGGTCCGCAGAGCCAAATCTGACGAGAGGGGGCAGCCCGGAAAATGCCGCGCTTGCAGGCGAGCAGGATCCGGCCACCACCCCTATTGGATTCAGCTCGATGGTGTCAGAACTGCGTCACACCTCCGCCGCTTGTCCGGAGTGGACTGCAACCAGAGTATCAAGAAACAGTTTGGTGATGCGGTTCACGGCCGGCCGCCTGCGGGTGACGGCAGCGAACTGGCTGCGGTAAAAGATTTCCTCCGGCAGCACTTTCTTCATCAGGCCGTTGCCGACAAAGCCCGCCGCGAGGTGATCCGGCAGGAACCCCAGATAGCTGCCCGACATGATCAGGATCGCCAGCGCCTGTTCGTTCTGCACCTTGGCGGCGCGGCGGAAGCCCAGTTTCTGCCCCACATGCAGGTTTGGCGAGTTCACCCGGATGCCCGCGTAATTCATCGCCTGAACATCGCTCAGCCCCAGGCTGGCGTGGTCGCAATCAAAGAACGGATGCCCCCTGCCGCAGTAGAGAAACATGTTCTCCCCGTAAAGCGGCATGTAAACGAGGCTGGGAGACGGCCGGTGCAGCGCCAGAATGCCGATGTCGAGCGCACCGCCGATCACCTTGGTCTCGATCACGTTGGGCGGCTCCAGCGACAGATCGATCTCCACCGACGGGGCCGCCCGGTTGAATGCGCGGATACCGCCCGGAACAAAGGCTTCGGGGTTGGAGGCGCATTGGTCGAACAGGGCAATCCGGATGGTGCCCGCCAGCTGCTGCTTGATTTCATTCACCTCGGCCCGGAAGTCCGACACCGATGTCAGCAGGCCTTCGGCGGATTTCAGCACCTTGATGCCATCATCGGTCAGCGAAAACCCCGCCGGGCCGCGGTTGCACAGCTTCAGATCCAGCCGCAGTTCCAGGTCGGCGATGTATTTCGAGATCGTCGACTTACCGATGTTCAGCTCGCTTTCGGCCGCCGCCAGTCCGCCGCTTTCGGCAACTGCCTTGAACACCCTCAGCAGCTTCAGGTCCGCATCAGCGACATGTTTGATGTGGGATTTACGGGCCATTATTAAGTTCGATATATATGAAACCTTGCTTTCATAAGTTTACATTCCCGAAACATAAAACGCAATGTAGCTTCCCGCAGACCAAGTGCGGATCAGACTGGCAGTGACGCTGTGGAGGGCGGGCCGGCCCGCGCCTTGGCTTCAGATGACAATACGGGAGGAAGTCATGTCATTTTTCAAAAAGGTCTGCACGCTGACCGCAGCCGTTTCTGCCGCCGCGATGCTGACCGCCGGTGCGGTGTCCGCCAAGAATTTCAAGATCGCCGTCGGCGACAGCGCCGGCAGCCCGCAGGAAGCCACCGGCAAATTCTTTGTTGAGGCATTGGAAGAGAAATCCGGCGGCAAGCACACCGCAACCCTGTTCCTGAACGGCCAGCTGGGCTCCGAGCAGGACACCGTCAACGAGGCCGCCATCGGCACCCTGGACATGTCGCTCTTGGCCATCAACAACGTCACCCCGTTCTCGCCGACCGTGGGCGTGTTCACCCTGCCCTATGTGATCCTGTCGCTGGAAGACGCCGAAACCCTGACCCAGGGCCCGATCGGCCAGGAGCTGACCGAGAACACCCTGCGGGACGCCGGCGTGCGCATCATCGCCTGGACCTATACCGGCTTCCGCCGCCTGACCAACTCGAAAAAACCCGTCACAACGGTTGCCGACCTGCAGGATCTGGTGATCCGCGTTCCCAAGAACGAGATCATGATCGAAACCTACAAGTCCTGGGGCATCAACCCGACTCCGATGGCCTGGTCAGAGACCTTCACCGGCCTGCAGACCAAGGTGGTTGACGGTCAGGACAACCCCTACATGACGATCAACGCGATGAAGTTCTACGAGGTGCAGAACCACGTCACCAACCTGCGCTACATCTTCTCGATCGAGCCGCTGATCGTCTCCGAGGCGGTGTTCCAGGAGCTGAGCGCCGAAGACCAGCAGATCATCCTGGACGCGGGCCAGGAAGCCACCTTGAAATCGGCCCAGTTCCTGCGTGACAGCGAAGCCGCGATCAAGGAAGAGCTGACCGCCAAGGGCATGGCCATCGTGGACCCGGAAAACGATGAAGCTGAATTCATCCAGCTGGCAACCGAAGCAGTGTGGCCCAAGTTCTACGACTCTATCGGCGGTGTTGAAAAGATGAACGCGGTGCTGACCGCCATCGGCCGCGACCCGGTACAGTAAGCCTCCGGCAACTCCATAAAAACAACGGGGCAGCGCCTCCCGCGCTGCTCTGCACAGGGGAGGAGACCATCATGTTCTGGAAATTCCTGGACAATATAGAAAGCTATATCTGCCGCCTGTTGCTGTCCGGCTTTGTCGTTCTGCTGTTTGTGCAGATCGTCTCGCGCGAGGTGTTCGGCCATTCGTTTTCCTGGATCGAGGAACTCTCGGTCTACATGTTTGTCTGGTTTGTCTACTTCGGGGCCTCTTATGCGGCGCTAAAGGGCGCGCACAACCGGGTCACCTTCCAGTTCAAGTTCCTGCCCGCGGGCTGGATCAAGTACATCGAGGCCTTTGCCGACCTGTTCTGGCTGTTTTTCAACTGCTATTTCCTGTGGCTGGCCACCGATTTCGTCTTCAACAAGATGAACAAGTTCTGGAAGTCGCAGACCTTGGGCATCGAGATGAAATACATCTACATGGTGCTTCCCATTGCGTTCACGCTGATGACCATCCGCATCCTGCAGGTGAATTACCGCAAGCTGATCCGCGGCGAGGACATCCACGATCCCGACCAAATCGACCTTGACGAGATCAAGGCCGCCGCTGGCGCTGACAGCCGCATATAAAAGGGAGGGACAGGACAATGGAAACCGAAATCGTCACGATCCTGTTTGGATCATTTCTGGTGCTTTTGCTGCTCGGCGCGCCGATCACGGTTGCGCTGGGGGTGTCGTCGCTGATCTCGTTCCTCTATCTGGACGAGAACCCGATCAAGTTCGTGCAGATCGCCTTTACCTCGGTGGGCTCCTTCCCGCTGATGGCGCTGCCGGCGTTCATTCTGGCCGGCGCGCTGATGGAGGCCGCGGGGATCTCCAAACGCCTGATCAATGTGGCCGAAAGCCTGGCCGGGCCGTTCACCGGCGGCATTTCCGCTGCGACCGTGATGGCCTGCCTGTTCTTCGGCGCCATCTCCGGCTCTGGCCCCGCCACCACTGCCGCCGTCGGCATGCTGATGATCCCGGCGATGATCAACCGCGGCTATGAGCGCGGCTATGCCTCTGCCGTCACCGCATCCTCCGGGGGCCTTGGCATCATCATCCCGCCGTCGATCCCGATGGTGATCTTCGGCATTGCCGCCCTCGGCATGGCGCCGCCGCCGGAGGCGGTGGAGAAATTCGGCACCTTCCAGTCGGTCTCGATCTCGAAACTGTTCATCGCCGGCTTCATGCCCGCCTTCCTGATCGCCACCAGCCTGCTGATCCTGAACTTCTTCATGTCCAGGAAACGCGGCTACAAGGGCTCCGCCGATGGCTGGTCGATCCGCAACGTGGGCTGCGAAATGTATCGCGGGTTTTGGTCGCTGATGGCGCCCTTGGTGATCCTGGGCGGCATCTACACCGGCTTTTTCACTCCGACCGAGGCTGCCATCGTGGCGATCTTCTACACCCTCGTGATCGGCGTCTTCATCTACCGCGAGCTGACCTGGTCGTCGCTGTTCCAATCACTGGAGGCCACAACCTGGCTCACCGGCCGCGTGCTGCTGATCCTGTTCACCGCCACCGTGTTCGGCCGCCTCTTGGTGGAGAACCAGATCCCGGCGCTGATTGCGGACTCGATGCTCAGCTTCACCCAGAACCTCTATGTCATCTGGGCGCTGATCATCTTCTTCCTGCTGTTTGTCGGCATGTTCATGGAAACCCTGGCAACGATTCTGATCCTGGTGCCGGTGATGCTGCCGGTGGCCTATTCGGTCGGCATCGACCCGATCCATTTCGGCGTGGTCATGGTCTGCACCCTGGGCATCGGCTTCCAGACGCCGCCCTTGGGGGAGAACCTGTTCATCGCCTCGGGAATTTCCAATATCTCGATCGAGCAGATCTCGCTGCGCGCCCTGCCCTTTGCCGCGGTGAACACGATTGCGATTTTCATCATCGCCTTCTTCCCGGAAATCTCGCTGTGGCTGCCACGGCTGTTTGGCTACTGATGGGAAAGGAGACCGGCATGAAACCAATGATCACCAGCATTCTGTTTGCCACCGACCTGTCGCACAATTCCACCTACGCGCTGCGCCATGCCGCCAGCCTGGCGCTGGCGACAGGGGCAGAAATCCACGTGCTGCACGTGAATGAACCGATTTCGGAAGATGCCCGCATCACGTTCGAGATGTTTGTGCTGAACGACGAGACCCGCAAGACCGCAGCCAAGCGCCGCCACGAGATGGTCAAGCAGGTGCTGGCCGAGCGCCAGGCCCGGTTCTGGGCAGCGCTTGAGGGCGATGACGCCAGGATCCGCGACCAGGTCTCCTCGGTTGAGGTGACCGACGGCCACCCGGCGGAGGTGATCCTGCGCCGCTCGGTCGAGCTGGGCTGCGACCTGATCGTGCTGGGCGCCCATGACCACGGGTTCTCCCACACCTTCCTGGGCACGGTGGCCAAGCGCGTCCTGCGGCGCTCGCAGATCCCGACGCTGGTGGTGCCCTATCAGAACGGTGAAGCTGAGGATTGATCCTCCCCGCAAGCGGCGCCCCCTGACGAGGTGTCAGCCCTTTGCAGGGGCGGTTCTGACGTCCGGGTGCAGGTTTCTGTAAGGAACCTTGGCCAGATCGCAAGGGAAGACGCCGGGCGCGGCCACCGGGTAGACGGCACTGGCCACCGGCTCGAAATCGGCGCGGAAATGGGCGGTGCTTTTCACGCAGATGGTGCTGAAGCCCTGGGGCGTTAGCCCGATATGGGTGAAATGCGCCAGGTCCAGGCACTGGTTGCGGATGCTGGTCACCACCAGGGTGATATCCGCCTCTGACCCGTGCAGCCTAAGCGCGGCTGTCAGGCCCAGCGTGGCCACCCCGCCGCCATACATTTCGCCGGTGTAGCGGCAGGTGCCGTCACCAAGGGCCACAACCTGAAACGCCGCCTCAAAAGGCTGGTCCCCTACCGCACCCGAGCGCCCGCCAAGAGCGGCGCGGAAAATGCCGCCCTCCCCCGCCTCATGCGCGGCGGCGGCGGCTTGCGGGTCATGAAACAGCCCCATCAGCACGCCCTGCGCGCCCGCCTCAGCCAGTGCGGCCAGCAGCCCGGTGGTGTCCGAGGTGCCGCCGGCGCCGGGATTGTCCTGCACATCCGCCAGCACCACGGGTTTGTCCGCGCGTGGCTGGCAAGCAATCGCGGCGGCCTCCTGCAGGGACAGCATGGGATGGGCCGACTGCGCCTCCAGCGCAGAAAACAGCGCTGCGATGTGGTCCGCGGCCCTGGCGGCCGCCCCGGCCGTATCTCCATAAGCCACGCAGGAGGGCCTTGTGTCCGGGAAATCCGCCGCGGTGAAGCCAAGCGCGATGTCAGCCAGCACGCCGGCCTCTTCCAGCGGCGGCAGCGCGGCATAAAGCGCAGCACCCGGCGTGGCGTCAGTGTACTGCGCATGCAGCGGGATCAGATAGTCCATTTGCCGGAATGCCTTGTACAGCGTCCCGCCCTTCAGCAGCCGCTGCAGCACCGGCACACAGCGCGCGCCGGTACCGCCCATGTCCAGATGCGGATAGGTGCGGAAAATCGCGATGTAATCCGCCAGTTGCACCGACGCGGGTGAGATATTGGCGTGTAAATCCAGGCTGACCACGACGGGCAGGTCAGGGCCAACCAGCGCCCGGATCCGCCGCAGGATCTCGCCCTCACCGTCGGCGTGGCTCTCGGTTACCATCGCGCCATGCAAGTCGAGAAAGATTCCGTCCAGCGGCCCTGCGGCGCGCAGCCCGTCCAGCAGCTTGCCGCAGATGGTGTCAAACGCCTCATCGGTTACCTGCGCCGAGGGCTCCGCCGCGCACCACAGGATGGGGGCCAGTGCCATGCCAGCTGCCTCGGCCGCCGCGGCGAATCCCGCGATGGGCAGGTTCATGCCGCGGGTCTCACGGATCACCTCTGCCCCGTGCAGCATGGCGGGCCATGAATCCGCCATCTCGAACTCCGCCAGCCCGGCCTTGGTGGTGGCGAAGCAATTGGTTTCATGCTGAAAACCCGCAATGGCGATCCGCGGTCTGGCCTGCATCATGGGTGCTCCTGTGCCCAGACCACCTGCCCGCGGCGGATGGTTCGGGTGACCTTGGTGGCTTCAATGCTGTCCGGGTCTTCCAGCGGGTTTCGGTTCAGCACCGCAAAATCCGCCAGCTTGCCGGGTTCGATGGAGCCGCGGGTGCCCTCCTGGAACACCTGCCAGGCGGCGTCGATGGTCTGGGCCCTGAGGGCCGACAGCGCGCTGATCCGCTGCGCCTCTCCCAATCGGCGGCCGCTGGCGGTCAGTCGGTTCACCGCGCAGTGGGCCAGGTGGATCGGCCGGGTGGGCGTCACCGATGCGTCGTTGTGGATGGTGTAGCGCACGCCATAGCGCTCGGCGGAGGCACAGGGAGAGATCCGCTCGGCCCGTTCCGGCCCCAGAAAAGTATCGTAATGCCGGTCGCCCCAGAAATGCACATGTGCCGGGAAAAAGCTGACGGTGATCCCCAGCCGTGCCATCTGCTGCAGTTGGTCATCGCGCAGGGCCTGGCCGTGGATGATCGTATGGCGGTGATCGGCCCTCGGGTTGACTTCCAGCGCGGCGGCCACCGCATCGATGAACATCTGCGCGCCCGCATCGCCGTTGCAATGGCAATGGATCTGGTGGCCCAGATCATGCAGTTTCTTCACCTCGCGGCGGTGCTCCGCGGCATCTGCATAGGGCATCCCGCAGGGGTGCGCCGGGTCCACGGGCCTGTGATAGGGCGCGCTGAGGTATGCGGTCTGCAGCTGGAACGCCCCGTCGGTGAACAACTTGCGCGGGCCGAGAGTGAAATGCGGATTGCCCGGCCAGTCCAGCGCGTCCGGGCCTTCTGTCAGCGCCGGTTCCAGCTCGCCAATCGGCAGCAGCATCAGGTCATATCTCGGATCCTGATCCGCGGGCAGCGAGGCAAAGTGCTCCAGCATCTTGCGGGTCGCCCAAGCGTTTTGCGCATAGGTGACGCCATGCGCCAGATATTCGTCCCGGCAGCTGTTGAATCCCGCCCAGAACCGTTCGCGGCCAATCAGAAAATCGGTGTCGCCCATCTCTCCCATCGCCGACAGGCCCTCGATCAGCCCGGTGAGCGCGCCGGTCTCCGGATTGCGCCCGAAACGCCCGCCCAAGGGGTCCGGCGTGTCGCGGCTCACCCCGTGGCGCTGCAGCGCCATCGAGTTGGCAGACCCGTTATGGCCCGAGGCGTGGATCACCCAGATGGGATGGTCGGTGGAGACACTATCCAGCTCGGCGCGCGTGGGCATCCGCCCTTCGGCGATGGCGGTATTGTCGAACAGCACCCCCATCACCCAGTCGCCCGCGGGTGTTTCCGCCGCCTTGACCCGCAGCCGGTCCAGCGCCGCGGGTATGTCCGGGCAGCCGCCGCTGGGCGGCGAGGCGAGGTTCACCCGGAACAGCCGGATGAAGCCCGGATCCGGGAAATGCCCGTGCGGGTCGATGAAGGCGGGGATCAGGGTATGACCCTGCAAATCCACCTCATCTGTGCCCGCGGGCATTTTCGCGCGCAAGTCCGCCTCCGGGCCAACAGCGCGGATGGTCCCGCCCGCGGTCAGCACCGCCTCGGGCGTCGGGTTGGCCGCATCCATCGTCAGGATCGGGCCATTGAAATACAATGTGCTTGTCATGGTCTTTTCAGTCTTTAAAGTGTGTCAGCCCAAGGGGGCCAGGCAGCGCAGCCCGTGGCCGTTGCCGGGTTCCCATTGCGGGGTTTGGGTGCAGATCTCCTGCGCAAACGGGCAGCGCTCGCGGAACTCGCAGCCCGAGGGACGCTTCAGCAGGCTGGGCGGCTCGCCCTTCAGGGCGATGCGCTCCAGCCGCGCGTCGGGATCGGGCTCCGGGTTGGCACTCAGCAGGCAGCGGGTATAGGGGTGGCGCGGCTGCTTGAAGATCGCCTCGGTGGTGCCTTCCTCGACCAGGCGGCCCAGATACATGATGCCCATCCGGTCGGCCACGTGGCGCACCACGTTGAGGTTATGGGTGATGATCACCATCGCCAGCCCCAGCCGCTCGCGCAGGCCGTTCATCAAATTCAACAGCTCGCCCTGCACCGACACGTCCAGACCCGCGGTGGGCTCATCCGCCAGGATCAGCTTCGGCTCCAGCGCCAGGGCGCGGGCAACACCCACCCGCCGTGCCTGCCCGCCGGACAGCTGATAGGGGTAGCGGCCCGCAAAATGCGCAGGCAGGTTCACCATCTCCAAAAGCCGTTTGGCCTCGGCGTCCAGATCGCGGTCCTTCATGCCCTGAATGCGGTAAGGCTCGGTGATCAGGCTGCGGATGGTCAGGCGCGGCGACAGGCTGCCGACCGGGTCCTGGAACATCATCGCAATGTCCTTGCGCAAGGGGCGTAGTTCGCGCTCCGAGGCGCCGCGGATCTCCCGGCCCTCGAACCTGACCGAGCCTTCCTGCGCCGGCGCCAGCCCGGCAATGGCGCGGATCACCGTGGTCTTGCCGGAGCCGCTTTCGCCAACCAGCGCATAGGTTTCGCCCGGCTCCACGGTAAAGCTGACACCGGCCAGGACGTTGACTGGGCCATAGCTGGTCTTCAGGTCTTTCACATCCAGCAACGTCATTGCGCGGCCTCCTCATGGTTCAGCCAGCAAGCGGCGTGGCGACCCGGTGCCAGCTGGCTCAGCGGCGGCACCTCAGCCGCGCAGCGCGGCATCGCCTGATTGCACCGGTCGCGGAAAATGCAGCCGCCGGGCAGGTTTGCGAGGTCCGGCACCTCGCCCGGGATGGTCGGCAGCACGCGGGCGCGTTCCTTGATGTGGCCCGGGTCGCAGTCGATCAGGCGGCGGGTGTAGGGGTGCTTGGGATCGTGGAAGATCTCGCGCACATCGCCGCTTTCGACCACCGCGCCCGCATACATCACCACCACCCGGTCGCAGAGCTCGGCAATCACGCCCAGATGGTGCGAGATGAACAGGATGGCGCAGTCGAACTCCTGTTGCAGCTCCTGCAGGCGCTCGATGATCTGCACCTCCAGCGTGGCATCCAGCGCCGTGGTCGGCTCATCCGCGATCAGCAGGTCAGGTTCCGACATCAGCGCCATGGCGATGGCGATGCGCTGGCGCATGCCGCCGGAGAACTCATGCGGGAACTGGTCCAGCCGCGCCTCAGGGTCGGGAATGCCGACGGCGCCCAGCATCCTGGCGGCACGCGCGCGCTTTTCGGCTTTGGATGCCTTGGAGCGGTGCTGGATATCCAGCATCTGGCGGCCAATGGACAGCACCGGGTTGTGGGTCTGCATCGGGTCTTGGAACACGATGGAGATATCTGCGCCGCGCAGATCCCGCATCCTGCGTTCGGGCAGCTGCAGCAGGTCCTCGCCCTTGAACCGCACCTCGCCCTGCCGGAACCGCGTGTTCGGCGCGGTCAGCCGCAGGATCGAGGAGATCAGGGTGGACTTGCCGCATCCCGACTCGCCGACGATGCCGACAATCTCGCCCTTTCGCACGTCAAAGCTGATATCGCGCAAGGCGCGCAGGTCGCCGCGGGCGGTCTCGTAATCGACGCTGAGGCGGTCGATTTCCAGCAGGGTGTCAGTCATCGCTGTTTCCTCAATTTCGGGTCGACCACGTCACGCAGGGACTCGCCCAGGAAGGTGAAGCCAAGCGTTGCCAGAATGATCGGCAGCCCGCCGCCCACCACCAGCCACGGGGTCTGGCGGATCAGTGAATAGCCGTCCTTCAGCAGCGCCCCCCAGCTGGGGGTTGGCGGTTTCACCCCAAGGCCGAGGAAGGAAAGCCCGGCTTCCAGCGCGATCACGGTCGGGATGTCCATCGCCGCCAGCACCGCCAGCACCCCGATGATATTGGGCAGCATGTGAACGCCCAGAATGCGCTTCATGCTGGCGCCCATGGAGCGCTCGGCCAGAATGAATTCGGAGTTGCGCAAGGTGAGCGTCTGGGTCCGCGCCACCCGGCCATAAGTCGGGATCGAGGTTGCCATGACCACAAACACCACGGTCTGCAGGCTTGGCCCCACCAGCGCCATCACGGCCAGCGCAAACATCACGGTGGGGAAGGAGCGGATGGTATCAAAGAGCAGCATCAAAAGGTTGTCGAGCCATTTCGGCCCGTAGCCCGCGATCATGCCCAGCGTCAGGCCGATGGCCATGGCGCCAAAGACGGCGGGCAGCGCCACCTTCAAGGCCACCTGGCCGCCCATGATGACGCGCGAAAATGTATCGCGGCCCAGCTGATCGGTGCCCAGGAAATGCGCGGGCGACGGGCCCTGCAGACGGTCCTTGATGTTCATTGCCACGGGGTCGTAGGGCACGATCCACGCGGCAAAGACAGCGCAGAACACGATGGTGCCGACGATGATCAGCCCCATCAGCCCCAGCGGATCGCGGGCGACGCCGGTGAGGATCTGGCCCAGCTCGGAGCGGGGCCGGGATGGGGTTGCAGGCAGGGTTCCGGACTGGATGTCAGACATAGCAGCCTCCTCAGTTCGCCGTGCGGGCGCGGGGATCGAGCCAGGCGTTGATCAGGTCGGCCAATGCAGTGGACACCACGAACAGGCCGGTCGAAATCAGCACCGATCCCATCACGATCGGGTAGTTGCGGGTGGTGATGCTGTCGATCACCAGCTTGCCCAGGCCGGGGCGGGCAAAGACGATCTCGGCAAAGACGGCGGAGCTGAGCAAAAACCCCATGCCGACGCCGATCACCGTGACCACCGGCAGGATGGCGATGCGCAGCGCATAGACCAACACCACCCGGCGTTCGCGAATGCCAAAGGCGCGGGCGGTGCGGATGTGGCTTTCGCCCATCACCTCCAGCATCGAGGCGCGCACCAGCCGGGCGATATAGCCGACCCAGCTGAGGCCGATGGCAAAGGCCGGCAGTACCAGGTGGTTCAAGCGGCCCCAGAAGCCTTCGCCGGCGCCGATGGCCGGGAACCATTGCAGATGCACCGCAAAGATCAAGAGCGACAGCAGCGCGACCACAAATGCAGGCGCGGCGACAAAGCTGACGGAAATCGCCGCGGTGACCCGGTCGATCAGCGTGTTGGGATGCGCGGCGGCATAGGCCCCCAGCCCGATGCCCAGGGTGGCGGACCAGATGATCGATCCCAGGATCAGCCACAGGGTATGCGGCAATTGCTGGAACACGATTTCGGTCACCGACCGGCCCGAGAACACATCAATCCCCAGATCGCCCTGCAGAAGATTGCCGTAAAAGATGACAAGCTGTTTCCAGATCGGCTGATCCAGCGCCAGCTCAGCCGTCAGCCGCGCCTGCAGCTCGGGCGTGGCACGCGGGCCCAGCATGATCTGGACCGGATCGCCGGGCACGGCGCGGATCATCAGGAACATGACAGTGACCGCCACGATCAGGATCAGCAGCGCCAGGCCGAACCGCCGGATTGCATAAAGTAACATGGCCGCATGGCCCCCTTTTATTCGCTGTGCGGAGGAAAACGGCACGGCTGCACCGCAAATTGCAGCCGTGCCAGGACAGGCCCGGGGGAGGGTCAGGCCTTGCCGAAGTAACGCAGGAGCGCCAGCCCGTCGGGCCGCAGCGCCGGCACGACATGCGCCGAATGAACCACCGGCGTTGCCTCATGGGTCAGGAAGCGGTAGGCGCCGCTCTCTTCCATCAGGTCCTGCGCGCGCTGGTACATCTGGTCCCTCTTGGCCTGATCGGTCAGCTGCGCAGCCTCGGCGTGGATCTTGTCGAATTCCTCGTTGCTGAACTGTTCCCAGTTCCAGTGGCCGACCTGTTCGGTAGTGAACCAGGAGGTGGCGTAATACGGATCCGGGGTCATCGAGTAGCGGTTCAGCACCAGCTGCAGGTCCTCATTGTCGGCGCTGGCCCAGAACGCCCCGGATTCCAGCACGTTGACCTCAACCGCGATGCCGATCTGCGCCAGCGTTGCCTGGATCACCTGGGCGGCGGTGGTGAAGGTGGTCTTGTTCAGCGTGTCGAGCTTGAGGGTGACATTGGTTTCACCGGATTCCGCCAGCAATTCCGCCGCCTTGGCAAAATCCGCCTGCGGCGGCACCAGCGACTGCGCGCGGTTGCCCGCAAGGCCCGGCGCGATGATGCCGGTCGAAGGCTGCACAGCACCGAAATAGGCCGCTTCCAGCACCGATGGCACGTCGATCGCGTGCTGGATCGCTTGGCGCAGCTTCTTGTTCTGCAGCTTGGGGTGATCCAGGTTCATGCCCAGCCAAGTGTAATACAGCGACGGGTATTCCAAGAGCGTGCCGCTGTTCGGCACCCCGTCGCGGTATCGCTGAACCGACCCCAGCGAGACGCGGGTAAAGTCCAGCTCGCCGGCCTCAAAGGCGATCTCGGCGGTGTTCTCGTCGTCAATCGGCAGGATTTCGATGGTGTCCCAGGCCGGTGCCTCGCCCTTCCAGTCCGGATTGCGCTTCAGCACGGTCTTTTCCTTGGGCAACCAGCTGTCGCGCAGGTAGGGGCCGGATTCTGCCACCGGATCGGTTGTCGCCTTGCCGCCCGCGGCTTCCCAGGCCTTTTTCGACACGATATTGCCGGTGATATAGGGCAGCGCGATGCTCCAGAGCGGCGCAAACGGCTCTTTCAGCACGATGGTGCCTTCGCGTTCGCCGGTCACTTCGACGTGGCTCAGAGGGCCCATGTCGGGCTTGTTCGGGCTTTCTGTCTCTTCCGCCACGATCCGCTCAAAGCTGAATTTGACGTCTTCGGCGGTCATCGCGCCAAAACCGTTTGTGAAGCCGATGTCGTCGCGCAGCGCGAATTTGATGTGGGTCTCGTCGCCCTGTTCGATCATCGCGGCCGCGTCCATCTGCCAGTCCCACTCGCGGCCCGGCTTGTACTGGATCAGCTTGTTGTAGATCGAGGCGTGGATCTCCTCGTCGATCACGCCTTTGGAAAAGGCCGGATCGATGCTTTGCAGATCGCCGTAAGAGCGCACCCGCAGGGTGCCGCCGTCTGCCGCCATGGCGCGGCTGCCGAGGCCCATCGGCAAGGCCGCAGCCGCCCCCAGCGCGGTGGCGCCCTTGAGAAACTTGCGCCGTCCCACCGGCGTCTTGGTCCATTCGATCTTCATGGTTTCCTCCCTTAAGATCAGATCAAAGAAGCCCGCGCGGAAGGGTTTCAGCCCATTCCTTTGCCAGGACCTCGGTTTCATCCGCGCTTTCCGTTGCGCGCAGTTTGCGGGTCAGATGGAAATTCTTCCTGTCGCAATACATGGTGCTTTCGGTATCGATGGCGATCTGCCAGCCGTCCCGTTCAAAGGTGAAACGCCACTGCGTCTCGAACCGGGCCGAGGCCTGGTCATTCGGGTGGATGGCATAACGCGCAGTGGCATGGCTGCCGGTGGCCAGCCCGTGATCGGGGTTTCGAGCCTCGCCAAAGTCGTCGAAGGTCTCCAGCACTACGGTGCCATCCTCCAGCACCTTTCGTTTTGACCGGCTGGACGGCGTGCGGAGTTGCTCCGCGGCCAGCACCGGGAAATCCTGCGCGGGGCCGGGGTTGGCCGGGGCAATCTCCTCCTGCACCGCGCGGACGGGCAAATACAGCGCGCTGCCCTCCAGATACAGGGTGACCGCCGCAGCCTCCGGCGCGGGCCAAACGGTCGGCCAGTAAGAGGTAGTAAGCGCCAGCCGCAGCCTGTGGCCTGCCCGCAAGCGGTGCGCGCACTGATTGAGCACAATCTCCGCCTCGCAGATTTGTCCTGGCACCAACGCCTCCAGCGCCTCATGGCTGCTGAGATGCGTCAGGTTCAACGCCCTGTAGCTTATCCGCTGCGACACACCCTCGGGCGAGACATCGCACAGCCGCGCCACGATCTGCGCCACCGGCTTGTCCGCCGAGACCCGCAGTTTCAGCCGTGCCCGGCCCAGCAGCTCCAGCGGTGCGTTCAAGGCTTCACTGTCAAAGCAGACCGACAGGGCGTCATCCTCCGCCTGATCGCCCGCCAGTTCATGGCCGATGTGCATGCCCGGGCAGAAAGACCCGGCAGCCTGACCCGCATGGGCGGGCGAGCGGACGGCCAGCATCCCCTGCCCCGCCGCCGCAGCAAAGCCGCCGGACACCAGATGCCAGACCTCTTCGGACACGTTGGGCGAGGGCCATTCCGCCTCCGCCACCCAGCGCCCCTGCCGCGGGGTGTTCCGCGCCGCCGGATTGAAATGCTCCTGCATATAGGTGCGGCAGGCGGGCAGGTCCTCGGCGCCGTTTTCCTCCTGCTTCAGCCAGCGGTCGAACCAGCCGAGCACCTCGGAATGGAAATCCGCCGCATCCAGCCGGGAGAGATGCGTATAGCAGTGCTCCCACGGGCCGATCAGCGCCTTGGCGGGACCTTGCAGATTGGCTGCCAGCGCAGGCGGCGCGTTCACGTAAGGATCGGCCCAGCCGGTGATTGCCAGCACCGGCACCTGGATTGCAGACCAGTCCCCGCTGACCGAGCCATGCTGCCAATAGCCGTCCCGCAGCGGATGCTTCAGCCAGTCCGCCGCCAGGAAGGGCACCTCTTCCATCCGGGCGATCCAGTCTTCGCGCCAGTCCGGACGCAGCCGGGGATCGGCGGGCCGGGTCAGACAGGCAAACATCCGGGCGCCCCAAGCGGCATTGCCGCTCAGCAGGCAGCCCCCCATATAGTGGATGTCATCCCCATAGCGGTCGACGGTGGAGGCCACCGCCACCACGGCCTTCAACGCCTCGGGGCGGCGGACGGCCAGCTGCAGCCCGTTGGAGCCGCCCCAGCCGATGCCGATCATCCCCACCCGGCCGGTGCACCAGGGCTGCGCCGCAATCCAGGCCAGCACCGCCTCGCCGTCGCGCAGCTCCTGTTGGGAATATTCGTCATCGAACACCCCTTCGCTGTCACCGGTCCCGGCAATATCCACCCGCACGCAGGCATAGCCTTCCGCGGCAAACACCCGGTGCGTGGTCTCGTCCCGCGCTGCGGTGCCGTCACGCTTGCAGCAGGGCAGATACTCCAGGATCGCGGGAAACGGCCCCGTGCCCTCCGGCAGCCACAGACGCGCCGCCAGCCGGCGTCCATCCGGCATCGGGATCCAGTGGTCTTTGGGGCGGGCATCTTGCATTGCGGTCTCTGGGCAGGGTGTCAATGCCTCCAGAAAACCCGGTTTTCCCAAATACGGAACTGTGCGAACATGCGCGAACTGACGTTATATGATCTGAACCCGCGTCAGAAAGCGAAGGAATCCGGCCATTGCCCGATAATTTTTCAGAAAACCTGCGCTCGCTCTGCGCCGAGCATGGCAGCATCGCGCAGATCTGCCGCGAGATCGGAATCAACCGCCAGCAATTCAACCGCTACCTCAATGGCAGCAGCCTGCCCGCGGCGCACAACCTGCGCCGCATTGCGCGCTATTTTGCACTCCCGGAAGCGCAGCTGTTTGCCGCCAGTGCAGAGTTCGAAACCCGGCTGGCCGAAGCGGCAGGACCGGTGCAGCACAGTCCGGGCGAACAGTTTCTGGCCCCTTTCCGCGGCCAGCAGCGCAATCTGAAACGCTATCTCGGCTTCTACCACGCTTATTTCCACACGCCTTCCTGGGGAGAGGGGATCTTCTGCGCGCTGGCACGGTTCACCGAAAAGGACGGGCTGATCCTGTCGCGCAACCTGGAAATTGCCCATGATCCGGAGCAGAGCATCCGGCAGATCTCGCGCTACCAGGGGCTGGTGACGCTGCGCGGCAACCGGCTGTTCATCACCGAGCACGAGCGCGCCCGCGAAGGCAGCGTGGCGCAGACCATTCTGTTTTCCGCCCACCGCCAGCAGCTGAAATACCTGCGGGGGATGACCATGGGGGTGGCGTGGCGGCCGTTCCCGCGTCCCTATGCGGCGCGGACGATCTGGAAACGGCTGGATGAGCGGGTCTCGGCGCGCGAAGCGATTGCCGCCTGCGGTGTCTACCCGGTGCGCAGCCCGCGGATCGACCCGACCGTCAGAAATTACCTGGAAACCCCGGCCAAGGAAGATCTGCCGGAAACATCCGGCAGTTTCCTGTTCTGAGCCCAGCCGGTACCCTGGCGCAAAAGTCGGCACTTGGGGCGCTGTCCTGCGTCAGTTTTCCACAAGCGCGGTGCCCGTCCGTTTCGGCATGTCCTCAATCAGGCGGGTTTCCAGCAGCTGGCCATGCCGGTACAGGATCGGGTAGGCCACCGCCGCGATATGGCTGTTGAACTCCCGCAAGGCGCGCAGCGTTTCCAGATGGATGTCGCTGGTCTCAAAACTGTCCGCCGCCCCGTGCTGCAGCCGCCGCAGATGGCGTTTGCGGCTGTCGCTCTCGGCCCGCTTGATCTCGCTCTTTTCCAGGCTCAGCAGACGGGCGCTTTCCAGGTCGTCCGAGACCAGCACGTTTTTGGCCAGTTTCAGATTGGCCAGGATGTTTTCATGCATCTGCACCAGCTCTCCCCAGCCCTCGTTGGAGAAGGCGGCACCTTTCTTGCGCTTCTCCCCGGCCAGAGCGGCAAGACGCTTGGCCACCACATCACCTGCGGTTTCCAGCCGGATGGCATATTCCATCAGGCCTTGCATCTGGTCGGCAGTGTCCTTGCCGATGTCTTCCGCCGGACGGTCTGCGACAAATTTACGGATGCCGGACAGGCAGGCGTTGACCTCTTCATCAACGCTCTGAACCGCCTTGATCTCGTCCTTGCCGCCTGACCGGTAGAGCTCCAGGGCGGGCTGGAACATGGTCTCGACAAGGTCACTCATCCGCAGGAGTTCGCGTTTGAGGCTGAACAGCGCCTGCGCCGGAGGGCCGGACGTGTCCGCATCCAGTGCGCTGACCGGCCGGCCCGGCAGCGCCGCCGTTCCCGGCGCCGGCGGCTGCGGCAGCAGCCGTTCAAACAGCGGTGCCAATGGCGTGCAGAGCGGCAGCGCCAGCGCCAGGAGGGATGCGTTGAAGGCGAGATGCGCGTTGACCAGCATCTGCCCGCCCTGCGGATCGCCCAGCAGTCCCTGGCGCAGCGCCAGATTGGCGCCGAACAGGCAGAGCACCGCCCAGGTTCCGCGCAGCGCAAGGTTGGCATAAGGGATCCGCCGCGCCTTCAGATCCATGCCGCGGCTCAGCCAGACCGGAATGAAGGCGGAGCCGAAATTCGCCCCCAGCACCAGCGACAGCCCGGCGGCAAAGGGGATCGCGCCGATCTGCACCAGCGTCACGCACATCAGGATCGCCGCCACCGAGGAATGCATCACAAAGGCCAGCGCGCCGCCGACCAGGAAGGCGGTGACATAATCGCGCGCCAGGTAGCCTGCGACGGCCGGCAGGAAGGCGCTGTCGCGGATCGGGTCCATTGCCTCGCGCAGAAACCTGAGCGAAATCAATATGAAGGCAATTCCCATCAGGATCCGCCCCAGCTGGCGCGCCTTCTTGGCCTCGGTCTTGACAAACAGGTAGCCGCCCGCCGCCAGCAGCACCGGCACCAGCCAGTCGAGCTTGAACGACAGGATCTGGATGATCAGCGCCGAGCCCAGATCGCCGCCCAGCACGATCGCCAGCCCGGTGGGAAACGCCAGGTAGCCGCTGGCGGCAAAGCCGGAGGTCAGCAGCGCCACCGCCGCCGAGCTTTGCAGCACGATGGCCAGGATCAGCCCCATGAGGCCTGCCTGCAGATGGCTTCGGCGGCCCGTCAGCAGCCGCTGGAACGAGGCGCCATAGCTGCGCTCGATCCCGGTCCGCACCATCCGCACCGCGTAAAGCAGCAGCATCGTGGCACCTGCCAGGCTGATCAGGAGCGTTAGAATTGCCATCCGTCACCCCTTGATCAATGCCAGCATGTCGGCGTGCAGTTCCGGTGTGGCCGCTGAAATCACCCGGCCATCGGAGTCCAGCCCCAGCGGCGCGCCATCCCAATCCGTCATCACCCCGCCTGCCGCCTCGACCACCGCCAGAACCGGCAGGTAGTCATACGGCTGCAAGTCATAGTCGATCACGGCATCCACATGCCCCGCCGCCAGCAGCGCGTGCGGGTAACAGTCGTAGGCAAATCGGCGGGTCTGGCCGGAATGCATCAGCCGCTCGAACAGCTGCGGGCAATCGCGGTGGATCTTGTCGCCTTCGTTCACGAACAGGACCGACTGCTGCAGCCGGGTCTGGCTCGAGACATGGACAGGCGTGCCGTTCAGCGTCGCACCTTGGCCGCGCACGCCCAGGAAGGTCTCCCCGAGGGCCGGCATACCGATCACACCAAGCTGGGGAAGGCCGCCTTTCAGGTAGCCCAGCAGAAAGCCGAACAGCGGATGGCCGGACAGAAAGGAGCGGGTGCCGTCGATCGGATCGATGATCCAGACATCCTCCCGGTCAGCACCGTCAAAGCCGTGCTCTTCGCCAAAGATGCCATGATCCGGGAAATGGTGCTCCAGATAGGCGCGTACCTTTGCTTCCACTCCCTTGTCGGCTTGGGTGACGGGGCTCTCGTCTTCCTTGAACTCGACCCCCAGACGCCCGCGGAAATAGCCGCGGGCAGCCTCGGCGGCGATTTCTGCTACCCGGACCGCGTGTTCGGTGTAATCCAGTGTCTTCTGCATCGGTTCAGGTTCCATCCCAATAGTTTCTTGCCCTGGCAGCTGAGCGGCGGATGGCTGGTCCGGATGCGGTTCCGATGCTGCCAAAGCGCTGCGCCACCTCCAGCAGGCTCTCTGCCTTGGCGGATTGCCGGGGCCGCCCGGCCCATCCGCGAATCCCAACTTGCTGGTCAAAATTCTCGAAACTGTGGGTTTGGTCAACAGTAAAGTTGATTTTTGACCGTTACTTCGCTGAAATTTTTGCAATTCTGTGTGAATTCCCGGATTTTTGAGTGAGCTTTTGACCGGATTTCGCGGGCATGGCAGAGACACTGCAACCTTGCAGCTGGACCCCAGCAAGCCGCAGACCGGAACCGGTGCCCGGCTCGCTTCCGGCGCTACACGGCGCCAGCGAGATGCCGGGTGGCCAGGGAAAACAGCTCTGCCTGCGACGCGATCCCCAGCTTGGAATAGGCGTGGTGCCGGTGCACCTTCACCGTGCCCTCGGCAATGCCCAGATAGGCCGCGGCAGAGGGTGTCGAATGGCCTTGCAGGATCAGCTGCACCACCTCCCGCTCGCGCGGGCTGAGCACGCCGGTGCCGAAAGTCTGCATCCGGTCTTCCCAGCCGGCCTGCTGGAACCCTTGCGCGGCCGCTTCCGCCTGCCCCCATTGCCGCCGGATGGCGGCGGAAATCACGCCGAACACCGCATTCAACCGGTCCGTGTCCGCCGCTTCGAACCGCTGCTGGCGGGCAAACCGGGCGAGCGAAACGATGAACCAGCTCTCTGCCCCGTCTTGCAGCAGCACGCCGATCTCGTCGCTGATGCTGATCTTGCGGTAAAAGGCGCGGTAGTATTCCGAGCGGTAGAAGGCCTCCGGCGCCAGGTCCATCAGCCGGTAGGCGCCCGGCGTGCAGCCGTTGCGGCAGGCCTGATAGAGCGGGTCCAGCAGATAGGGGCCGCTGGCGTAGAACTCCACCGTGATGGCCGCCTGCAGCTCATCGAGGTCCTGATACAGCGACACCGGCGGCCGCGCGCCCTCGTAACGCGAAATGATCATCGAATCGAAATTGCAGCATTGGCGCAGGATCTGCCGCAGGGCGCCGGGGAAGCGCTCGGTACCGATCATCTCTGCCAGCGCCGCCATGGCATCCGCCCACGGGCCGGGCAGCGGAGGGAATTGGGTCTCCGTGTGCATACTATACCTATAGATATATATCCTTTGCCCAGTTTACCGGCATAAGCGCGGATTTCAAACTGGGGGCCAAAGCAAATTTCCAACCCTACGGAGCCCCAGATGACCGATACCTCCAGTGTGAACCCCGTGCAGGGCGACCTGGCCTTTACCCGCGCAACCGACCGCGGGGTGATTGCCGAGGCCAGCTATGCCGGCGCGCTCAGCTTCATGCGCCGCCGCTATACCCGCGGACTGAGCGGCGCCGATGTGGCGGTGATGGGCGTGCCCTTCGACCTGTCGGTCTCCAGCCGCTCCGGCACTCGGCTCGGTCCCCGCGCGGTGCGGTCGGGCTCCAGCCATATCTCCTGGTCCAAGCCCTGGCCCTGGGAAGCTGACCCCTATGAGGCGCTGCGGGTGGTTGATTACGGCGATTGCGAGTTCGATTATGGCTACCCCCACAAGGTGCCGGGGCAGATCGCCCAGGCCGCCCGCGATGTGCTGGAGACAGATACCGCGCTGCTGTCGATCGGCGGCGACCACTTCATCACCTATCCGCTGCTGAAGGCGCATGTGGAAAAGCATGGCCCCCTCAGCCTGATCCAGTTCGACGCCCATTCCGACACCTGGGCCGATGAGGAAGGCCGCATCGACCACGGCACCATGCTGTGGCACGCCATCCGCGAAGGGCTGGTGGACCCGGCCCGCTCGGTCCAGATCGGCATCCGCACCCACAATCCCGACCCGATGGGCATGAACATCATCGACGCCATCGAGGTGCAGAAAACCGGCCCCGAGGCGGTGGCGGAGAAAGTCCGCTCCATCGTCGGGGACCGCAAGACCTACGTCACCTTCGACATCGACGCGCTGGAGCCCGCCTCCGCCCCCGGCACCGGCACGCCGGTGATTGGCGGCCTCAGCCCCTATCAGGCGCAGGAGATCATCCGCGGGCTGGCGGGCATCGATGTGGTGGGCATGGATGTGGTTGAGGTCGCGCCAGCCTATGACATCTCGGAAATCACCGCCATTGCGGCAGCCACCATCGCCAACGATCTGCTCTGCCTCTACGCGGCCGGTCCCTCCGGCCAGCGCTGAGGCAGTGCGAAACAGGGAGGATAAAATGTTCAATAACACCCTCGCGCCGGCTGCTCTGCTGGCCGCCGCCCTGGCGGCACCCGCAGCCGCCGGAGAGCTCGCCATCTACAACTGGGCGGATTATTTCGGCGGCACCACCATCTCCGGCTATGAGGCCGCCAGCGGCACCAAGGTGACGCTGGACTATTTCGACAGCAACGAGGTTCTGGAAACCAAAATGCTGGCGGGCGGCTCAGGCTATGATGTGGTTTTCCCCGCCGCCTCCAACGCCGAGCGCCAGTTGCAGGCCGGCGCGCTGCACCCGATCGACACCGCGCGGCTCAAGAATTACGGCAACCTGCGCCCGGACATCCTGGCGTCGCTCGACAAGATCCCGGGCGGGCGCGGGCTGGGGGTGCCTTACACCTGGGGCACCATCGGCATCGCCTACAATCCGGCGCTGGTCACCGAGCGGCTGGGGGATCTGCCCGTCGACAGCTGGGACCTGCTGTTCAACCCGGATTACGCCTCCAAGCTCAAGGACTGTGGTGTGGGAGTGCTGGATTCGCCGGTCGAGATGCTGTCGGTCACCCTGAACTACCTTGGGCTTGACCCCTATTCCGAGGACCAGGCAGAGATCACCCAGGCGCAGGACCTGCTGGCCGGGGCGGCAGAAAACATCCGTTATTTCAACAACCAAAAGCCCTCCACCGATCTGCCCGCGGGCAATGTCTGCCTGGCGGTGATGTATTCCGGCGATGCCGGCATCGCCCAGGCCCGCGCGCTGGAGGCGGACAACGGCGTCGAAATCCGCTATGCCATTCCCAGGGAGGGTACGCTGATGTGGATCGATCTGATGGCGATCCCGGAAGACGCCCCCAACAAGGACCAGGCCTATGACTTCATCGACTATATGCTGCGGCCTGAGGTGATTGCCGAGGTCTCCAACACCGTCTTTTTTGCCAATGCAAATGCGGCCGCGGATGCCCATGTGCTGCCCGAAGTCCGGTCCGATCCGGGGGTTTACCCGGACGCGGCCGCGCTGGCCCGCCTGTTCCCGGACAAGAGCCTGGGTGCCAGGGCCCTGCGCCAGCGCACCCGCGCCTGGACCAAGGTGAAATCGGGGATCTGACCTGCACGGGGCCGCCCGGCGGCCCCCTCTGCCTATATGGGGCGCACAGCACCGGCGAGCGAGAAATGCGTCGGGAACAGCGCTGCCAGGAAGCGGAAGATGATCCGCATTGCCTCCTCCCGGTCGAACCGGTCCGGATGCAGCAGGAAGTCGGTCCACATGCCTTCGAGCAGCGCCAGTGTGCCGTGGGTCGCATCACGGGCAACGCCGGACGGGTCGGGGGTTCCTGCCTCCCGCACAATCCTGGAAAAGGCGTTGTGTATCATGTTGCGCAGCCGCCCGTCGCGGGTGTCCGAATATTCCGCAATGGCCTTTCGGTTGCGGGCCTCGCCGCGGAAGGCATACCAGATGCTGACATTGCGCCGGTTCAGCACCCGCTCGCTGAGGTCGCCGCGCACAATCATCTCGATCCGCTCCTGGGCGCTGTCGCCAGCTGTGTGCAGCAGCGCTTCCAGCCCGTCGTAATACTCTTCGGAGGAATGATGCGCGGCGGCATGCACCAGGTTGTCCTTGCCGCCGAAATGCAAGTGGATCATGCCGCGCGACAGGCCCGCGCGCTGAATGATCTCGCTGACCGAAGTCTCCGAGATCCCCTTTTCCGCCACCGAATCCAGCACCGCGCCGATCAGGGCAAGGCGGTTCTGCTCGCGGTTTTGTTCCCTTTTGCCGGTCATCTGGTCCCGAGTTCGCAATCCTGTCTGCAGCCTGGGCGTGCTGTAGCGCGGTTTGCGCCGGCGCGGCAAGCTGCGGCATTTGTCCAATCTAGGCACAGATCCGGACATTTCTCCAGAAAAAATGGACAGTTGTCCATTATTTTCAGAAACCGGTTGACAGCAAGCCCCGCCAGCCGCCAATCTTAGATGGACGATTGTCCATTTTTCAACCCTCGCCCGCAGATCACGCAGCAATGGAGTCTCATGGCCGGATTTCTCAGAACCGAAGCAGGCAAGGGCCTGGCGCTGAGCGCCCCGGCGTCGCTTTATGTGGGGCTGCTGGTGGCGGCGCCGCTGGGCATCCTGGTGGCCTACAGCTTCTGGACCCAGACCTATGTCGAGGTGGACAGGACGCTGACCTGGGCGAATTACCTGGAGGCCGCCACCGATCCGCTGGTGCGCCACCTGATGCTGCGCTCGATCGCCATTGCCGGCGCGGTGACCGCCGCCACCGTGGCGCTGGCCTACCCGATTGCCTATTTCATCGCCTTCCGCACCCGGAAGAAAACCCTGTGGCTCTTGCTGATCACCATCCCGTTCTGGTCGAGCTACCTGTTGCGGGTGTTCAGCTGGAAACTGATCCTGGGCTTCAACGGGGTGATGAACTCGGCGCTGCTCTCGCTGGGGCTGATCGACGAGCCGCTGACCTTCCTGCTGTACAATGAATTCGCGGTGGTGCTGACCCTGGCGCATGCCTGGGCGCCGTTTGCGATCCTGCCGATCTATGTGTCGCTGCAGAAGATCGACCGCGCGCTTCTGGAGGCGGCCACCGATCTGGGCTGCTCGAAACTCGAACGTTTCTGCCGGGTCACCCTGCCGCTGTCTGTGCCCGGCATCATCGCGGGCAGCCTGATCATCTTCATTCCGACCGTCGGCGACTACGTGACGCCGTCGCTGGTCGGCGGCTCGCAGGGCAAGATGGTGGCGAACCTCATCCAGGTGCAGTTCGGCCCCGCCAACAACTGGCCGCTGGGCGCAACACTGTCGCTGGCGGCGATGGCCGCGGTCGGCTGTGTCGCCCTCCTGTTCGTCATCCTGGCCACCGCCCTGGGGAGGAGGATCCGTTGAGCAAACCCGTCCGTTTCCCCTGGCTGCTGGCCTATGCGGTGGCCTATCTGGCCTTCCTCTACCTGCCGGTGCTGCTGCTGCCGCTGTTCTCCTTCAACGACGGCACCATCGTCGCCTTCCCGATGAAGGGCTTCACCCTGAAATGGTACGCCCAGCTGGGCGCGCAGGACACGCTTTTGCAGGCGATGGCGAACTCGCTGATCGTCGGCGCGGTGACCGCGCTGGTGGCCACGTCGCTGGGGCTGTTCGCGGCCCGCGCCTATGTGCGCTACCGCTTCAAGGGGCGCGAGCTGTCGGAGGGGCTGGTGATGCTGCCCTTGGTCATCCCCGGCATCATCGTGGCGTCGTCGATGCTGGTGCTGTTCATCTCGCTGGGGCTGAAGCCGTCGCTGACCACGGTGATCCTGGGCCATGTGTTCGTGGCGCTGCCGTTTGCGGTCTCGATCATGAAATCGGCCTTCGACGACTTCGACCAGTCGCTGGAGGAAGCCGCCTTCGACCTGGGCGAGAGCGTCATCGGCACCTTCCGCCGGGTGACCCTGCCGATCGTGGCGCCGGGGATCGTCGCCAGCCTGCTGGTCACCTTCACCGTGTCGTTCGACGAGTTCGTGCTGGCCTTCTTCCTGTCCGGCAACCAGCCCACCCTGCCGGTCTATATCTGGAGCCAGATCCGCTTCCCGGCGAAGCTGCCGAACACGCTGGCGCTTGGCTCCTTGCTGCTGCTGGCCTCGGTGCTCTTGCTGCTGACGGCCGAATACTTCCGCCGCCGCTCCACCAAATCCGCCGCCACATCCGCCTGATGAAGGATACCCAGATGACCAGCCAGAACATCATCGAAATCTCCGGGGTGGAAAAGCGCTTTGGCACCTTCACCGCGGTCAAGGACCTGAACCTGGCGCTGAAGGAGGGCGAGTTCTTCTCGCTGCTCGGGCCTTCGGGCTGCGGCAAGACCACCGCGCTCAGGATGATTGCGGGGTTCCAGGACCATGATGCCGGCACCATCCGCATCGCGGGCCAGGAGATGGCGCATATCCCGGCCAACAAGCGCCCCACCAACATGGTGTTCCAGTCCTATGCGATCTTTCCGCATCTGAACGTCGGCGACAACGTGGCCTTCGGCCTGCGCAAGCTGAACCTTGGCAAGGCGGAGGTGAGGGACCGCGTCGCCGAAGCGCTGGAGATGGTCGAGCTGGGCGGGCTGCAGGCGCGCAAGGCGGATGAGCTGTCGGGCGGCCAGCGCCAGCGGGTGGCGCTGGCCCGCGCCCTGGTGATGCGGCCCAAGGTGCTGCTGCTGGATGAGCCCCTGTCGGCGCTCGACAAGAACCTGCGCGAGGCGATGCAGTTCGAGATGCGCCGCCTGCAGCAGAAGCTCGGGATCACCTTCGTGATGGTCACCCACGACCAGTACGAGGCGATGACCATGTCCGACCGCATCGGCGTGATGTTCCAGGGCCGGCTCAAGCAGGTCGACAAGCCCGAGGTGCTCTATGCCCGCCCCTGCAGCCGGGAGGTGGCCGCCTTCATCGGCGGCATGAACTTCCTCGACGCCGCCGTGACCGGCGAGGTGAACGGCAAGCTGCAGGCCGAGGTGCAGGGGTTCGGCCCGCTCGCCATCGACGTGAACCCCAATGTGGCGCGGCGCGGGCCGCAGCTGCTGGCGGGCATCCGTCCCGAGCAGCTGGAGATCTCGGCGCAAAAGCCCGACGGCTATGACGGCTACCTGCAGGGCACCGTCGCCAACGCCGCCTTCTACGGCGAGAACGTGCACTACCACGTCACTGCCGAGGGGCTGCAGCAGCCCATCGCGGTGTCGGTGCCGAACTACTTCCACACGGTTGATCACAAGCAGGGCGATCCGGTCTGGCTCGGGGTGCAGAACGCCTCCGTCATCGACCTCGGCGCCCGCGAGACATGAGAATAAAGGGAGGAAATCACATGACGCATTTCAACACGGCACTGGCGGCTGCCGCAGCCCTGGCCGCCTCGGCAGGCCTCGCCGCCGCCGATGCGGCCAGCCTGTCGGTCTTTGACTGGTCCGGCTACGAGGACCAGGGGTTCTACGGCGATTACGTCGCAAAATACGGCGGCGCCCCCAGCTACACCTACTTCGGCAGCGTCGAGGAGGCCTTCACCAAGCTGCAATCGGGCTTTGCCGCCGATCTGGCCCACCCCTGCACCGATGCGCTGCGCAAATGGGTGGCCGCGGATCTGATCAAGCCGATCGACACCTCGAAGATCGCCAACTGGGACAAGCTCTTGCCGCAGATCAAGGAGGTCGACGGCGTCACCATCGATGGCCAGACCTACATGGTGCCGTTTGAATGGGGCAACACCGGGCTGATCTACCGCACCGACCAGATCGCCGAGGGTGACGTCTCGCTGCAATTGCTGGCGGATCCCGCCCATCAGGGCAAGATCGCCATTCCGGATGCCGCGTCTTCGGCCTATGCGATGGCGGCTTTGGCCACCGGCGCCTCCAGCTATACGGACATGTCGGACGCGGAATTCCAGAAGGCGTCCGATTTCCTGCGCCAGATCCACCCCAACGTGCGCTTCTACTGGTCCGATGCGGGCCAGCTGGACCAGGCGCTGGCCTCGGGCGAGGTCACCATGGGCTGGGGCTGGAACCAGTCGGAGCTGAACCTGATCTGGAACGAAACCCCGGCCCGGATGATGCGCGACGTCGGCAAGGGCATCGCCACCTGGGTCTGCGGCTATGTGCATCTGCAGTCCTCGACCCGGAGCGACGAGCAGGTCTATGACATGCTGAACGCGCTGAGCGCGGAAGGAAGCGGCAAATACATCATCGAGAACTGGGGCTATGCCCACGCCAATGCCGACGCCTTCGCCTCTGCCGACCCCGAGCTGATCCAGACCTACGGCTTTGGCGATGTGAACAGCTTCTTCGAGGACAGCCTGTTCTTCGACGCGGTGACCCCGGAGCTCGAGGGCCGGATGCTCAAGGAGTTCGAACGCATCAAGGCCGGCTTCTGATCCGCCCCGCGCCACGCCCCGCGCCCCGCCAACCGACAATCACTGAATGAAAGGATGTGCCAACATGCCAGGCGCAAATGGGTATTCCATTCTGTTTGAACCGGTGAAGATCGGTCCCGTCACCGCCCGCAACCGGTTTTACCAGGTGCCCCATTGCAACGGCATGGGCCATGTGCGTCCGCAGGCCGAAGCCGCGATGCGCGGCATGAAGGCCGAAGGCGGCTGGGCCGTGGTTTCGACCCAGGAGACCGAAATCCACCCGACCTCCGACCTGGGGCCTTATGCGGAAAACCGCCTGTGGGACGAACACGACATTCCCGCCCTGCGGCTGATGACGCAGCAGGTGAATGACCACGGTGCGCTGGCCGCGATCCAGGTGGCCCACAACGGCCACCATGCCACCAACCACCTGACCCGGGCGCCGGTGCTGGCGCCCTCGGACGGGCCGATCGACACGGTGTTTCCGAAACAGGCCCGCGCCATGGACAAGCAGGACATCCGCAACCTGCGCCGCTGGCACCGCGCCGCCGCCCGCCGCGCCAAGGAGGCCGGCTTTGACATCGTCTATGTCTACGCCGGCCACCAGATGACCCTGGCGCAGCAC
The DNA here is from genome assembly GCF_025857195.1 of Leisingera thetidis. NCBI lineage: Bacteria > Pseudomonadati > Pseudomonadota > Alphaproteobacteria > Rhodobacterales > Roseobacteraceae > Leisingera > Leisingera thetidis. The sequence goes on along the minus strand of NZ_CP109788.1, from coordinate 200,021 downwards.
TTCCTGCTGCCGCAGTTCAACAGCCGCAGCGACGAATACGGCGGCTCTCTGGAAAACCGCGTCCGCCTGACCCGTGAACTGTTGGAGGAAACCCGCGAGGAGCTCGACGGGCATTGCGCCGTCGCCTTCCGCTTTGCGGTCGACCAAATGATGGGCGCGGACGGCATGCAGGCGCATGAGGAAGGCCGGGCGGTGGTCGAGATGCTGGCCGAACTGCCGGACCTATGGGACGTGAACGTCTCGGACTGGAGCAACGACAGCCAGACCACCCGCTTCCAGCCGCAGGACGGTTTTCAGGTTCCGTACATCGATTTCGTCAAGCAGGTGACATCGAAACCGGTGGTCGGGGTCGGGCGCTTCACCTCGCCGGACCTGATGGCTTCGCTGGTCAGCAAGGGCGTGCTGGACCTGATCGGCGCCGCCCGCCCCTCCATCGCCGACCCGTTCCTGCCCAGGAAAATCGAGGCCGGCCGCATCGAGGAGATCCGCGAATGCATCGGCTGCAACATCTGCGTGTCAGCTGACAATCTCGGCGTGCCGATCCGCTGCACCCAGAACCCGACCATGGGCGAGGAATGGCGCCGCGGCTGGCATCCGGAGAAGATCGCGCCCAAGGGTAAGGAAACCAGTGCCTTGGTGGTCGGTTCCGGCCCGGCGGGCCTGGAATGCGCGCTGCAGCTCTCCAACCGCGGCTATGACGTGACCCTGGCCGAGGCCGCGCCTGAATTCGGCGGCCGCGCCCTGCGCGAGTCCCGCCTGTCCGGGCTGGCCGCCTGGAAACGGGTCGCCGACAACCGGCTTTGGCAGCTGCAGCAGCGCGCCAATGTGCAGATGTTCACGGACAGCCCGATGAACGCCGCCGAGGTGGCGGACCTGGAAATCCCCAATGTCTTCATCGCCACCGGCAGCCGCTGGCTGCGCGATGGCAGCGGCCGCTCCAACCGGGCGCCGCTTGCGCTGGAGGGCCTGCCCGTCTTCACCCCGGACGACATCATGGCGGGCAAGCTGCCGCCCGCGGACGGCCCGGTGCTGATCTATGACGATGACCAAGCCTATATCGGCGGTGTGCTGGCGCACCATCTGGCGGCTGCCGGGCGCAAGGTCATCCTGGCCACTCCCGGCGCCGTGGTCTCGGCCTTTACCGAGCTGACGCTGGAACAGGCCCGGGTACAGGCTAGCCTGATCGAGGCCGGGGTGGAGATCATTCCGCTGCATCTGCTGCACTCCGCGGATGCCGATGGCGCCACCCTGGCCTGTGCCTATACCGGGCGGCCGCGCGCGGCCGCCTGCGCCAGTCTGCTGATGGTGACTGCCCGCCGGCGCGAGACCGCGCTTTACGATGCTCTGAAGGCAGATCATGCGGACCGCTTCACCACGCTGGAGCTGCTTGGCGATGCCGCCGCCCCGGGGCTGATTGCCGATGCGGTCTTTGCCGGCCACATGGCGGCGCGCAACTTCGAACGCGACCCGGCGGCGGCGGACGCGGACTGGTTCCGCCGCGAACTGATCTCTCTGAACGGAATGGGAGGCGAATGATGCCCAAAGATGACCTGCAAGTGATGCGCGATCTGATGGAAGGCTACCAGGAAGGCTTTGCGCTGGACCGGCATTTCTATACGTCCCAGGCGGTCTATGACCACGACATCAAGGCGTTTTGGAACCGCAACTGGATCTGGGCCGGCCACGTCAGCCAGGTTGCGGAGCCCGGCGACTATTTCCTGTTCGACTACGGCCCGGAATCGGTGATCGTGGTGCGCGACCGCGAGGGAGCGGTGCGCGCGCATCTGAATGTCTGCCGCCACCGCGGCTCCCGCGTCTGCCTGGAACAGCAGGGCGCAGCGCGGGTGTTCTCCTGCCCCTACCACGCCTGGACCTTCGGATTGGACGGGCGCCTGCGCGGCGGCCGCGCCATGGGGCCGGACTTCGACCCGTCTGAGTACGGGCTGTTCCCGGTGCAGGTGCAGATCTTTCAGGGGCTGATCTTCATCTGCGCCGATGAAAACCCGCCGCCGCTGGCCGAAAGCCTGGCGCAGCTGGCGCCGCTGTCGGCGCCGCTGCAGCTGGAAAACCTGAAACTGGCGCACCAGGCCTCCTACCCTGTCGCCGCCAATTGGAAGCTGGCGCTGGAGAATTACCTGGAGTGCTACCACTGCGCACCGTCGCATCAGGAGTTTTCCCGCAGCCATTCGCTGAAGGACCCGGCGGATGTGGAGAAATACGGCGACGATCTGCGCGCGCGCTCCGCTGCCATCGGCCTGCCCGGCGGTGAACTGGACCTGACCGGCGCCAATGCGCCCGCGCCCGGCGCCGATGTCTACTGGCGCCGCTATCCGCTGTTTCCCGGCTACGGGACCGGCAGCAGGGATGGCAAACCGCTGGCCCCGGCGCTGGGGCAGCTGACCGGGATGGACGGCGGTGCCACCGATCTCACCATCGGCACGCTCAGCTATTTCCTGATCTACGCCGACCATGTGGTGGGTTACCGTTTTGTGCCGCGCGGCCTGCAGGAAACCGACATTCAGATTGTCTGGTATGTGCGCGGCAATGCGGAAGAGGGGCGCGATTACGACAAGGAGGCGCTGACCTGGCTGTGGCACGTCACCTCGCTCGATGACGAGCGGATCATCCGCCACAACCAGGAGGGGGTAAACTCGCACCGCTTCGTGCCCGGTCCGCTGTCGGAAATGGAATGGGGCATCCCGGGCTTCTATCACAGCTATTTAAGCATGATCTGACCCAGGAAAAACCGCCCCGGAGAATGCTGCCGGGGCGGGCACGCTGCCGCTACTGCACCACCGGCTGCTGCGCCAGCTCCAGATGCAGCTCGGTGCCGGTATAGGGGCTGGCGGCAATTGCCGCATCGTCCAGCTCCACCCCCAGACCCGGTTCGGTGGAGGGGATCACATAGCCCTCTTCCCAGCTGATCGAGGATTTGAGGCAGGACATGTACGGACCCTCAAAGGTGCCGATCGATTCCAGAATCAGGAAGTTCGGGCTGCAGGTCGCAATCTGGATATTCGCCGCCGCCACCACCGGCCCGCAGTACAAATGCGGCGCGATCTGGGCCTGCCGGGTTTCGGCCATGCTGGCGATCTTCTTGGCCTCCAAGAGGCCCCCGACCCGCCCCAGATCCATCTGCAGGATCGAGGCCGCGCCGGCCTCCAGCACGCGCGCGAATTCATGTTTGGTGCACAGCCGCTCGCCGGTCGAGATCGGCACCGAGGTGAACCGCGCCACCTCCGCCATGTCGGCGGGGTTTTCCGGCGGTACCGGCTCCTCGAACCACAACGGCTCATAGGGTTCCAGCCGCCGCGCCATCCGCTTGGCGCCGGAGACGGTGAACTGGCCGTGGGTACCGAACAAGAGGTCGGCGCGGGTGCCGACCGCCTCGCGGATGCGTTTGACGAACAGCTCGCTGCGCTCCAGGTCCTGCATCCGCGGCTGGTGCCCGTCATAGATCGTATAGGGGCCTGCGGGGTCGAATTTCACCGCGGTAAAGCCCTGCTCCACCCGCTGCAGGGCAACCTCGGCGGCGATGTCCGGGTCATTGTAGACGTTGGGCGTGTCCGGGTCCGGATACACATCCCCCTCCGGCGGGTAGAGATAGGTATAGCTGCGCAGCCGCTCATGCACCTGGCCGCCCATCAGCTCATACACCGGCTTGCCCGCGGCCTTGCCGATGATGTCCCAGCAGGCCATCTCCAGACCGCTGAGCACTCCCATGACGGTCACATCGGGCCGCAGCGTGTAGCCGGCGCCATAGGATTTGCGCCACAGTTTTTCGATATGATGCGGATCGCAGCCCGCAAACTGGCGGGCAAACATCTCCTGAGCCATCGCGCAGCACAAGTCCGGGCCGAAGGTCGCGTTATAGATCTCCCCGACCCCGCTGATGCCGCAGACGGTGGTGAGGCGCACAAAGATGAAGTAGCGGCCGCCGTGGCGCGGCGGCGGATTGCCGAACACAAAGGTTTCGATCTTGTCGAGTTTCATCCGCTGTTTCCCTGTCATTCAGCCGCCAAGGGCCTGTTTTCATTGTCTTCCAGAACCAGCTCCGCGCCGCGTGCCGCCAGCATCATGGTGGGTGCATTGGTGTTGCCCGAGGTCACATTCGGAAAGGACGAGGCGTCGATCACCCGCAGGCCCGCCACCCCATGCACCCGAAGCCGCGCATCCAGCACCGAGTCCGCCGCGTCATGGCCCATCCGGCAGGTGCAGGAGGCATGGAACACGGTTCCGGCGCGGGTGCGGAAGTTCTCCAGCAGTGCTTCGTCGTCCATCCCGATGATATCCGGCGCCCGGCGTTCGCGTGTGACGCTTGTGATGGCAGGTGTGGACGCCAGCGCCTGCAGAAGGCGGCCGGCCCGCACCGCGGTGGCCTTGTCCTCCTCCGTCGCCAGCGAATTCGGCGCGATCAGCGGTGCCTGCACCGGGTCGGCGGATTGGATGGCGATCTGCCCCCGGCTGGTCGGCCGGCTCGGCTGCACGCACAAGAGGAAGCCGTTGTCCCGGTCAATCTGCGGCTTGCCCGAGGGGCGCGTGGAATAGGACGCCGGGTTGCAATAGACCTGCACGTCCGGCAGCGCGGCGCCCTGGGTGCGGACAAAGCCGCTGCATTGGTTGACAGGCACGCTCAAGGGGCCGCGGCGGGTCAGCACATACTGCAGCCCGGCCCGCATCTGCCCGGCGAGGCTGCCCAGCCGGTCGTTCAGCGTCGCCGTATTTGCCCAGAAGAAATGCGACACCGCCAGATGGTCCTGCAGCCCCTGCCCGACCTGCGGCAGGTCATGCTTCACCGCAATGCCGTGGCGCCGCAGCAGCGCCGCCGGACCGATCCCGGACAATTGCAGCAGCTGCGGCGTGTTCACCGCACCCGCGCTCAGGATCACCTCGCGCGCCGCCAGCGCCAGTTCCGGCAGCCCCTTCGTCCGGTAGGCCACGCCGGTGGCGCGCCCGCCGGAGGTCAGCACCTTTTCCACCAGCGCACCGCTGACAACGGTCAGATTGCCGCGCGTCATCGCGGGCCGCAGGAACGCATCCGCCGAGGACCACCGCCGCCCGTCCTTCACCGTGCTGCGGACATAGCCCATGCCCTCGCCCGGCAGCGTATTGGCTCCGGCATCGGCGGCTGCGTTCATGTCCTCAAGGACCGGCCAGCCCATGTCCTGCGCCGCCGCCAGGAAATTCCTGGCAAAGGGATGCATCCGCTCGCTCAGATCCGTGACCCGCACCGGGCCGCTGCCGCGCAGGCGGCGGTTGCCGCCCTGCCACTCATCGTTGGTTTCCAGCGCCTCGTAGCTGCGCCGCACGCTGTCCCAGCCCCAGCCGGCGGCGCCGGCGGCCACCCAATCCTCGAAATCATGCGGCAGCCCGCGCACATAGGCCATCGCGTTGATCGAACTCGACCCGCCCAGAACCTTGCCCCGCGGCCAGTAAGCCTCGCGCCCGTTCAGCCCCGGATCCGGCGCCGCCGAGTAGCGCCAATTGACCGCCGGATCCGAGAAGGTGAAGCCATATCCCACCGGAATCCTGATCCAGAACCGCCGGTCGGTGCCGCCGGCCTCGATCAGCAGCACCTTGTAACGCCCGTTCTGCGTCAGCTTGTCAGCCAGCACACAGCCCGCTGAACCGGCCCCGACGATAATGAAATCAAATGTTTGCGCCATCGCCCTGCGAGTCCTTCGATCTTCCGCAACCTTGCACAGCGCCTTTGGCGTAAATCAAACAATGTGTTTTGCCCCTAAGACCAAACTCTGCTTAAAGGTATCCATGACCGATCTGCCCCACGTCACCTGGCTGAAGGCCTTTGAGGCCGCCGCGCGGCTCAGCAGCTTCTCTGCCGCGGCAGAGGAACTGGGCCTGACTCCGGCCGCCATCAGCCAGCAGATCCGGCTGCTGGAAAAACACCTGAACACCCAGCTGTTCACCCGCCTGCCCCGCGGTGTGGCGCTGACCGACACCGGCCAGGCCTATGCGCAGCCGATCCGCAAATCCTTTGACGACATGCAGCGTGCCACCACCGGCCTATTCAGCAGGAAACGCAAGCGGGTGGTGCGGCTGCGGGCAACGATCTCCTGCGCCGCGCTGGTGATCGCGCCGCAGCTCGCCCGGTTTCAGGCCGAGCACCCGGATATCTTCGTGCAGCTGTCCACCACGGTCTGGGCCAGCCGCTTTGACGAGGAAGCGCTGGATATCGACATCCGCTATGGCTCCGGCGACTGGCAGGAAAGCCAGATCCTGCATCTGGGCCATGAAAGCGCCATCCCGGTCTGCAGCCCCGCCTATGCCGCGGCCCTTGGCGGCAACCCGTCCTTCGGGGATCTGGCCAGCGCCGACGTGGTGCAGATCATCGGCTCCGAAACCGACTGGGGCCGCCTGGCCGAACTGCACGGGCAGACCTTGCAGGTTACCACAGACTGGCTCAAGGCCGATTCCTCTTTGCTAGCGCTGCAGACGGTCGCTGCAGGCCGCGGGGTGACGATGGTGCTGGAGAGTTTTGCCCGGCAATATATCGACCAGGGGCTGGTGGTCGCTCCGACCGGTTACAAACTGCCGAAACGCCGCTCCCACTACATGGTGATCAATGACCGCGCGGGACAGCGGGAGGAGGTGGCGGCCGTTTCCGCCTGGCTCACCTCGCTTTATCAGGCGCTGACCTGAAGCCTTCCAGCCGCCGGAGACCCTCCGGCAACGCCGACACTTGCGGGCCGCCGGATCTGCCCGCCGCCGCGGCAAGCCGGTCATCGGGCACGGCATCGCGCCGTGCCGGCGGATTTTCAAAACTCTGGGCCTGAAGCCCGAAATCCCGCTGTCCTCACTCTCAGGATATCCGAGAGGCACAGGATCATCGCTTTGCGGGCCGTGGCCCGCTCGACCGGCTCCGCATCCGGGGGCCGCAGATGGCCTGATCCGGCTGCGGAACCTGCAATGTTTCCCCAAGCTGTCCCCGCGTGGACAGCTTGGGGTATCCGGAAGAACAGAAACAGGGCCGCTGTTCAGATCAATGCGGTAAGCGTTTGCCCGGGCGGACACGAGCCTGTCGCTTGCGGGACGGGCAGAATTCGACGTGAATTTTGGTCTTCACATCTATCTACATTACTGTATACAATTCTGAGGACGAAGCCGGACACCGGCTCCGGTCAGTTTTCACGACGGCTTTCAGGGGGCACGCATGAAGAACACGATGAACGGCGCCGAAGCGATGGTGCGCTCTTTGGAGACGCACGGGGTCACCCATATCTTTGGCCTGTGCGGCGACACCACGCTGCCTTTCTATGACGCGATGAACCGGCTGGAGCACGGCATCACCCACGTGCTGACCCGCGACGAGCGCAGCGCCGCCTATATGGCGGACGGCTTTTCCCGCGTGACCGGCCGGGCGGGCGTCTGCGAAGGACCCTCCGGCGGCGGCGCCACCTACATCCTGCCGGGGCTGATCGAAGCCAACGAGAGCTCCTATGCGGTGCTGTCGATCACCACCGACATTTCGGTGGGGTCTTATGGCAAATACCCGCTGACCGAGGTCGATCAGGACGCGCTGATGCGGCCGCTGACCAAGTTCAACACGGTAATCAAGCGTGCCGATCACATCCCGCGCATGGTGCGCCAGGCATTCCGGGCGATGACGACCGGGCGGTCCGGCGCGGCGCATCTGGGATTGCCCTATGACATCCAGTATGACGATGTGCCGGCCAGTGACATCTGGGGCGATCCCAAGCACCAAAGCTATCCCGCCTACCGTGCAGCGCCGGAACCGGGCGCGGCCGAGGCCGCGGTCGAGGCCATCCTTACCGCCAGATCGCCGCTGATCGTCTGCGGCGGCGGGGTGGTAATCGCGCAGGCGATGGAGGAACTGGGCAGGTTGGCCGCCCGTCTCGACATTGCCGTGGGCACTTCGATCTCCGGCAAGGGGTCGCTGGCCGACACCCACCCGCAGTCGCTGGGCGTTGTCGGCTCCAACGGCGGCACAGATGAGACCTGGGAGATGATGGAGGCTGCAGATCTGGTGGTCTTCATGGGCTGCCGCGCGGGCTCCACCACCACCTCGCGCTGGGAGGCGCCGAAGCCGGGCCGGCGCATCGTGCATTTCGACAACGACCCGATGGTGATCGGCGCCAACTACCCGACCGAGGCGGGCGTGGTAGCGGACCTGAAACTGGCGCTGCAGGCGGTGAATGCCTACCTGGACAGCCGCGAAGGCGATCTGCCATCCTTTGGCGGGGCCGCCAAAGTCGCGAACATCAAGCAGCGCAAATTCGCCAAGTTCGAGGCGCTGGCGCACAGCAAGACCGATCAGATCCTGCCCGAGCAGATCATCCATGCGCTGAACCGGAACCTGCCGGACAACGCCATTGTGGTATCCGACCCCGGCACCAGCTGCCCCTACTACAATGCCTATTCGCAGCAGAAACATCCGGGCCGCCAATACATCACCAATCGCGCCCATGGGGCCTTGGGCTATGCGCTGTCGGCCTCGCTTGGCGCCTGGTTCGGCCGGCCCGGGAGCAAGGTTGTGGGCATGATGGGCGACGGTTCCTTCAACTTCACCTGCGGCGAGCTGGAGACCGTGGTGCGCTGCAACGCGCCGATCACCTATGTGGTGTTCTCCAACGCCAACTTCGGCTGGATCAAGGCCAGCCAGCGCGATGATTGCGATAAGCGTTATTATAATGTGGACTTCAACCGCACCAACCACGCGGCGGTGGCCGAGGCCTTCGGCGTCAAGACCTGGCGGGTGGAACGGCCTGAGGATCTGGACCAGGCCATCAAGGCGGCCTTTGCCCATGACGGCCCGACCCTGATCGACGTGGTCTGCCAGGCGCTGGAAGAAGCCGCCGCGCCAGTGCGCCGCTGGATGGGGTAAATACGCGCTATCCCGCTATATTGTACCGCCCGGCGGCACCGCCGGGCAGCGCCCGTCCGCCCCGTCAACCCGAAGGCTTGCCTCCGGTAAAACGGGCGGGCGCTTCCCTCAGCGTTTGGTTTCGAAACGCTCAAAACCTATTGCTCCCGATTTTCTTTTTGTCGATCGCCGGTTATCAATCCTGAACCCCCAGTTCCAGGAGAGGCGCCCCATGGACAAACCCACAGCCCCCAAAGCCGGAGCCATGCTGCACCTGCGCGGCAACACGCTGTCCGAGGGCGACCCGGTGGCGCTGCCGCTGACCCAAAGCTCGATGTATCACCTGCCGGGCGACTGGACCGGCGGCCCCTGCTATGGCCGCGCCGACAACGCCACCTGGGAGCACCTGGAGCATGTGCTGGGCTATCTGGAGGACGCCCCGGTGCTGGCCTTCCCTTCCGGCATGGCGGCGATTTCGGCATCGCTGTTTGCCACGGTCAAGGCAGGTTCGCGGATCCTGATCCCGTCGGACGGCTACTACGTCACCCGCCGCCTCAGCGAGCGCTTTTTGCAGAACCTCGGCGTCGAGGTCGAGCAGCGCCCCACTGCCGGCTTTGCCGAGGGCGGGTTTGACGGCTTTGACGTTGTTTTTGCGGAAACCCCTTCCAATCCGGGCCTGGACCTTTGCGACCTGCGCGCGATTGCCGATGGGGTGCATGCGGCGGGCGGGCTGCTGATCGTCGACAACACCACCATGACCCCGCTGGGCCAGCGCCCGCTGGAGCTGGGTGCGGATGTGGTGGTGGCCTCCGACACCAAGGCGCCGGGCGGCCATTCGGACGTGCTGATGGGGCATCTGGCCACGCGCAACAACGGCGTGCTGCAGGCCGCGCGCGAGTGGCGCCAGTTCGGCGGCGGCATCCCCGGCCCGCAGGAGGCCTGGCTGGCGCATCGGGGCCTGGAGACCCTGGAGGTCCGGTTCGACCGGATGTGCAGCACGGCCGAGGTGCTGGCGGAGCGGTTGGCCGCGCATCCGCTGGTGCAGGCAATCCGGTTTCCGGGGCTGGCCTCGGACCCTTCGCACAGCCTCGCCAAACTGCAGATGTCGCGGTTCGGCTTCCTGATCTCGATCACTCTGGACGGCGCAGAGCAGGCAGATGCTTTCATCAACAAATGCCCGCTGGTCCGTGCCGCGACATCGTTTGGCGGGGTGCATACGTCTGCCGAACGCCGCGCCCGCTGGGGTGATGCGGTGGCGCCGGGATTTGTGCGCATCTCGGTTGGGACGGAGCCAGCAGAAGAGCTGTGGAGCGCCATGGCCGCCTCGCTGGAGGCGCTTGGCGGCTAGGGTTTCGGCTCTCCGTTTTGCCTGCCGCGCAAACGGCAGGCGCGGGCCCGCGCCCACCCCGGACGACAGCTGGGCAAACCGCCCTATCAGATTGAACGTCGCAGGTCTTAGGACCTGTTGCCGCCAGCAGACTCCGCCAGGATCAGCTGAACATTCTGCCGCCAGGCTTCGACAAAGCTGGCCGCCAACTGCGACAGCGGACGTTCGCTGGGGGTCAGGATGGAATAGCCGAAGGGGATCTCCGGCTGGAACGGCAGAAACCGGATCCGCTCTTCGCCCGCGTTGCTGCGGCGGTAGCTTGCGGCACTCAGCACATCGACCACCGCGCAGGCCTGGCCGGCCGCGATGAAGTGGAACAGCGGCAGGAAATACTGCGCGTCATAGCGCAGGTTGAATTCGGCCTCTGCGGCCAGAAACGCCTGCGAAGTGGCCTGATAGGTGTTGTGGTCCGGCTGCAGCGCCCCCATCGGCAAACCGTTCAAATCCCCGGCGGTGACCACCGCGCGCCGTGCCAGCGGATGGCTGACCGGCACCGCGCAGAGGCAATTGCTGGGCAGCTCCTCTGCCGTATACAGCCTGCGGTCACCGCGGAACCGGGTCATGTCGCAGAAGCCGATGTCGAAACTGCCCGCCGCCACCAGGCTGCGCACCTGCGGCGACGACCGCGTGGCCAGCGTCACCCGCACCTCGGGCTTTTCGGCGACAAAGCGGCTGATGAACTCCGGCAGCAGAAAGGTCGACGGCCCCGGCATTGCCACGATGCGGATCGAGCCCTGCACCCGGTCGCGCATATTGGCCAGGTTCTGCTGCGCGGTCTCCATCCGCGACAGGATCTCGGTCGCCTCCTCCATCAGATACTGGGCTTCAGGCACCGGCACCAATCGGCGTCCTTCACGCAGGAACAGGGTCAGGCCCAGCTCCTCCTCCAGCGTCTTGATGGCGGCGCTGATGGCAGGCTGTGTACGGTGCAGGTTGCGTGCCGCCTGGCTGACGGAGCCGGTCTTCATGACCTCATGAAAGACCGCAAGCTGGTGAGAGTTCATTTTCGGGCTCCCGGCGCAAAGCCATCATAAATTTGATCTATACGTACCGTATAATTTTAAATTTGTTCTTATGTTTTTCCTTCCCCATGATGCAAGCATCGGAGGAGAGAGCTGCGGGGCAACGCCGCAGTCGGCAAATCAAGGGAAGAGATAATGGGACTTTTCAAGAAACTGACCGGGGCCGCCTTGGCCTGCACCATGCTGACCGGCGCGGCGGCGGCGCAGGACATGACCTTTTTCCGCATCGGCACCGGCGGCGCGGGCGGCACCTATTTCCCGATCGGCGGCATCATTGCCAACGCGATTTCCAACCCGCCGGGCTCGCGCGCCTGCGACGAGGGCGGCAACTGCGGCGTGCCCGGCCTGGTGGCGATGGCGCAATCCACCAATGCCTCGGCCCATAATGTGAACGCGATCCAGGCGGGCCAGATGGAAGCGGGCCTGTCCGGCGCCGCCACGCTGCACTTCGCCTATCACGGTACCGGCAAGTTCGAGGGCAACGCCAAGCCGGACCTGCGGGTGATCGCCAACCTGTTCCCGGAGGACCTGCACCTGGTGCTGCCCGAGGGCCACAAGCTGGAAGGACTGGCGGACCTGAAGGGCAAGCGTGTCGGCATCGCCCAAGCGGGGTCCGGCACCCAGATCGCGGTGGAGCTGATTCTGGCGGACCACGGCGTCAACCGCAGCAACATGGATGAGGCCGAGCTGAACAACGCCCAATCCGCCGAGCGTATCGCCGACGGCCAGCTGGACGCCTATTTCTATGCCGCAGGCACGCCCGTCGCGGCGATGATCCAGCTCGACAACACCAAGGGGATGGAGCTGCACAACTGGTCGGCGGAAGAGGTCAAACAGGCCAATACCACCGTGCCCTACTACATCCCCTCGACCATTCCGGCGGGCACCTATCCGGGTGTGGATTATGACGTGAACACCGTGGCGGTTTCCGGCATGCTGGTCACCAATGCCAACATGGACGAAGAGCTGATCTATCAGATCACCAAGGCGATGTGGTCGGATACCGCCCGCAAACTGCTCGACAACGGCCACCCCAAGGGCAAGGCGATCACCCTGGAAACCGCGCTGGATGGCGTCGAGGGAATCGGCGTGCCGCTGCATCCGGGGGCCGAGCGCTTCTACCGCGAAGCCGGCCTGCTGAAGTAATTCCTCCCCTGAACTGCGGCAGCAGAGTGCGCTTTGCTGCCGCCTTTTGTTTCCCGGCGCCCCTGTCCGCAGCACGGATCAACGGCGCGCGCCGGCTAGGCCCCCGGACTGGAGACCCCGATGTCCCTGGACACCCATCTCGACACCAAGGCGCTGGAGGAGCTGGAGAAGCAATACGACTCCGCCCTGAACACGCGCGACAACGGACCCAAGCTGACGCGGTTCATCTATTGGGCCAGCATTGCCTTTGCCCTTTACCACCTGTGGACGGCCGGTTTCGGCACGCCGGTGGACCATACGCATATGGGCATTCACCTCGCGGGCCTGTTCCTGTTCATCTTTGTGGGCTTTCCGCTGATCAAATCCGCCCGCAGCCTGGAATGGCGCGGCCCCAACCCGCTGCGCCCCGGCAATGTGCCGCTCTATGACTGGGCGCTGGCCGGCCTCGGCATGGCGGCGGCACTGTTCCTCTGGGTCAGCTGGCGCGGGTTCGGCATGTTCGGGTTCGACATCGCGGAACAGGCGCTGCGGCAGGGCAATCCCTCCAGCCTCGATGTGTTCTTTGGCTCGGTTTTGATCCTGACAGTGCTGGAGATCGCGCGCCGCACAATCGGCTTTGTGCTGCCGCTGATCATTCTGGTGTTCATGATCTACGCGCTGTTCGGCCCCTATATGCCCGCGCAGATCCTCAAGCATCCCGGCGTCAACTGGCAGCAGTTCGTCAACAACATGTACTTCCCGTCCGAGGGCATTTTCGGCGTGACGCTGTGGGTGGTCTCCACCGTGGTGTTTCATTTCGTGCTGTTCGGCGTGGTGGCGCAGCGGATGGGGCTGGGGCAGTTCTTTGTCGACAACGCGATGATCATGGCAGGTCGCTACACCGGCGGGCCGGCCAAGGTGTCGGTGGTGTCGTCGGCCTTCTTCGGCACCATTTCCGGGTCCTCCATCGCCAACACGGTCTCCACCGGCTCGCTGACCATCCCCAACATGAAGAAGATGGGCTACCCCGGCCATTTCGCGGGCGGGGTTGAGGCCGCGGCCTCGGCGGGCGGACAGATCACCCCGCCAATCATGGGGGCGGCGTCCTTCCTGATGGCCGAGTATCTGGAGGTCCCCTACACCACCATCGTAATTGCGGCGATTGTGCCTGCGATGATGCATTACATCGGGGTGATCTCGATTGTGCATTTCACCGCGAAGAAGCTGGGCCTGACCGCCTACCCCAAGGATCAGCTGCCCAAGTTCCTGGCCGTGTGGAAAGAGGGCTGGTACACCATCATTCCGCTGATCGCGCTGCTTCTGGTGCTGTTCTCGGGCTATTCGCCGAATATGGCGGCCTTCATCGGCCTCAGCCTCTGTGTGGTGGTGGGCTTCTGCGCCTTCAACAAGCCCGCAACCATGGTGATCCCGCTAGCCTTGCTCGGGTTCATCTTCTGGAAGGCGTCGCCTTATTCCGGCGAGGGCTACACACCGGTGATGGCCGGGATGCTGGCCGCGCTGACGCTAGTGGGCTGTCTGCACCGCAATGAACGCCAGAACTTCCGCGACCTTTTCGACAGTTTCCACGTCGGTGTGCAATACGCGCTGGCGGTGGGTGCGGCGTCCGCTGCGGTGGGCATTGTGGTCGGTGTGATCAACACCACCGGCGTCGGCTTCCGCCTCGGCTTCATGGTCACCGGCGGTGCGGCGGATATGGCGGCAGCGATTGCGCCGCTGCTGGACTGGACCTCGATCGAGGCGTTCAGCCAGCCGTCGATCCAGCAGTTCCTGTCGCTGGTGCTGATCGCCATGGCCTGCATCCTGATGGGGGCCGGCCTGCCGACCACCGCGCTCTATATCATGCTGGTGGCGGTTGCGACACCTGCCCTCAGCCAGCTGGGCGTGCCGCCGCTCGCCACCCATATGTTCGTGCTCTACTACGGTGTGATTTCCGAGATCACCCCGCCGGTCTGCGCCTCGGCCTATGCGGCGGCGGGGATTGCGGGCTCCAACCCGTTCCGCACCGGGTTGAACGCGTTCACCCTGGGGCTGGGCAAGCTGATGGTGCCGATGGTGTTTGTCTACGCGCCCACCATGCTGATCGTGCTGCCGGAGCACTTCACACTGCTGAGCTTCACTCAGGTCACGGTCACCTGCGCCGCTGGCGTCTTTGCCATCGCCACGGCTGTCTCGGCCTACTTCCTGGCGCCGCTCAACGGCATCTGGCGGCTGCTGATGGCCATCGCAGGTCTGCTGCTGGTGGCGCCCTCCGGCGGTTCTGACATCGCCGCGCTGGCGGTGATGGCGCCGGTGCTGGTGCAACAGCTGGGCCAGCAGCGCAAACTTCAGACCGAGGCCGCGCAATGAGCGGCCCCGCCTCCCCCGATGTGCCTGGCTCCCCCGATGTAACAGTCCTGGGCGCCGGGATCGTCGGCATCTGCTCGGCCCTTTCGCTGGCCGAACGGGGCCTCAGGGTCCGGCTCATCGACCGCGGCGCGCCGGGCCAGGCGACCTCTTACGGCAATGCCGGCATCATTTCCCCCTGGTCGGTGGTGCCGCAGTCGATGCCGGGCCTTTGGAAGAAAGTGCCGGGCTGGCTGCTGGACCCGCTGGGGCCGTTGACGGTAAAGCCCGCCTACCTGCCGAAACTCGCACCCTGGGGCCTGCGGTTCCTGTCGGAAGGGCGCGCGGGGCGGATCCAGCAGATCTCCGGCGCGATGGACACCCTGAACCGCAACTGCGTCGAGCTGTACCGCCAGTATCTGGCAGGCACCGGGCATGAGGATCTGGTGCAGGACAGCTGTTACGTCCATGCCTTCCGCAATGCGGACGCCGCCGATCTGAATTCGGTTGATTACCGGATGCGCGGCGGCCGCGGCGCCGACATGGAGCGCATTGGCGCAGCGGAGCTGCGCGATCTGGAACCGGCGCTGACGCCGGAGTTCCAGGCCGCGATCCTGATCAAGGGCCAAGCGCGCGCATTATCGCCCGGCCGGATCGGAACGGTTCTGGCCGAAAAGTTCCAGTCCATGGGGGGCGAGATCCTGACCCGGACCGTACGGGCCATACTGCCATCAGAGACCGGCGGCTGGACCTATACCACCGATGCGGGCCAGGAGTGGACGCCCAAGCTGGTCTTGGCGATGGGGGTCTGGTCCGGTGAGCTGCTGAAACCGCTTGGCATCAGGATCCCGATGGAATCCGAACGCGGCTACCACGTGTCGTTCCCGAGCCCGGGTGTCGCGCTCAATAACTCGATCATGGATATGGACATGAAATTCGTGGCCTCCTCGATGGAGGAAGGGCTGCGGGTGGCCGGCACCGCCGAGTTTGCGGGCCTTGACCAGCCGCTTAACCGCAAACGCCTCGACGGGCTGGTGCAGCTGGCCAAGGCACTGCTGCCGGACTTGCGGGCGGACGATATGGACACCTGGTCCGGCCAGCGCCCCAGCCTGCCCGACAGCCTGCCCTGCATCGGCGAGGTTGAGGGCTTCCCCGATCTGATCGCCGCCTTCGGCCACAGCCATTACGGGCTGATGATGGCGCCGAAAACCGGGCGGCTGGTGGCGGATATCGTCAGCGGCACACCAATGAACGAAGACCTCTCCCCCTTCCGGGCACGGCGTTACGAAAGGCTCAAGGCATGACACTCCACCCCGGCGGGCAGAACATCTGCGGCGTCTCCATCGGCGTGCTGGCGCTGGAAAGCTACTTCCCCAAACCGCCCGGCCATATCAAGAACCCCTCCAGCCTCGGCTTCACCACACTTTATGAAATGCTGGACGGGATCACCGTGCCGGAACTTCTGGCCAATCCGACGGACCAGATGAAGGACCGGCTGATCGGGGCCGCCAGGCGGCTGGAGGCCAAGGGCGTGCGGGCGATCACCGGCTCCTGCGGGTTTCTGGCGATATTCCAGAAGGAGATCGCGGCGGCGGTGAACGTGCCAGTGTTTGTTTCCTCGCTGATCCAGGTGCCTCTGGCGCATCAGATGACCGGGCGCACGGTGGGTGTGATCACCGCCTCGGCCGCCAGCCTGACCGAAGCGCATCTGCTGGGTGCGGGTGCAGAACACACGCCGATTGTGGTGCAAGGGCTGGACGAAGCAGAGGAATTCTCCGCCGTGATCCTGCGCAATGAGCGCACGGCGATGGATCTGGCCAGGGTGGAGGCAGAGCTGCTGGCCGCGGCCAAGGGCATGATCGCCCGCAACCCGGAGATCGGCCCGATCGTGCTGGAATGCACCGATCTGCCGCCTTATGCCCATGCGCTGCAGCAGGCGCTGAACCGGCCGGTGTTTGATATCATCACCTTGTCGGAGATGGTGCACCGGGCTGCATTGCGCATGCCATTTCCAGGGTTCATCACTTGAGAAATGGTTTGCCGGCGAAAGGCTGAACCGCCCGGCGCTGCCCTCATTTCAGTCTGGCAGCCACAGAGATTTCCACCCCTCAGCCCCGGAATTTTTTGCATGCTCCCGCCCGGCAACCGCCCTACTGTGGCGGCAAATTGAACTCTTTCCTGTTTGGACTTGCCATGCCCCAGATCGCCGACACTCTGCTGGACCAAATCCGCGCCCGCTTTGCACAGGTGGACACTTGCCCCGAACAGGGCAGCCGCATCTTCTTTGAAAACGCCGGCGGCGCGCTGACGCTGAACTCGGTGGTGGAAACATCGGCCCGCTATGCCGCGGTCCCCGACAACCAGGGCCGCGACAACCCCGGCAGCCATGAGCTGGTGCGGGTGATCACCAAGGCCAAGGACGACATGCGCGTGTTCATGAACGCCCCCGGCGGCCAGTTCTTTGTGGGCGAAAGCGGCACCGAGCTCTTGTTCCGCCTGATCATGAACGCCTGCCTTGGCACCGCAGCGGGCGGCACCGTGCTGGGTTCGACGCTGGAGCATCCGGCGACCCGCTCCGCCTGTGCCCGCTGGGCCGGGGTGGCGCGGCAGAAGCATGTGCTGATCCCGCATGACGATGCCGCCGGAACCATCACCGCCGAAGCCTATGCCCGGGCGGTCACCCCGGACACGGTTGTGGCGACCATCGTGCACACCTCGCCGGTCACCGGCATGGGTGTGGATCTGGCCGCCTGCGCCGCCGCCATCCGGGAAGCTGCCCCGGAGTGTTTTATCATCGCCGACGGCATCCAGCACGCCGCCCACGGGCGCATCGACCTGACGGCCTACGGTGTGGATGGCTATGTGATCTCGCCCTACAAGATGTTCTCGCGCCATGGCTATGGCCTCGCCTGGATCTCGGACCGGCTGACCCATCTGCCGCATAACGCGCTGATAGACGGGCCTGCGGACAATTGGGAAATGGGCACCCGCGACACCGGCAGCTATGCGACGCTGTCGGATGTGGCCGGTTACCTGGAATGGCTCGGCGGCGAGGTCAGCGATGCCACCGACCGGCGCGCCAAATTCGCTGCCGCGGGCGAGGCGATCCATGCCCAGGAAAAGGCCCTGACCGATGCGATGATCTTTGGCACCGGAAATCTGCCGGGCCTTGCCGAGATGGAGGGCGTCACAATCCTCGGCGGTGCCAACAACCCCGCGCGCGAGGGGCTGGTATCGCTGACCGTCGCGGGGGTTCCTTCAGTGGATGTGGTGAAACGGCTGAACGCACAGGGCATCCGCACCCATCTGCGCAAGGCGGATCATTACTCCGGCAATATCCTGGCGCCATTGGGCATGGACAGCTGCGTGCGCGTGTCCATGTGCCACTACAACAGCATCGGCGAAGTGGCAAAATTTCTGGGCGTGATGAAAGAGATCACGGGCTAGGGACTGCCAAGTTTCGGCGTCCCGCCCGCAAGGCCTTTGCTTCCCCGTTCCATCGTTTCCTGCGCCGTCCGGACGTATCACTGTATTGCACTGGGCCAGCGAACCGCTGGCCCGGCGAGGCGTGGCCGTCGCCTGCGAAAGCATGCGCATCAGGTGCCAGCGCTCCGGAACGCGGACCGCCGCCCGCCTCCGCCGCGGATGCCTCAAAGCGCAAAAACCGCCACCTGTGCGGCTTCGCCCTCGCATTGCGCCGCGCGGTACATGCCAGGCGTGTTGAATTGCAGCACCGGCGCTCCGGTGCGCGTCAGGGCGATCACCCCGCCGCGGCCATTGATCACGGGCAGTTCGGTCATCACCTTGCGCTCCACCGCATCGGCCAGAGCGACCCCGCCGTATTCGATCATGGCAGCAATATCCCGCGCCACCGTCATCCGCATGAAGGCCTCGCCGCGGCCAGTGGCCGAAACCGCGCAGCTCTTGTCATTTGCATAGGTGCCGCCGCCGATGATGCCGGAATCGCCAACCCGGCCAGGCGCCTTGTTGTTGAGCCCGCCGGTCGAGGTTGCAGCGGCCAGGGAGCCGGCCCGGTCCCGCGCCACGGCGCCCACGGTGCCGTAGCGCTTGCCGTCATGGTCCAGCGTGACGGCGCCGGAGGCGCGGGTGGCGTTGAACTGCGCCCGCCGCATCTCGGTTTCGAAATAGCCGGAGCTGATCAGCTCGAAGCCGGCGCCCGCGGCATAGCGCTCAGCCCCTGCCCCGGCAAAGACCACATGCTCTGAATGGTCGAGGATATACCGCGCCAGGCTGACCGGATTGCGGATGTGGCTGACGTTGATGACCCCGCCGGCTGCCAGGTCGCTGCCGCGCATGATCGCCGCCTCCAGTTCAAACGTGCCGTCCGAGGTCATCACGCTGCCATGGCCCGCATTGAAGCAGGGGTTGTCCTCCAGGCTGCAGACCGTGGCCTGCACCGCATCCAGGCTGGAACCGCCTGCGTCCAGCACCTCCCGGCCCGCGGCAAGCGCCGCGGCCAGCCCGGCCCGCACTTCCGCTTCGCGGGCGGCATCCATCGTTTCCCGGCGCATCACGCCGGCGCCGCCATGCAGGGCAATGGCCCAGCCTGTTTCACTCATTGCTGCTCTCCCTTGTTGCTGCTGCCCGCTTGTGTTCCCCGCGGCGCGCCCGCTCACGCTGCATGCTCCAGCCGCGGCACCGAGGCCAGCAGCCGCTTGGTGTAGTCCTGCTGCGGCCGGGCAAAGAGATCCTGCACCAGCGCCTGCTCGACCACGGCACCGTCTTTCAATACAACAACCCGGTCCGCGATTTGCTCGACCACGCCCAGATCATGGGTGATCAGCACCATGGTGAGATCGAGCTCGGCCTTCAGCGTGTCCAGCAGGTCCAGAACCTGCGCCTGGATCGAGACATCCAGCGCCGAGGTCGGTTCATCGCAGATCAGGATTTCGGGACGCAGGATCAGCGCCCGGGCGATTGCCACCCGCTGCCGCTGGCCGCCCGACATCTGGTTCGGAAAGGCGTGCAGGAAACGCGGGCTGAGCCCGGTCTGCTCCATCAGCCCGCGCACCTTCTGCTCGCGCTCGCCGCGGCTGCCGATGCCATGGATGTCCAGCGGCTGGCGGATGATCTCGCGCACCGAACGGCGCGGGTTGAGGGACGAGAACGGGTCCTGAAACACCGGCTGCACCAGCCGCGCCCGCGCTGCCGCATCCATCTTGCGCACATCGGTGCCGTTGAACAGGATCCGGCCGCCATCCGGCGCCATCAGCCCCAGCATCATCCGGGACAGCGTGGATTTACCGGAGCCGCTTTCGCCGACCAGGGCCAGGGTTTCGCCGCGGCCCACTTGCAGCGAAACATCCTGCGATGCCTTCACCTGCCGGATCGGGCCGAACAAGCCGCGGCGGACGTGGAAGGTCTTGCTGATCTTCTGCACCTCAATGGCGCTCGGGCGCTTCACCGCCTCCACGCTGCGCCCCTTTGCATGCGGGATGCTGGCCAGCAGCCGCCGGGTATAGCCGTGCTGCGGATTTTTCAGCACCTCGGCAGTAGCGCCGGTCTCGACCACGTCACCCTTCAGCATCACCACGACCTTGTCGGTGTATCGGGCAACCACGCCGAAGTCGTGCGAGATCAGCACCATTGCAATGCCGAGCCGCTGTTGCAGGTCTTTCAGCAGCTCCAGCACTTGAGCCTGAATGGTCACGTCCAGCGCGGTGGTCGGCTCGTCCGCGATCAGGAGATCCGGCTCGTTCATCAGTGCCATGGCAATCATCAGACGCTGGCGCTGGCCGCCTGAAAACTGATGCGGATACTGGCTGAACCGTTCGGCTGGGTCCGGGATGCCCACCGCGTCCATCAGTTCCAGCGCGCGCGTCCTGGCCTTGGCATGGCTGCCGCCGTGCAGGGTGACGGTTTCGGTCAGCTGGCGCCCGACAGTGTATACCGGGTTGAGCGAGGTCATCGGCTCCTGAAAGATCATCCCCGCGCGCTGGCCGCGGATATCACGGGCCAGGGCGCGGTCATTCATCTCCAGCAGATTGCGCCCGCACAGTTCCAGCCGCGCTGCGCCCGATGCCGCAGCGGGCGGCAGCAGCCCCATCACTGCCAGTGCGGTCATCGACTTGCCCGAGCCGCTTTCGCCAACGATGCCAACGGTTTCGCCCGGATGCAGGTCAAGGTTCAGCCCGTTTACTGCGGTCAGGGTGCCGCTCGGCACCGGCAGGGTCACCGTCAGATCACAGATCGAAAGAACCGGAGCTTTTGCCCCGCCCTGCGGCTGTGTATGAACGCTTGTGTTTTCCATCAGTTGCGGCCCTCCGGTGCCGTGATGTCGCGCAGCGCGTCCCCCATCAGGTTGATTGCAATCACCAGAACAAACAGCGCGGCGCCGGGGATGATCACCAGCCAGGGCTGGAAAAAGATCGCATTCTTGCCCTCGGCGATCATCAGCCCCCAGGAGGGCATCGGCGAGGGGATGCCCACGCCCAGGAAGCTGAGCGAGGCTTCGGCCAGAATGGCGCTGCCCACTTCATAGGTGAAGACAACCAGGATCCGGCTGATCAGGTTGGGCAGGATCTCGCCCCAGAGGATCGAGCGGACCGGCGCGCCAAGCGCCTGCGCCGCGGCCACGAATTCCTGCTGGCGCAGGCGCTGGGTGGCGGTGCGGCTGATCACCAAGTAAAGCCCCCAGTGCAGGAAACCGATGACCGCAATCACCACCGGCACGGAGGGACCGATCAGGAACACCAGCGCCATCGCGATCAGCAGGCTGGGCAACGCCAGCTGGCAGGACAGGATGAAGCTGATCGCCTGGTCCACCCGGCCGCCGTAGTACCCGGCCACCACCCCCAGGGTGACACCCAGGACACAGCCGATCGACGCAGCCAGGAAGCCGACCGCAAGCGAGATCCGCGCACCGTACAGCAGCCGCGCGAGATAGTCGCGGCCCAGGTGGTCGGTGCCCAGCGGATGCTCCCACCCGCCGCCGGCCCAGACCGGCGGCAACAGCCGGTCAGTCAGTACCTGGCCGGCGAAATCATAGGGCGTCAGCAGGGGCGCAAAGACGGCAGCCAGGGTGATCAGGGCCAGAACGGCGGCCCCGTAGATGAAGCCGCGGTTTCTCCGGGCCTTGGCCCGCATCGCCTGAGCGGGTGTCAGGCCTTCGATGTCGATATCGGTCGTGGTCATGTCAGTCACCCCAAACGGATCCGCGGATCCAGCCAGGCATTCAGCACATCGGCGAGGAAGGTCAGCAGCACGAAGACCAGCGCGAAGATGAACACCAGCATTTGAACGGTCGGCACATCGCCGGCCAGGATACTCTCCAGGGCAAGCCGCCCCATTCCATTGATTGCAAATACGCTTTCGGTGACAATCGAGCCGCCGAGCTTGCTGCCGAGCTGCACCGCCAGCACGCTCACCACTGGCAGGATGGCATTGCGCATCGCATGGCGGGTCAGCAGCCGGAGACCGCGGTAGCCCTTGGCCCGGGCGGTGCGGATGTAATCCGAGCCCATCACCTCCAGCAGCCCGGTGCGGGTGAGCCGCATCACCGCCGGCACCGACGACAGCCCCAGCACGCAGGCGGGCATCACGAAATGCCAGAATGTGTCCTGGCCGGAGACCGGGAACAGCGGCAGCATCACCGCAAACAGCAGAATTGCCATGATGCCGAGCCAGAAGTTCGGCACCGCCTGCGCGGCCACGGCAAGTGCCAGCGCAAACCGGTCGATGACTGTGTTGGAGTACAGCGCCGACACCACGCCGAGCGGGATTGCCACCAGGATGGTAACACCGATCGCCATCCCGGCCAGTTGCAGGGTGATCGGGAAGTGCCGCTGCACCAGCTCCACCACCGGCGTGCGCCAGAAGTAGCTGTCGCCGAAGTCGCCTGAGGCCACCCCGCCGAGCCAGCTTGCATACTGGATGTGCAGCGGCCGGTCCAAGCCCAGCTGCGCGCGGATCTGCGCGACCTGGGCGGGAAGGGCATCCTCGCCGGCCAGGGCCTCGGCCGGATCGGTGGCGTAATAGAGCAGGATGAAGGTTACCAGGCTGACGGCCAGAGCCACCGCCAGCGCCAGGATGCCTCGCTTGCAAACATAAAGCAGCATCGGCCGGTCCTTTCTAACATGGCGGCCGGCCCCGGAACACGCCGGGACCAGCCAGGGGAGGTTACTTCCAGCGGGCCAGGAACAGCCGTTGCATGCCATCGTCCGGCTGGCTGAACTCCAGATCGTTCGAATAGAGGAAATTCATCGGGTATTCCTGGATCGGGACCCAATAGGCCTGCTCGGTTATGGTCTGGATTGCCTGCGAGAATTTCGCTTCACGCTCAGCCTGGTCGTAGGTCTGGTTGGTACTCAGCACGAGCTTGCTCAGCGCTTCGTCGCCGGTATAGACCTTGGGCGTTTTCAGATCGAACAGATCGGGAATGATCGCTCCGGCATCCGGGATCGAATAGGATCCCCAGGTGTCGTAGTAGAGGCTCAGCTTGCCGGCGTTGCGGTCCTTGGAGATGGATTTCACATAGCGCAGATTGGCCCGCACGCCGATCTTGGCCCAATACGCGATCACCGCCTCCTGCAGCGGCCGGTCGCGCGCCGCCCACAGATCGATCTCGAACCCGTCGGGGTATCCGGCCTCAGCCAGGAGCGCCTTTGCCTTGTCCGGGTCATAGCCATAACGGACCCTGCCCTGGTCGCAGCCGAATTGCAGGCTGTGGCAGGGGGTCCTGGCCACCTTGGCGCTGCCGCCGGTTATGCTGGCCACCAGCTCCTCGTGGTTCACCGCGTGGTTCAGCGCCTGGCGCACCCGCAGATCCCGCAGCGGCGTGGTCTCGTCGGCGCGGCCCGCCGCATCCAGCGACAGGTAGCCGACCCGCAGCGATGGCGCGGTCAGGAACTGCGCCCGGCCGGTGCCCGCCACATTCTCCGCCATCTCCGAGGAGATCCCGAAGGTCCAGTCCACTCCGCCCGACATCACTTCGGCCACCTGAGTGGCCTCGTCGGGGATGAACCGGATCACCAGCCTGGCGATGGACGCGTCCTTGGGGCTGCCGGCGCGGTAATTGTCATACAGGTCCAGCACCACCTTCTCACCGGGCAGAAATTCCGCCACCCGGTAGGGGCCGGTGCCCAAGTTCAGCGTCATCTGCGCATCCGGATCAGTGACGCCGTCAACCTCATACGAACCCGCCTTGCGGAGCTTCGAATAATAACTCAGATCATAGAGCACCATCGCGTTCGGCGCCTTCATGCGGAAGATCACGGTCTGCGGGTCCACCGCCTCGACGCTTTCCATCCACTGCGCAATGCGCTGGCCGAATTTGGTTTCCGCCTCAGGGCGCACGATGTGCTGGAAGGAATAGACCACATCTGCTGCGGTCAGCGGCGAGCCATCGTGAAAGGTGACATCGCTGCGCAGCTTCACGACCAGCGTGGTCTCATCAGTGAATTCATAGGAATCGGCCACCAGAGGCACCGGTTTTTTGACTGCGGGGTCGACGTAGAACAGCGCATCATCGATCAGCAGGCCCAGTATGTCGTTCTCGCGGGTGGTGGAATAAAGCCCGTCGGTGGTCGCAAGGCCGCGGGCAAAGGCCGCGGTGAGCGTGTTATCGGCCTTGCCTGCAAGCGCCGGCGGCGCGCCTGCGAGCACTGCGCCGATCATCCCGGCAGCCATTAGGGCAGATTTGAGTTTCACGGTGGGTCCTCCCTGGATGCAGCATGAAAACTGTTGCCGGGGATTTGGCGGCCAGGGGGGCATGGTGTCCAATACCAAGGTGGCCGAACGTTATGCCGAATCGGCATATCCTGACCTAACCTGATGTGACACATTGGTTCTATTCCGATCAGGAGGGGCCCTATGGAACTCAAATGGCTTCAGGATTTTGTCGCGCTGGCGACCTCGCGCAGCTTCAGCCGGGCCGCGGTAGAGCGCAACGTGACCCAGCCGGCCTATTCCCGCCGCATTCGCTCATTGGAGAATTGGATCGGAGTGCCGCTGTTCGACCGCAGCACCTACCCGGTGCAGCTGACGCCGGCCGGCGAGGAATTTCTGCCCCGCGCACGGACGATGATAACGGAGATCAACCTGACCCGGCGGGATCTGCGGCAGATACGTTCGGATTTTGATGCGTCGGTACGGGTCCTGGCGCTGCACACGCTCACTTTCAGCGTCTTGCCGCCAGTGATCACCGAGTTTGCGAAGCTGGACCCGAAAGGCGTAGTCACCGTATTGCCCTCGGTCCAGGCCGTCGAAGAGTATTTCGAAACGCTGGCCAGCGGCCTGGCGGATATTGTGGTCACCTATCAGACGCCGGGCCTGCAGCTCGGGGCTTCCGAGCTTGCGCAGTTCGAGCTGCGCGAGGTGGGGCGCGACGTGTTGCGGCCAGTGGCGGCGCCTGCGCTGGCAGCAGAGCTGGGCCCCGACTGGCTTGCCGCCAAGGCCCCCGTGGTGCCGTTCCTCAGCTACTCGGAATATTCCTTTTCTGACAAGCTGATCGCCCCGGTGCTGATCCGGCACCATGACAAGCTGCGCCCGGTGATGAAAAGCACCCTCGGCGAAGGTCTGCGCCAGGTTGCTCTGCTTGGCCGCGGTGTTGCCTGGCTGCCGGAAACCCTGATCCGCGGCGATCTGGAGGCCGGGCGGCTGGCAGTGCTGCCGGGCACAGACCTGGAGATCGGCCTTTCGATTGTCGCCTACCGCCTGCCCGTCGGCCGCAACCGCGGGGTCGAGCTGTTCTGGGATCTTCTGCCAGAGGCTGCGCGTGGTCAGGAATAGCGGGGACAGTGCAGGCACCAAGGGACAGCGCAAGCATCCGCTTCTGCGCTGGTCAGAACCGGCACCCGCGCTGCATCAGACCTGTACCTCTGCGGGCACAAACCCGCAAAAGACGAAATCCCGGATCGCGCGGGTCAGCACATCCAGCGTGTCGATCACCGGCACCGGACTGCCGGGCTCCCCGCGAAGCAGGGAAAACTCGGTGCAGTCCACCAGGCACAGGTCAGCGCCCGCCGCCGGGCTGGGCCCCGAACGCTTGACCGATTGGATGGCAGCCAGCAGCGCAGGTTCATCCTGCGGGTAAAGGCCATGCATCCCGTTGGCCGCCAGCGCGCGGTCAAACAGACCAATCTGCCGCAGCGCGGGGGAGCCCAGAACACCGCTCCGCGCGCCCTTTCCGTTCTTTTCCAGGGCAGCCTGAGCCGAAAGCGTCACCATGTTCAGCAGCGGCACCCGTGCTGCAGCTGCGATGTCCGGCGCATAGTGATGCGCGGTATTGCAAGGCATCGCCGGGCCATCACCCAGCCGGCCTTTTCGCCCCGGATCAGGGCATTTGAGCATTGGCTTGGCCAGGATATTCCGGACCGCAGCAGCAACCGGGTGCAGATCCGCAGCGGCTTGCACGAAAGCGAGCCGGAAATCCGGGCCTTGCCGCAGCGGCTGGACGAGTTGCAGCGCCTGATCCGCTTTGCCGGCGCCGCAGAGACAACGGTAACGGTCACGGCCCAGCATGCGCTGGCGCAGACCATGATGTGCGGCTGCATGAATTTGGTGCAGCAGGAGGCCGGGCCGGTGAATTTCCGGCAGCGCACGGCTGACCGGTCCGAGTGCATATCGGCCTTCGTGCGCGGCGATGCCGAGCTGATGCTCTGCTATAGTGCCCCCGATGACCCCCATCTGCCGTTTGACGAAAGCTATGCGCGCATGCATTGGGGCGATGAGGCGCTGATCCCGGTTGCGGGCAGCGCCGGAGCACTGGATCAAATTCCCAAAGACCGGCCGCTGATCAGCTACCCGGAGCAGAGCTATCTGGGTCAGCTGCTGGCCCGTGCCGAACGGGCAGGGCTGGTACGGCCGTGCGAAGGGCGGCCAATCTGCGATACCGAATTTTCGGCAGCGGCCTAAAACATGGTTCTGAACGGGCTGGGCATGGCTTGGCTGCCGATGAGCCTGATTCACGACGAAATCGCCGCCGGGCAACTTGAGGATCTCAGCTCCGCCTTGGGTCAAGTGCCTCTGGATATTGCCTTTTATGCCCCGCCAGGCAGCGCCTTTGATACGGATTTCGTGGTCCGGGCCGCAGCGCGTTTGAGCGCAAATTGACCTAGGCGGCCAGATTCCGCCCGGGGCCGCATTATGCCTGAACCCTTCCCGCTCCACGCATTATGCAAATTTTGCAATGCACTTCTTCTCTTTGCAACACGGTTGCGCAACCCGCCATGTTAAGGTCCGCGCCACGATCGGGAACGGCCTCCGACAATCTTCCGGAAGCCTCTTGGAACTGAAGTGGGAGGACGACATGACGTCGCGCAGGGAAACGACAGGTATAATCGCAAGCTGGACCAGCCTGTTGCTTTGGAAACAGATCGCCATTGCGCTGGTGCTGGGGGCCATGCTCGGCATTGCCCTGAACATGACCGGCAATGAAGCCATCGCGGCCACGATCAAACATGTCGGCACGCTGTTCATTTCAGCGATCAAGATGCTGATCGTGCCGCTGATCTTCGTGTCTCTGGTCTGCGGGATGACCTCGGTCAGTGACATGGCCCGCATCGGCCGGGTCGGCGTGAAGGCCATCCTGTTCTACTTGGGCACCACGGCCTTTGCGATCACCATCGGCCTGCTGCTCGGCACCATCCTGCAGCCCGGTGCCGGCACCGACCTTGCCACCGCCGCGGCGATGGAGGCGAAGGAGGCACCGCCCTTCATCAATACGCTGCTGGGCATCGTTCCGAACAATCCGGTTGCGGCAGCAGCCGACGGCAATGTGCTGCAGATCATCTTCTTTGCCATCGTGTTCGGTCTGGCGATCAATCTGGCGGGCAAGCCGGCCCAGCCGGTGCGCGATTTCTTTGAATCGCTGAACGCGGTGATCCTGAAGCTGACCGAAATCGTGATCTCCTTTGCTCCCTACGGCGTGTTTGCCCTGATCACCTGGGTTGCCGGCACCTACGGGCTGGACCTGCTGCTGCCGCTTGGCACCGTGATCTTTGCGCTTTACCTCGGCTGCGTCATTCATGCGCTGGTGGTTTATGGCGGCCTTGTGGCCGTGGTGGCCCGGCTGAACCCGGTGCGCTTCTTCCAGGGTGTGATCGAACCGCAGATCGTGGCCTTCACCAGCACCTCCAGCTCCGGCACCCTGCCGGTCACCATGACCGCGGTGGAGCGGAACCTGGGCGTCGACCGCTCGGTTTCCAGCTTCACCCTGCCTCTGGGCGCGACCATCAATATGGACGGCACCGCCATGTACCAGGGCGTCGCCGCGCTGTTTGTGGCGCAGGCCTTTGGTGTCGAGCTGGGCATGCAGCAGTATGTGACGATCATTCTGACCGCAACTCTGGCCTCAATCGGCACCGCTGGCGTGCCGGGGGCCGGGCTGGTGATGCTGTCGCTGGTGCTGACCTCGGTGGGTCTGCCGCTGGAAGGCGTGGCAATCATTGCGGGCATCGACCGGATCCTGGACATGGCGCGCACCGCGCTGAACGTGACCGGCGATGCCGCCTGCACGGTGCTGATCGCGAAATCGGAAGATCAGATCGACACCACCGCCTACGACACGCCGCATGTCATGAAGTCGCCGGAGCTGAAGGACGTCTGACAACCGGCGAACCGTGCACTACCGGGCCGGGCGCTGCAGCGTCCGGCCCTATCCTTTTTGCAACAGGCATGCGGCACAAAAATGCCCTCCGCATGATGCGGAGGGCATTTCAGGTTGCGGCTGGTGCCGGCAGCCGTTTCCGGTAGCGCTGCTTCATACCTCCCGCGAATGCGGCCCGTGTTCCGCAGCCTGCGCCAGGCTAGCGCATTTTGCCGCCAGCACCTGGGTGGGGTCGATGAGCTGCCCGATGGCTGCGCTGCCCGGTTCCGGCGCGATCAGCGGCAGCTCGGTGCATCCCAGGATCGCCGCCTCGGCGCCAGCGGCCTTCAGGTGCTCGATTGCCTTAACGATCTGTTCCCGGCACAGCCCGCTGATCCGGCCGGCCTTCACCCCCTGCGGGCCGTAAATCGCCTCCATGACCAGCGCCTGATGCGCCTCGTCCGGCACCACCGGCAGCAGACCGGCGGCCTCCAGCGCCTCCTGGTACAGCCCGCTTTGGATGGTGCCGCTGGTGGCAAGGATGCCGACCTTGCGGACTGCCGGGAAAGCGGCGCGGATGTGGTCGGCGGTCACCGTCAAAATGCTGACGATGGGAATGTCGAGATGCCGCTGAATCCGGTCGAGATAGGCATGCGCGGTATTGCAAGGGATGGCGATGATGTCGGCGCCGCCGCGCTCCAGCTTCTTGCAGGTCGAATAAAGCGCGATCGAAGGATCGGTGCCGCCGCCCAGCAAGTTCTCGGTGCGGTCGGGAATCTGCGGGTTCTGTTCGACCAGCACCTTGAGGTGGTCCTGATCGCGCCGCGCATCCGTGCCGGCCACGAGTTTCGACAGGAAGTCCACCGTCGCCGCCGGGCCGACACCGCCCACCACGCCAACCTTGAACGGCCGCCGGGCGGCCGCGCCGGTCAGCGCCAGCGCATGTTCGGCATAAAGCGTGGCCGTGTTCAGGACCGGGATGCCCGCCGCGCCGGTCAGCTGTTCGATCAGCAGCGGCAGCTCCGTCAATCCGGGCACCACCAGGTCCGCACCCATGCCGCTCAGTTCCTCCAGCGCGCGGATCACCGGTTCCGTCACCCTGGCATCGCGCCGCCCGGTCTTGAAGCCATCCGCGCCATAAACCGCCTCCAGCATTGCCGCCTCGGTGGCCCGCTGCGGGTATAGAACCTTTATTCCGCCATCGAAAAGCCCGTCAAACAGCCCGCTTTTGCGGACATAGGGCGAGGTCAGCACACCGATATTCCGCGGCGGCCGCGGCAGCGCCGCGACATGGTTGCGGATGGCATCGGTCATGCTGACCAGCCGCAGACCCAGCTCCTCGCGCAGCTCATTCAGGAAAGTATGCGTCACGAAGCAGGGCAGCAGTGCCGCGCCGCAGCCATTCCGCTCCATCCGGGCCAGCGTGTCATAGACGTAGAATTTGCGGTGGGCCGGCTGGTAGTCCGGATCCGCGGGAGAGACAGGTTCCCGCAGCGGACGCTGCTCGAACAGGATCTCGCGGTGGTCTCCTTCGGAGCGGACCGGCGTGACCTGCACCAGCCGGTTGAGAAGATCCGCCCCGGCCAGCGCCCCCAGGCCGCCGACAATGCCCAGTCTCAAAGATGCACGTGCGTCCATCGGTTACTCCCCTGCCAGGTTCTCCGCCGGAAGGTTCTCCATCACCTGGGCGGCCAGGGCCTCCGGCAGTGCGCCGCCCGCCGCTTGCCGCAGGCTGAAGCCATGCGCCTGGGCGAATTTCGCCAGCTTGGTCGCCGCCTCGTAGCCGATCACCGGCACCAGCGCCGTCACATGCACCAGGCTGCCTTCCAGAAGCGCGGCACAGCGCGCCTCATCCGCGATGATACCCTCAACGCAGCGGCTGCGCAGCACATCCATCGCCTGGGTCAGCGAGCCCATGGTCTCCATCACCTTGTGAATGATCACCGGCTCCATCGCATTCAGCTGGAACTGCCCGGCTTCGGCCGCCATGGTGACGGTCAAATCATTGCCGATCGCCTGGAAGCAGACCTGGTTCACCACTTCCGGGATCACCGGGTTGACCTTGCCCGGCATGATCGAAGAACCGGCCTGAACCGCAGGCAGGATGATCTCGCCCAGCCCCGCCCGCGGCCCCGAGGCCATAAGGCGCAGGTCGTTGCAGATCTTGGAGAGCTTGATGGCAATCCGCTTGAGCGTGCTGGAAAACATGACGAACGCCCCCAGATCCGAAGACGCCTCGATCAGGTCCGCAGCCGACACAAGCGGCTCGCCCGAAATCTCCCGCAAATGGGTGACGGCAAGCTCGCGGAATGCCTCGGGCGCATTGATGCCGGTGCCGATGGCTGTGCCGCCCAGGTTTACTTCGGTCAGCAGCGCCGACAGGTCCGCCAGCCGCTGGATATCTTCGTTGATGGTGTTCGCAAAGCCGCGGAATTCGGCGCCCAGCGGCATCGGCACCGCGTCCTGCAGCTGCGTCCGCCCGACTTTCATGATCCCGGTGAATTCCTCCCCCTTGGCATGAAACGCCGAGACAAGCTGCTGCATCGCTTCGATCAGCGGCACGGTGCGCGCAAGCACCGCCAGGCGGATCGCCGTCGGGTAGACATCATTGGTGGACTGCGACCGGTTGACGTGGTCGTTCGGGTGCAGTTCCGCGTAATCGCCATAACGGTGCCCGAGCTTGAGAAGCCCGAGGTTTGCAATGACTTCATTGGCATTCATGTTGGTCGAGGTCCCTGCCCCGCCCTGCATCACATCGACTGCGAACTGGTCATGATGCCGCCCGGCAATGATCTCGTCACAGACAGCAACGATGGCATCGGCACGGGCCGCAGAAAGCACGCCAAGTCCGCTGTTGGCCAAGGCACAGGCTTTCTTGACCATCGCCAGCGCCGCAATCAGTTCCGGGTACTGGCTGATCGGAACGCCAGTAATCGGGAAGTTGTCGATGGCGCGCTGGGTCTGCACGCTCCAGGCGGCCAAAGCCGGGATTTCGACGGCGCCAAGGCTGTCGGTTTCGGTGCGGAATGCTGCTGTCTGGTTCATCGGAAGATCCGGTTATTGAGGGGGGCTGAAAGAAACAGGTATGGTTGCCGTACTGCGGCGGGGTGGCGGCCAAGACACCGGGCGGACCCGGGGAAAGCGTCTTTTGGGTGCGGAGCCGCGATATGGCTGCCGTCATTTCAAGTTTTTTTGCATTTTCGCCAGTCGCATGTCCGGATTCAGGCAACGGCCGCCCGGCGCTTTGGTCCGGTGCGGCGCCTTCCGGCGACCAGCAGGTTCGCCGCAAATCTGCGGCAGCCCGGCGGGCGCGGCTATAACAAACTTCGCAATGGCATTGCAAAGTTTGCATCATGCAAATTTCGGATCATGATATACCCTGCCGGCACAAGGGAGGCATTCGATGGAAATTGACTGGCTTGAGGACTTTTTGACACTGGCTTCTGCACAGGTTTTTGCCCGGGCGGCCGATGCGCGCAACGTCAGTCAATCGGCGTTCACCCGCAGGATCAAGAATCTGGAATACTGGGTTGGCACGCCGCTGTTCGACCGCAGCGTGCACCCCGTTGTCCTGACCCCGGCGGGCGAAGCTTTCAAACAGACGGCGCTGGACACCGTAAAGGCCTTGGAACTGGCGCGCGAAGAGGCAATGGGACTTGCGCAGAGGTATGGGGAAGTAATTGATTTCGTTGCGCTTCATACGCTTTCCATTTCCTACTTCCCGGCTTGGATTGCTGGCATTTCACGATCTCTGGGCGTCTTGAAAACCCGAGTTGTCGCCGAAAATTTCTCAGGCTGCGTCGAGGCTGTGCTCGCAGGAAACGCGGATTTCATGCTGTGCTACCATCACCCCGGCGTTCCGACGATCACCGATGACGCCCGCTACCCGTCCATCATCATTGCCGAAGACAGGCTGATCGCCGTCTCTGCCGTCAATGCGGACGGGTGTCCCAAGTTTCAGCTGTCAGGACAGGGGGAGGTTCCCTTGCTGACATATTCGCCGGACACTTTTCTGGGCCGGCTGACGCAGCTGTCGATTGAGCGCGGCGGCCTGAAGAACCAGTTCGAGCTGATCTACCAGAACTCTGTCGCCGAGGCGCTGAAGACGGCCTGCGCCGAAGGGCTTGGCGTCGCCTGGCTGCCGTATCTCACGGTCCAGAACGACCTTGCCAAGGGCACTCTGGCCAGAGTTAGCACCGAGGCCAGCGAAACCATGATGAAGATCAAACTGTACCGCTCCATCGAACGCAGCCGTTCGGCAGTCGAACGGCTTTGGACCTTCGCCAACGGCCAATCCCAAAGCTGACCCGCCCGCAACAAGAAAGAGGCCCCTAAGGAAAATCCCTCTGAGGCTGCCGCAAGGACTGTTTGCAGAGTTATCCGCCAAGTTGCCGAGTGCAGGCCGCGCAAGCCCGTTTGCCCGGGATCAGGTAGCGGCTGCTGCGGGCGTCTCGATCGGTTTGACATAGCTGCGGAAATTGCCGGTGATCGCAACACGCGGCCCGCCCCGCAAGCGATGAACCAGATCGAAAACGCCTTGCAGCCCTGGCATTGCGCCGGGCTGCAAAAGGATATCCGGAACAGTGCCATTCACACCATTGGCCCGCCTAAGCCCGGGCTTCTCACCGCGACCGTGGTCACGATTTCATCAAGATGCCGCTCCTCGCACGGTGCAGGCCGGCATCGCCATCCGTAACCGCCAGCGCAACTATGGTCCTGAATCGACTTGGCGATTCAGGACCGGCTTTCCCGGCGGGGCACTGCGCAGACGCAAGCCTCGCTCAGCAGGCGGCGGTGATGATGATCTCCACCTTCAGATCCGGGCTGGCAATTCGGGATTCGCCGCAGGCGCGGGCCGGGGCGTGGCCGGCCGGCACCCAGGCATCCCAGACCGCATTCATCTCGGCAAAATCATTCATGTCGGCCAGCCAGACAATTGCGTGCAGAATGCGGTCGGGCGAAGAACCCGCCTTGTCCAGCAGCGCCTCGATGCGGGACAGGCAGTCGCGGGTCTGCTCGGCCACGGTGCTGCCGGAACCGACCTGGCCGCAAAGATAGGCCACGCCGTTGTGTTTCACGATCTTGCTCATGCGGGTGCCGGTGTCGATCCGCTCGATCATTTCTGTCTCCTAGTCTTCGGCGGGCGTGTCTTGCGCACCGGCAAGCTCGCCCAGGGTCACGGGTTTGATTGGCGGCCGGATGCGGTAATAGCCGGTCTCATCCTTGCTCCGGCCATTGGCGCTGGCCAGAAGGCCGGTCACGGTCAAGCCGCAGTAC
The DNA here is from genome assembly GCF_025857195.1 of Leisingera thetidis. Lineage (NCBI taxonomy): Bacteria > Pseudomonadati > Pseudomonadota > Alphaproteobacteria > Rhodobacterales > Roseobacteraceae > Leisingera > Leisingera thetidis. The sequence continues at coordinate 166,479 of NZ_CP109788.1, read as the reverse complement.
CGGCCCTGGCAGGGACCCATGCCGGCCCGGCCAAAAGCCTTGGCCTGGTTGGGGCCCTGGCAGCCCAGCCTGGCAAAACTGCGGATGTCGCCGGCGGTCACTTCCTCGCAGCGGCAGATGATGGTCGCGTCGTCCGGCGCCAGCGCCTCGGCATAGGGCGGATAGGCCGCATCCAGGAACGGGCGCACCGCAGTTTCCCGCGCCTTCTGCCGCAGCAGCGGCGCTGCCAGGCGGTCGCGCTCCTGCACGGTCAGCCGGCCCAGTTCCTCAGCCGCTTTCAGCGCCGCGATCCGGCCCGAGTATTCCGCCGCTCTGGCACCGCCGATCCCGGCACCGTCGCCGGCGGTGAAGACCCCCTCGCGGCCGGTGCGGCCCCAGGCATCTGCCACCGGCGCGAAGCACTGCTGCGCCTGCGACCACAGGTGCGGCACCTGCATCGAACGCGCCGCCTGCTGGTTAGGCACCACACCGTGATGCAGCAGCACGGTCCCGCAAGCGATCCGGTGGCCGCGGCCGCCGCTTTCAAAGGCCACTGCTTCGGCGCGGTCTTCGCCCTCCACCGCAATCGCGGTGGCGCCGGTATAGCGCGGCACCCCGGCGCGCCTGATTTCGGCCATCAACTTCAGGCCCTTGGCCAGGTAGCGCCAACCGCGCAGGGCGCCGCCCAGATGGCGGCCGGCCCTGATCATGTCGGCACGGGTCTGGGTTTCCACCAGCGCCAGCGGCGGCGTGCCCGCGCGCACCATCTGCGCCGCGATCAGATACAGCAGCGGGCCGCTGCCTGCCAGCACCGCCTGCCTGGGCAGCACGCCGGATTGCTTCAGCAGGATCTGCGCCGCTCCCGCGGTCATCACTCCCGGCAGGGTCCAGCCGGGAACCGGCATCGGCCGCTCCAGCGCGCCGGTGGCCAGAATCACCCGGTCCGCCGCGACCCGGGCGGCGCGCCCCTCGCGGGTATAGGAGACCTGAAAGCCCTGCTCGATCATCCAGACCACCGCCCCCGGGACATGCTCGATGCCCGGGCTGCGCAGCCTGGCCGTCAGCGCTGCACCATGCAAATAATCCGCCCCCAGGATGCTGCCGCGCAGGCCCGCCGCCCGGTCCACATCGCGGTAGATTTGCCCGCCGGGGCGGGGCTGCTCGTCCAGCAGGACGGTCCGCAGCCCGGCCCCGGCCGCCTCGCTGGCCGCAGCCATGCCCGCCGGGCCGGCACCAATGACGATCAGATCAGCCTTCTGCATGGGCCGCCTCCGCTTCATGCGGGCGCGCGATGCGCATCCCGTCTTTCACCTCGAGCATGCAGGCCTGCTGAACCCTGCCGCCGGTTTCCACCAGGCAGTCGTAGCATGCGCCCATCATGCAGAACGGCGCCCGCGGCGCGCCCGAGACGGGTGTATGGCGGAACGTCCGCACCCCCGCTGCAAGCAGCGCCGCCGCCAGGTTGGCGCCGTCCGGCAGCTCCAGCGGCTGGCCGTCGAACCAGACCCGCACCCGCGGTGCGGCCTCCAGCTCAAGAAACGGTGAATCGGTCTTCACTGAACACCTCCAAGTCAGGGGCGGCGCCGGTGCCTTCCAGCCAGTCCGGCAGGAACAGCGCATGCGCCGCGGCCAGAGTGATGCCGCTGTGGCAGGTGACCAGATAGGCCCCCGGCAGCTCGGTGCTTTGCTGGTAGATCGGCAGCCCGTCGGGCGACAGGATCCTCAGCGCCCCCCAGCTGCGCACCAGCTGCGCCCGGGCCAGCGCCGGGTAGGCCCTGACCGCCTCAGCGGCGAGGCCGGACAGGCCGGTGCTGGTGACCCGGTCATCCAGGCCGGTCTCTTCGTTGGTGGCGCCGATCTGAATGCCGCCCTCGTCAACCTGCCGCGCGATCAGCGACGGCCGGTTTATCATCCTGGGCAGCTTCTCGGTGATCAGCACCTGGCCGCGCTGCGGCCGCACCGGCGCCTTGAAGCCCAGCCTCGGGCCCAGCTCCATCGCGCCAAGCCCGGCCGACAGCACCACCTTTTCCGCGGTTGCGGCAGTGCCGTCGCTGCAGCGCACCTCAAAAGCACCGCCTGAGTGCACCGCACCGGTGACCGTCTTGCCGTTCAGTACCCGGCCGCCCATCCGCCGCACATCCGCCGCCAGCGCCAGCAGCAGCCGCAGCGGGTTGGCGTGGCCGTCCTGATGGTGCAGGATCGCACCCGCAACCCCGGGGCCGATGTGCGGCTCCTCCCTGCGGAGCGCGGCGCGGTCCAGCACCTCATAGGGGTAGTTGCCGCCAAGGGCCTGCTTCAGCACCTCGTATTTGGCAACCGTCTCGTGCAGGGTCTGCTCGGAGAAATGCAGATCGTAACCGCCGTTCTGCTGCAGCGGCACCGTGCGGCCGGTGCCCTCGGCAAGCTCGGCCGCAAACCCGGCCCAGGCCGCAGCGGACTGCTGGCTCCAGCTGGCATAGCGCGGCTGCTTCATGCCCTTGGACTGTACCCAAACCAGGCCGAAGTTGCCGCGGCTGGCGCGGAAGGCTCCGTCGTCCCCATCCAGGACGACCACCCGTTTGCCGCGCCGCAACAGGCCCCATGCGACGGACAGGCCGACAACACCGCCGCCTATCACTGCATAGTCAGCTTCCATTCCGACGTTTCCCCTGAATTCTTGCCAGTGCCGCGGGGCGGCGTCCTGCCGCCCCGCGCAGTGTGCTGCGCTTACTTGCCGATCTGGTCCAGGATGCCCTGGCCCCATTCAGCGCCGATATCCTCCAGGATGACCGGCCAGACATCGGCGCGGACCTTCTCGGCCATTGCCGCCAGTTCATCATCGCTGAGGTCGACAACCTTGGTGCCAAGGTCGTCGGCCAGCTTCTTCTCCCAATGCGCCTGATCGGCTTCGGCCACGCCCCAGCGCTGCGTTTCGAACTGGACGGCAGCGGCTTTCAGCGCCTCCTGATCCTCGGCATCCAGTTCCGCCAGCGAGCTGTTGGAAATGATCATGTACCAGATCTCGAAATGCGTGTTGGCCGGCACGTAGACCTTGGTCACGTCGCGGAACGAGGCATAATAGCCCTCAGCGCCCGAACCGATCACGCCGTCGACGACACCGGTCTGAATCGCGGTGAAGGCTTCGGAGAACGGGATCGGCGACGGAATGTACCCAAGCGCTTCGCCGGTCAGCTGAAAGCTCTTGACGCCGGGCACGCGCACCTTGATGCCCTGGGCCTCCGGCGCATCGACATTCAGCGACACGCCGCCGAAATAGACCGGGTAGGCCGCCAGCATGGTGATGTCCTGCTTGGCATAAAGTTCCTGCATCACGTCACGGACCGCGCCGCCGGGACCGTAGATCGCCTGCGCCTCGGCCCAGGTGCTGGCCAGGAACGGGAAAGCGCTGATCTGCATGCGGCGGTCCGCTGCGGTCGCCGCAGGCTGGGTCCCCATGTCGATCGCGCCGACGCTGATGCGCTCCTGCACGGTGGTGTAGTCGCCCAGCGAGGACGCCGGGAAGATCGAGATCTTGACGTCGCCGCCGGTGGTCTCAGCCACCTGGTCGGCAAAGGCATGCAGTTCCTTGTCGATGGTGGTGTCCTGCGGGCGCACGTGGCTCATTTTCAGGTCAGCGGCCGAAACCGTGCCGGCCATGGCCATCAGGGCTGCGGCCGCGGCGCCGGAAAGAAAGTGCTTCATCTGGGTTCTCCTCCGTTGGATGAAAGGGGTGGGATCGGGGTCAGTAGCCGAACAGGCGCGGCAAAAACAGCGACAGATCGGGCCACAGCGAGGTCAGGAAGACCACCGGAACGTAGCAGGTCACGATCAGCAGCATGGCATGGGGGATCACCTTGGTGACCTTCACATTGCCGATGCGCGCGCCCAGGTACAGGATCGAGGCATAAGGCGGGGTGACCCCGCCCATCGCGGTGTTCACGCCCATGATCGCGGCGAACTGGACCGGAGTGACCCCGATGGCCTGCATCAGCGGCAGCAAGAGCGGCGCGATCAGGATGATGGCGGTGACGTCGTTCACCACCATGCCGACCAGGAACAGCAGGATATTGATGAAGATCAGCAGCAGCACCTTGTTTTCGGTCACTTCGAAAATGGCGCCGACCATCTGCTGCGGGATGCCCTCATAGACGAACATCTGGCTCAGGATCATCGAAAACAGCACCATCACCATGATCGCGCCCACCGCGGTCGAGGCTTCCTTGCCGGCCAGCAGAAAGCTTTGCCAGTTCAGGCCCTTGTAGATGAAGAAACCAACGGGAAGCGCATAGATCACTGACAGGGCAGCGGCTTCCGTCGGGGTCATGATGCCACCGTAGATGCCGCCGAGGATGATCACCGGCATCAGCAGCGCCGGGGTCGCGCTGAAGCCTTCCCGCGCCACCTTGCCGGTGAATTCCGAAAAGCTCGGCGCATCGTCCAGCACCAGGTCGAACTTGCGGCTGAGCCAGAGGTTCATCGCCGAGAAGTTGAACATGATCAGCAGCCCCGGCCCGAGGGTCGCCAGGAAGCAGGCAAGGATCGAGGTGTCCGTCACCCAGCCGTAGACGATCATGGTGACCGACGGCGGGATCAGCAGGCCAAGGATCGACGAGTTGGCGATCAGGGCGGTCGCGTATTCCCGCGGATAGCCGCGCTTTTCCATCTCGGGGATCAGCAGCGGGCCGATTGCGGCAATGCCGGTCAGGCCCGAGCCGGAAATCGCTCCGATGACCGCGCAGCTGACGGCCGCAACGACGCCCAATCCGCCCCGCACATGGCCGATGAAGGCATTGACGAAATTCAGCAGTGACGCGGCGATACCGCTGACGGACATGATTGTGCCGGCCAGCACAAACAGCGGGATGGCAAGCAGCACCGGGTTGCCAAGCTGCTGCGAGCCCCAGAGCATCATGCCCTTCATGGTCACGCCGCCGAGGAAATACATGATCATCAGCGCCGAACCGAAGCAGTAGGGCAGCGGCACCCCCAGCGTCAGGGTGATGACAAGCACCGCAATGGCAAGAAGGGCGATCTCGATCATTTTGTTGCACCTCCGGTGCGCAGGTCATTGATGTGGCGCACAAGATGCAGCGCGGTGTAGATCATCATCAGCACCATCCCGCCCAGGATCGCCACTTCGGAATAGAACGTCGGAAGGTACAGGGTCGGGGTCTCTTTCCAGACGCGGATGGCGTACAGGGTGTAATCCCACGCCCAGGTGGTCAGCCAAATGCCGACAACCAGGCTGATGATTTCGCCCACGATCGCCAGGATGGTGTGGCCGCGCGGTGTATTGATGGCGATTTCCAGAACATTGGCGCGGATATGGGTATCCTCGCGCGAGGCGTTCACGGCGCCCAGGATGTAAAGCCAGACCGTGGGATAGAGCATGACTTCCTCCAGCCCCATCAGCGGCACCTGCAGCAGGTAGCGCGTGACGATCTGGACGAACTGGGCCAGGGCGACCATGCAGATCAAACCCGTCAGCAGGTATTTCGTAAACTTGTCCATTCAACCTCCGTCCCAGCATTCCCTTCTGCTAGACCCGGTGCATATGGCTGGACAATTGCCATAATATCAATTTCATTATTCCTCTAACTTCATAAATTCAGTGAATACCCCACATGAATCTCTCCATCCGTCAAATCGTTACCTTCCGCGAAGTCATGCGCAGCGGCTCCATTTCCCAGGCCTCCCGCACCGTCGGGCGCACACAGCCTGCTGTCAGCACCATGATCGCGACGCTGGAATCCGAGCTGGGGTTCAGTCTTTTCCTGCGCAGACAGGGCAAGCTGATTCCGACCCCCGAAGCATATTTTTTCCTCGAGGAGTGCGACGCTGTCCTGGAACGGTTCGAGCGTATCGAGAACACCGTGGGCCGGATCCGCGCGCACCAGGCCGGCAGGCTCAGCATCGCCTGCCATCCGGCCGCATCCAGCTTCTTCCTGCCGCGGGTGCTCACCGCATTCATGGAAGGCAAGGAAGATCTTGAAATCGCGCTGACCATGCGGTCTTCCGATGTCATCGAAGACCTCATTGCCTCACAGCAGTTCGACATCGGCTTTGCCGAAACGCCGAATCCGCGGCCGTCGGTCACCCAGCGGGATTTCGATCTGGAATGTGTTTGCGTGCTTCCGGCCAGTGATCCGCTGGCGGCGGCCCCGGCGCTCAGCCCGGCGGATCTGGCCGGCCGGCCGATGGCGCTGCTGTTCAAGGAACACCCGCTGACACGGCAGACAGAGCAGGTCTTTCAGCAGGCCGGATGCCGGATCCGCAAACGGCTGGAACTGCGCACCTGGGCACCAGGGCTGCAGTTTGTCGCTGACGGCATATGCTATATGATCTGCGACATGATCACCGCCTACAGCTGCCTGCAGCAGCCCCAGACCCGCAATCCGCTGGCCATCCGACGTTTCGAGCCGCGGATGAGTTCCTGCATCTCGATCCTGACGCCCGGCTACGCCACCCGGTCACTGGTCTCCCATGCCTTTACCGACCGGCTCTGCTCAGCGATCGACGAGATGCAGGACGAGATGGAAGAGGTCCTTTCAAATGGCAACGGCAACTGAACAGGTCCCGCTGGCCACGGATCTGCCCCCGCCTGCCTCCGGTGCAGGCCGCTGAAAGCGATGCACGCTCTGCCCGCCAGTGCGGCAAGGTCCTGCCGGAATTTATCATCTGCAGCTTCCATCCCGAAAGTGTCGTCCGCAATGAGCTGAAAGAACCGCATGTTCTGTAAAAAGGAAGCCGGAGAGCGCAGCCTTGCCCAAATCTGATGGTGCACCCTCCCGGCAAACCGCGGACCGGGGATCAATGATCCGGCGGAATGATCTCCATGCCGTATTTGGGGGCAAGTTCCAGCATTTTCCCGATCTGCGACGGATCGATGGCTGGCGGATTGTCTGCTGAGAAGGTGCCAGGTTCCTGGCTGACTTCAGCGAAGAACTCCTCCAGCCCCGCGGGCGCGGCAAGGATCAGCATGCGCGCAGCCGTTGTTCCGGTGTTCTTGAACTGGTGGACCGATCCTTTTGGCAGCAGGATCACCGTCCCCGCACCTGCGGCAGACGTCTCTCCGCCAGCCACAATCTCCAGCTCGCCGTCGAGAATGTAGAAAGTTTCATCCTCGCGGGAATGCCGGTGCGGTGGCGGTCCGCCTCCTGGCGGCACAATGGCTTCTAGAAGGGCAAAAGACCCGCCGGTTTCCGCTCCGCTGATCTTTATCGTGTAGATGTCGCCGGCCACGCCGGTCATTCTGCCGTCGCCGGGTTTGCGAATGAGTGCAGTCATCGTTCCTCTCCGTGTTTTGAGTTTCGGCATGGATCATGGCTGTGTGAAGAAACCGGTCAGCTGGCAGGCCAGCTGCGCCGGTTGCTCTTCGGGTATCCAGTGACCGCTGCGTTCCACGACGGCGGTCGCTACCTGGCCGGCCAAAGGCTCCATGAACTTGCCGACGTGCTCGCCCAGGCTGTGATCGCCCCCTATGCCCAGCACCGGCAAGGGCAGCTTGTTCCGGGCGTTTTCCTGATTGTTGAGGGCATCGGCCGGAAAGGCCCGGTAGTGCTCAAAACTGGCCCGCAAAGCGCCGGGCGCGCTCATCCGGTCCGCGTATTCATCGAGGTCATCGCCAGTGACGGCGTATGGGTCATAGGCAAGATGCCTGATGAAGTGCGACAGAAACTGTTTCTCCCGCCCGGCGATGAGCGTTTCCGCGGCGCCGGGGGCATTGAAGAAGCCGAAATGCCAGAGGTGCGGGTACTTTGCAGTGTCCTGGTAGGCTTCCAGCCCCAATCCGGGAAGACCTGCTTCCAAAACGGCAGGCCGCCGGACTTCGGCCGGGAAAGCGGCAGCGTATTCGTAGGCAACCCTCATGCCGATATCATGTCCCGCCAGGTGGATTTCGCGGAAGCCGAGGCAATGCACCAGTTCGCGGATATCCGGTGCAACGGTGCGTTTGTCATACCCGCTTGCGGGTTTGTCCGAGTCGCCAAAGCCCCACATGTCCGGAGCAATCACGGTAAACCGCGACGCGAGTTCCGGGATCAGATGGCGCCATTCGCGCCAGCTTTGCGGCCATCCGTGCAGAAAGACCAGCGGATCTCCCGATCCTGCAATCACGTAATGCAGGCGCACGCCGTTCACCACGGCCGTTGCGTGCGGCAGGTTGACTTGCTGTGTCATGGTTCTTTTCCCGATTGCTGCCGGCCTAAGCGGCCAGCTTGTTGCCCCTGAACATTCCGCCCTTGAACACCGGGGCGGCTTCGTCCGTGCTGAAGAGGATCAGCCCGGCATCCTCCCCGGACAGGATTGCCGCGCCGCCACTGATGAGACAGTGGCCATCAAACTCAATTGAGCCGTCAAAGACATACAGCATTCGGGTCAGCCCGGTGCTGCAGGGCGTCGGCAGCTGGCAGCCGGTGCCATGGGACTGCTTGCGGTCTCTGGGGATGAACATGTGCGGTTTACAGGGCATTTCAGGCACTCCGATTTGGTCCGCGGCCAGGACGCACCGGCCACGGCGTGCTTTGGTTTGCATTGCGGTTGCGGCAGTGCGCGCTGCGCTATCGCGGGCGTCAGCTGTTTAAGGCTTCCACCATCACCTGAACGCGCTGCTTTCCTTCAGGCGCTGACCAGCTGCCGACCGGTTCAGCAATGACCTGGTTCGTGCTGCTGAGCGTCACGCCGCCTTTTTCCATCCGGCGCAGCGCCATGTCGTCGCCCATCTTGGAAGGCGACCCGCCGGCATCCGCGATGACCCACCCCATCGTGCCGACCTGATGATCGACCAGAAGCATTGCGGCATTCTCGCCGGTAAAGCGCTCGAAGGACATCACAGGTCTCCTGTTGGTGTGCCACCCGAACTTAGCCCTCGCCATAGGTGGCATAAAGGTGTTCAAGTGGGAACCAGTATTCCAAAAATGGCGCAATATGGGTAATCATCTGAATGATATGGTGCTTTTCGTGGAAGTGGTGAAAGCCCGCAGTTTCCGGGGCGCCGCCAAGGCTGCTGGTGTCCCCAACTCGACGCTTTCCCGGCGCATCACGGCACTGGAAACCGCCATCGGCCTGCGACTGCTCCACCGCACCACACGCCGCGTCGAGCCCACGGAAGCCGGGCAGCTCTATTTTGACAGATGCAAACGGATCGTCGAAGAAGCCCGGGTAGCACATGAAGAACTGGGCGAGATGGTGACTCAGCCATCCGGAACGCTGCACCTTTCCCTGCCGGTGGATTTTGCAATTGTGTGGCTGGGGCCCCTGTTCCCCAAATTTGCCGCGAAATATCCGGGCATCGATTTTGATCTCGATTTGACCCCGCGGAACGTTGACCTGATTTCCGAGCCCTACGATCTCGCGATCAGGATGGCCGCACCGCAGGCCGACGGGCTGATATCCCGCGTGATTGGCCGCGTCCGCTTCAAGCTTTATGCTTCCCCCGGGTACCTAGCGGCAAACGGCAGTCCTGCCCACCCTGCTGATCTGTCTCAGCATAATTGCCTGACAATGCCCAATCTGAAGACCTGGCAGCTGCATTCAGACAGCGGCTCGGCTGATGCGCAGGTCCAGGGGCGGTTTACGGTCAACAGCGTGGGACTTTTACGCAACCTTGCGGTCCAGGGCATGGGTATACTCTTCATGTCTGAACACGTGGTCGCGGAAGATCTCGCCGCCGGCCGCATCAAACGGGTCTTACCCGGCTGGCAGGGCGTGTCCCGGCCGATCCATGTCGTCACGGAATCCAAGCTGCTGCCCGCGAAAACTCAGCGGTTCATCGAGTTTCTTCAAGAGGAGCTGGCCCTGAACGAATAGCAACAGGTGCAGATTAAGTCCCGCTCCCGCGAACTTCCATTTGATAAGGCCGTGCGCGAGGAGAGGCATTCATCTGGGCTGGAGCTTGCCGAACCGCTGATGCTTGATGCGGTCACCTTGGCCGGGGCCCGCGCGGCCGAAAGCGAGGGCCGTTCCCAGCACGGCCGCAGCAGTCTGACGCGCGCCGGGCAGCGAGCCACCGGCGTCATTGATACCGTTGCAAGCCGGCTGGGCATCGAAATGCTGACCGCAAACCAGGTTCCGTTCTGGGGCGCCTTGCAGGCAGCCGGTGTTCGGCCCACCGCTGAAGGGCATGGGACGCTTTTTTCAAAGAATGTAGCATCCATGTGATTTCCAGGGCTGGCAAGTGCCGCGCAGTTTCCATATCCTTGCTTGCAAAAGCAAGCATGTGCTGCGCACCACTTGCAGGACAAAGGAGCCAGGCAATGAAGCTGGATGTTTGGGATCAGATAACGGCCTTGTTCTCCGGGATCGAAAACCAGCTCACGGAAGAGCTGCGCAGGTCCAGCGATCTTGGCCTCAGCGAATTCCGCACCCTGAAACATCTGTCAGAACAGCCTGACCTGGAGCTTCGCATGCAGGAGCTGGCGGAATTCCTGATGCTGACCCAGAGCTCGACCACCCGTGTGGTCGAACGGCTGGAGAAGAGAGAGTTTGTTTTTCGCGACAGTTGCCCCAGCGACAAGCGGGGGAAATACTGTGTCCTGAATGAGCACGGTAAGAAGTATATCGAGGAGGCCGCTCCGCTGTTTCAGGACTGCCTGGAGCGCGTGTTGGAAAAGACCTTCGAAAACAAGGAAGCCCGTGCCGCGGCCCGCGCCCTTTGTGCCCTGGCCGGGGACTGATACGGTCTGACGAAGGACTGGGCAGGGACACCTCTCCGCCTGCGTTCAACACAGGAAACCTCAATCTCGAGCAAATTAAATGCATGTACAAATAAGGTGATTGACAGCCACTGCCGACTCTCATTAATTTGCATGTGCAAGTAAACTAGTATCCTCCCCAATCTCCGCTGGGGCACATCCTCCTTGACCCGCAGGTACGGGTTCACCCTGAAAGGAACAGCAATGCACTGGTTATATCTGATGATCGCAGTTGTATTTGAAATCACCGTGGCAATCGCCGCCGGCAATTCAGAAGGTTTCAAGAACGTCAAATGGACCACGATCACGCTTGCCAGCGGTGTGTTCGCCACGTTTTTTCTCAGCCTTGCCCTGCTCACCTTCGACGTAGGGGTTGGCTACTCCATGTGGACCGCGCTGGCCGGGGTGGGAATCGTGGCGCTTGGCGCAATGTTCTTCAGCCAGCGCCTGAGCGTCTCCAAGGGTATCGGCATCCTGATCGTCATCGGCGGGGTTGTCGGCCTGCGGATGAGCGGCGCCGCATGAAACGATCCGGTCATCAACTCCCTGAATGGACGAAAGGAAGACACCATGACTGATACGCAAACTTCTTCGCTTCCCGCGGCTGAGACCGGCAGCAAGGGTGCTTGGGGCGCGCTGCTGCTGGCGGGGGCCTTCGAGGTCGGCTACGCCCTGAGCGTCGGCGGCAGCCAGGCCTTCACCGTTCTGACATGGTCGGTCTCGGCCATCGTATTCTTCTTGCTGACGCTCTATTTCCTCAGCGTTGCACTCAAATCCATCGACGTGGGCATCGGCTACGCTGTCTGGGCCGGGATCGGCTCGATCGGCGCGGCGGTTCTGGGGGCCGTACTGCTTGATCAGCCCCTGACCCTGGCGCAATCGGTCTGGCTGGCTGTCATTATCGCCGGGGTGGTCTGGCTGAAGCTGGCAGACAGCCCCAAGCTCAAGTAGATCAGCCTCCGATGGCAAGGGCTGGCATGTCCCGCTCCCGCCGCCGGGTGCATTGCGAGCAAGGCCCATGCCCTTAACAGGGTGGGGCTCTCAGGCACTCCGCACTTGGCGCTCGCAGAGACATGGCTTTGCTGGGCAAACGGGTGAAGCCCGGAGTCCCCCTTTCCCAGACGGGCTTACGCTGCGGGCTCTGCAGCGGCAGCTTCACGCGATGCATATTTATTTCGGCGCGGGAGGCAGGCGATGAACGTGGAAAGCACCTGGCCCGCACGGCGGCCGCTGATCATCGGCCTGTTCAGCCTTCTTGTCCTGGCGGGCGGCGCCGGCTCCCGGCCGGTGCTGTCGCCGCTTTCCGGCGCGGTGGCGGCAACCGGGCGGATCAAGGCCGACCGCAACCGCCAGGTGGTTCAGCACCTGGACCGCGGTTCGCCTTCCAGCTGACCGAAGGCGCCCGGCCTTTTTGGGTTAGGCACCACCCTTCTTGCCGGCCGCAATTCGGGACTGGAAATCCTCGGTAAGCATGTCGATCAAGGCCCGGACCCGTTTCGGCTGGATACGCGCCACCGGCCAGACGACCTGAAGCCCCAGCGGCGGCACTTCGTATTCGCGCAACAGCGGAACCAGCCTCCCGGCCTCGATGTCCTCCATCACGTCCCATTGAGACTTGCGAACGATTCCGTAGCCTTCAAGTGCCCAGCGGCGGACCAGATCGCCGTCATTCGCCACCCGATCCCCCTGCACCGTCACGACCCGCCTGCGGCCTTCAATTTCAAACGGCCAGGCACGGTCAGCATCCATGCCGAACCTCATGAGCAGGCAATTATGCTGCTCCAGATCCTGCGGATACTGCGGTATCCCATTGCGCTGCAGATACGCCGGAGCCGCGCAGACGATGCGGGAACTGCCGGCCAGGCGCTTCACGATCAAGCTGCTGTCGGCCAGGTCTCCATAGCGAAGCGCCATATCCAGCCCCATCGCAGCAACATCAACATAACCGTCCCCGAGATGAAGATCGATTGACACCTCAGGATTCGCGGCAAGGAAGCGGTTCACCACCCTCGCGAGGCGGTTGCGCCCCAGGTCAGAAGGTGCACTCAGACGGATTGGCCCGGCAATCCGTTCCACGCCAAGACGGATACGCGCTTCCAGTTCTTCGGTCTCTGCCAGAAGCCGCTGCGCGCCGGCGACCAGTTCCCGCCCCTCCTCCGTCAAGCTGATCGACCGGGTTGTCCTGTTCAACAGCCGCGCCCCGTAATGCGCCTCCAAGGCGGCCAGTCGCTCCGAGACGGTGGCTGGCGACAGCCCCATCTCGCGGCCTCCGGCGGCAAGCCCGCCCTTTTCCACGATACGGAGAAACAGAGACAGGTTGTCGATCAGCATTTTTCGCCCAGTCCGAAATATCAATTCGGAATTCTCTCAATTCTCTAACTTTTACGCAAGGTCCACATTCACGGCAACAGAGGACAACGCACCATGCAGCTCGATCATGTCACCCTGCGCACCCGGAACCTAGCACGCACGCGGGACTTTTTCATTGAGGTCTTCGGACTGGTTGAAAGCACCCGCCCTGAGGCCATCCGGCGCATCCCGGGCCATTGGCTCTGCACCGGAGGCGAACCCATCATCCACCTGATCGGATCGCGCGGGCTTGGCGCCGGCAGCGGTCCTGAAGCCTGGGATCATGTCGGTTTCCGGCTGACAGGCTACCGGGAGTTCCGCGCCCGCATCGAACAGCTGGGTATTCGCTACTCCACCATGGATCTGCCGGAACTGAACGAACGGCGATTGATCTTCCACGCCCCCTGCGGGCAGCTCATCGAAACCGTGTTCCGAGAGGATGCACAACTGTCCGGAGACAAGTCATGACCAGCATGAGGGACAAGAAAGCCATTGTCATTGGCGGCACCTCTGGCATCGGGGCAGCTGTGGCCGGCGCCCTGGCCGCTCGCGGCGCTGATGTCATCAGGGGCAGCCGGTCGGCTGGGCTGGTTGTGACAGACACTTCGGTCCTGCGCGACTGGATCGCAGCGCAGGGCCTTCGATCATTTGATCATTACCGCCGGTTCCCAAGCGCCGGGCGGTGCGGTGGCCGCGCTCGATCTGGCCGCAGCCAAGACTGCATTCGATACTAAGTCCTGGAGGTCAATCCTTGCCGCCCAGGCGGCAGCCAGTCAGATCAGGCCGGGTGGCACCATCACCTTCACCAGCGGGTTTGCCGTGCGGCGGACACTGCCGGGAACCTTCACCAAATCCGCGATGACCGCCGCGCTTGAAGCCAGCACAAAGGTCCTCGCCAAGGAGCTGGCCCCGATCCGTGTCAACATCGTCAGCCCGAGCCGTACTGACACAGCCTCCTATGCAAGCATGGACGCTGATGCCCGCCAAAACATGTTCGACGGCGCTGCCGCACGCTTGCCCGCCGGGCGCGTGGCCCAGCCGCAGGATGTGGCAGCAGGCTATCTCTTCGCCATTGAAACCCCTTCTGTAACCGGCGCTGTGATCGACATCTACAGCGGCGCACTGATCGCCTGAAGCACGCGGGACAGGACGGAAAGCCACTCCCCTCGGATGGCTTCAGCCGCTGGCCGCAAGACTCAGCGCCCTTAACCCCATCTGCCAAACTCCCTCCTTCATGCCTTTGACAAAGGATCTGACCATGAACACGCTCTTTGACCCTTTCAAAGTCGGCTCGATCAAACTTCTCTCACGCATTGCCATGGCCCCGATGACCCGCTGCCGGACCGACCAGCCAGGCAATACGCCCAACGTCATGATGGCCGAATACTATGCACAGCGCGCCAGCGCGGGCCTGATCGTGACCGAAGCCACACAGATTAGCCAGCAGGGTCAGGGCTATTCATTTACCCCCGGCATACTTTCGGAGGCGCAGATCGCAGGCTGGAAACAGCCCAGACGGCTTGGCCCCTTTTGAACCCGCCTATGCCGACGAACTTGCGGCAATTATGGAATGGGCCCTCGGCCGCGTGCTACGCGATGGCGAAACGGCACCCCGGCCAGATGGTTGGCTCCGGGATGAGACCGGTGGTGCGGTCTACCTGCGCCTCTCGACCCACAAGCTGGGTCAGCCGGGCCGGCACCTGAGCGAAGATCAAAAACGGGATATCATTAATGGCGCCTTTTGGCTGCGTCCGCCAGGACCCGCGTGCCGCCTCTTCATCGCCTGTACCGGCGTCGTTGCCCCGGAAGCGATTGCGGCGGCTGGCCAGACCGTGCAGGGCCAGCGTGACATCGGCCTGCTGGCAGTAACGCCTGCCGACCGGCTGAACGCAGGCTGGCATGCCGCGGACCGGGTACGGGCACTAGGCCATGCGGACGCGCAACCCCATATCGAAAGGCTGCTGTTTCAGGCCAGCCGCAACGCGGCCATCGTGAGGACCACGGACGGCCGTCCGCTGGCACCTTCGTGGATTGGCGCCAACCTCGGTTCCGGCCTCAGCGAAATGGCCAATTTCGCGTTCCGCCGCAGGGACCTGAAGGCGTGCCGGCGCGCCTGCCCCGCATTGGAAATCGGTGACCTGCAACCGCACCACCCAGGCATTCGGGCGCAGGCAGTGATGCGGGACGGCAGGCTCGTCGATGATTTCCTCATCCGCAGCACTGCGCGCACCATTCACATCTGCAATGCACCGCCGCCCTCCGCCACTTCTGCCATCCCGGCTGCAAGAAACATCCGAGCCGCAGCTGAAACTCTATGAAGACCTCGGATACGCCGCCCAGTGCCGCCATCCCGGCAAACCAGCTTGCTCGTGTTCGGCGCTGGCATTCAGCAAGCTGTGGGATTTTCTCGACCGGGCAGGTTCCGGGAATGTGACCCTGCACATCCGTTTGCAATCGCAACCGTGGCATCTGTTTTCCCGCAACATCGTTCGCGCCTTTCTCACAGCCTCGACCGGCTTGGACGGCAAGATGGCGGCCAGGCGTGTCATGCAGGCAGTCTTTGGCAACCGCACGGAATTCGATTTCACCAATCACTGCGCCGGCCCAAACCGTCAGGCGACACCTGACGGAGTCCTGAGCCGCATCGAAGCGCTGAGCGGAGTGGTCGTCGCAGATGCCTTTAACCTCCCCGATCTAGACCAGGAACTTGAATGGCATTGCAAATACGCCCGCCAGAACGGAATACATGTCTCCCCTACATTCATGGCGGATGGGCTGGTCCGCTCTGTTCTGGGCAGCCGGGAACCAGTAGAGCAGTGGGAGGCTGCGCTGCAATAAATCCCCCTCGCGATGGCACCTGGTTGCGGCCCTGCTTCCCCAAGAGCCCTATCAGCGGGCATCGCAGATGACCCATCGAATCCAAGGGCATTGGGTCTGAATTCTTCACGGGTCATCCCTCGCCGCCGCCGCTAGTCTCGCCGGGAAGAATTTGACGGCTCTCCCCAGCCTGCGGGGCGTGCCGTGCCAGAGGCGCAGGCAAGGGAAACACAGGCATGAAAACCCATGCACAGGCAGTTGTCATCGGCGGCGGGCTGGTCGGCTGCTCGATCCTCTACCACCTGGCGAAACTCGGCTGGAAAGACGTGGTGCTGCTGGAACGCGATGAGCTGACCGCAGGCTCCACCTGGCACGCGGCGGCCAACATCCACGGGCTGCACGACAACAACAACGTCACCCGCGTCCAGCACTACACCATGAACCTGTATAAAGAGCTGGAAAAGGAAACCGGCCAGGGCTGCGGCGTGTTCCAGCCCGGCTCCCTGTATCTGGCCAAGACCGAGGAGCGCGAGCACCAGCTGCGCCTGCAGGAAGCCAAGGCGAAATACTACG
This sequence comes from Leisingera thetidis, assembly GCF_025857195.1. NCBI lineage: Bacteria > Pseudomonadati > Pseudomonadota > Alphaproteobacteria > Rhodobacterales > Roseobacteraceae > Leisingera > Leisingera thetidis. The sequence continues at coordinate 150,091 of NZ_CP109788.1, read as the reverse complement.
GTTTGAACTTCCATGAGGTCAGCCGCGAGCAGGCCAAGGAGCTGCACCCGCTGGCGCAGTTCGACGACATCCGCTGCATCATGTTCGAACCCGATGGCGGAAATGTGGACCCCTCGGGCGTCACCATGGCCTACGCCGCCGGCGCCCGCGCCATGGGCGCACAGATCGAACGCTTCTGCCCGGTTATCGGCACCGAACAGCAGCCCGACGGCAGCTGGATCGTGAAAACTGAAAAGGGCGATATCCACACCCAGTGGGTGGTGAACGCAGGCGGCCTCTGGGGCCGCGAAGTGGCGGCCATGGCGGGCCTTACCCTGCCCTTGCAGCCGACCGAGCACCAGTATTTCGTAACAGAATCCATCGACGAGGTCGCCAAGCTGGGCCGCCGGCTGCCCTCGATCGCCGACCGCGACGGCGAATACTACTTCCGCCAGGAGGGCAACGGCTTCCTGATCGGCGCCTATGAAAAGGACATGCGGTTCTGGGCCGAGGACGGCACCCCGCTGGACTTTGCCCATGAACTGTTCCCCGACGATCTGGACCGGATCATGGAGAACGTGATCCGCGCCACCGAACGCGTGCCTTGTGCCGAAACTGCCGGCGTCAAGCGCGTGATCAATGGCCCGATGATCTGGTCGCCCGACTCCAACGCCATCTGGGGGCCGGTGCCAGAGCTGAAAAACTACTTCTGCTGCACCGGCATCATCCCCGGCTTCTCGCAGTCCGGCGGCCTCGGCCTGCTGGCCGCGCAATGGATGATCGAGGGCGAGCCGCAATATGACATGTTCGCCTGGGATCTGGCTCGCTTTGGCGACTGGGCCGACAAGAAATTCACCAAGGCCCGGGTCGAGGACCAGTACGCCCACCGCTTCGCCATCCATTTTCCGAACGAGGAACGCAGCGCCGGCCGCCCGGCCCGTGTGCGTCCCGCCTACGAGCTGCAAAAGAAACTGGGCTGCGTCTTTGGCCTCAACTGCGGCTGGGAGCATCCCTTGTGGTTCTCCGGCACACCCGGCACCCAGGACACCAACAGCTTCACCCGACAGAACTGGTGGGAACCGGTGGGCCGCGAGGTCAGTATGCTGCGCGAAAACGTCGGCGTGATCGACATCTCGAACTTCGCCAACTACGTGATCAAAGGCCCCGGTGCGTTTGAATGGCTGGACAAGCTGGTCGCCAACAAGGTGCCCACAGAAGTGGGCCGCTCCTGCCTCACCCCGCTGATCTCGGTGCGCGGCGGCGTGGCCGGCGATTTCACCATCACCAAGGTCGCGGATGACGAATACATGATGGTCGGCTCCGGCATGGCGGAACGCTATCACCAGCGCTTCTTCAACATGGTCGAGCTGCCGGAAGGCACCACGTTTGAGGTCGCCACCAACCGCATCGCGGGCTTCAACGTGGCCGGTCCCAAGTCGCGCGGCATGCTGCAGCGGCTGACCAATGAGAACCTGTCAAATGAAGCCTTCCGCTTCATGGGCTCACGCACCATCGACGTGGCGGGGGTGGAATGCCTGGCGATCCGCGTCTCCTTCACCGGCGATCTCGGCTGGGAACTGCACTGCGCCGAAGAGGATCAGGTCAAGCTCTACGCGGCGCTGTTGGAAGCCGCCAAGGAATTCGGCGGCGGCCCGGTCGGCGGCCGGGCGCTCGGATCTTTGCGGATCGAGAAGGGCTATGGCTCCTGGGGCCGCGAATACAGCCAGGAATACTGGCCGCAGGAGGTGGGGCTTGCCGGACTCATCAAGCTGGACAAGGACTTCCTCAACAAGGACGCCTATCTGAAGGTCAAGGACAACGCCCCGCGCGAGGTGCTGTCGGCCTTTGAGATCGACGCGGTGAATGATGCCGATGCCTCCGGCGGCGAGCCCATCTTCACACCGGACGGCAAGCCGGTGGGCCGGGTCACCTCGGGCGCCTATGGCTACTCGGTCGGCAAGTCGCTGGCGCTGGGATATGCCAACCCGGCAGTTGCCAAACCGGGCGACGAGGTCGAGGTGTTCATCCTCGGCAAGCCGCATAAGGCGCGGATCTTGGAAGCGGCAGCCTTCGACCCCTCCGGCGCACGCCTGCGCGCCTGAGCATTCGGAAGGGTAGAACTACAGCGCCAAGGGCAGCGCCCGACCCTGGGTGGGTGCGAAAGCGCCCTCCCGTGGGGAGGGTCGGGCGCTGCCCGGCCTTCGTCCGGGCGGAACTTACCCGTTAGACAGAGCTATAACGGCTGCATCCCGGCCGTAAGCCACTCCGCAAACGCCGCCTCATCCACATCGCCGGTGGCGAGGTCTTCCATCATCCGCACGCCCGCAAGCGGATCAGGGCGGAACTGGTATCCGTTCAGCCGCAGAAAGGTCACAGCGGTCACAAAGGCCGTGCGCTTGTTGCCATCGACAAAGGCGTGCGCCTTGGCAATGCCAAACGCATAAGCAGCGGCAACCTCTGCCACACCCGCATCCGAATAGGCCGCAAGGTTCATCGCGCGGGCACAGCCCATCTCCAAAAGCGCCTTGTCGCGCATTCCGGCAGCGCCGCCGTGGCGCGAAATCTGCCGGTCATGAATGATGATAACCGCCGCCAGCGGCACCCATGTGTATTTGCTCACGCAAGCGCCTGCAGCAGGTCGCGGTTCTCATCCATCACGATCTCGGCCGCCGCCAGCGCCTCGGCCACCGACGGATCATGCGCCATCACCCTAAGGCTGCCGTCATCGCCGCGTACCACAAACAGCGTATCGCCTTCCTTGGCGTCCAGCATGGTGAGCATCTCCGTCGTCAGCGTGATGACGGCAGAGTTTCCGACTTTCCTGATCTTGGTCTCAATCATGGAGGCACCTTCCGTATATATGGTTGTATATACACGCGAGCGGGCGGGAAATCAATGCGGCCCGCCGTTTCCGCGCGCCCTCACAGCTCCATCTGCGCCGCCGCCTTCAGCAGCCAAGCCTTGAAATGCTTGACCGACGGCGTCGCCGCCTTGTCCTTGAAGGTGGCGAAATAGGTCCAGGGGCAGTCGAGGTCGAAATCGAACGGCTCCACCAGCCGCCCGGCCTCCACATGCGAACGCACCAGCGATTTCGGCAGCACCACGCTCCCCAGCGCATTGACCGCAAACTCCAGCCCCATGTTGGAGGAATTGGTCTGCAAACCGCCTTTCAGCTCGATTCCCGACAGGTTGTAGTGCTTGGCGATCCTCTCCCAATAGACCGGGCGGCCCAGGATATGGATCAGCTTGGCCTCCAGCAGCTGTTCGGGCCGGGTCAGCGCCTCGCTGCCAACCCGGTAGTCCGGCGAACAGACCAGCGCCAGCTTTTCGTCCCACAGTTTGACCGCCGGCCCCATCACATCATCGACATGATTGATGGTGATCGAAATGTCGGAGACGTTGGTCTCCACATCCACCCAGATGGTGCTGTGAATGGTCAGATCGATATCCGGGTGCACCTTGGTGAAATCCTCGATCACGCTGATCAGCCATTTCTCCGCCAGGCTGACCGGGCAGGAGATCACCACCTCCCGCTTGTGGCTTTGCGAGATCAAGAGCTGGGTAGCGCTGTCGATCTCCTGCAGCGCGTGGCGCACCGAGGGCAGATAGGCCTCGCCCACATCCGTCAGCGACAAGGACCGCGGGTGGCGCACGAACAGCGGCCGGCCGATGAATTCCTCCAGGCTGCGCACATGGTTGGAAACCGCCGACTGGGTGCAGTTCAGCTCATCCGCCGCCGAGGTGAAGCTCAGGTAGCGCGCCGCGGCCTCGAACGAGCGCAGGAATGTCAGGTGGGGGAGATTTTTCATCAGGCAGTCCGCTGGCGGTTTCGGGGGCCATGTTCCCATGCTTTGGAATGGGCTGCAATTCCCAGAAGTTAGCGGCCCGGAGAGGTCGGAAAACGACGTCTAGCGCACCATTCACGAAATATCCCGCACCTCAGACCCCCTTTAATTTGTGTGTCACCTGCCGCCATTGAGCCTAGCCTGTTGCGGAAACCGCCCTGCGAGAGAGCCGCCATGACCGCTACCTTCGACCGCGCCGCCGACTTTACCTTTGACATCGCCCCTGGCGACCTGCCGGAAACCACCCGCGAGGCGGCGGCGCTGATGTTCCTCGACACTCTGGGCATCACCATCGGCGCCACCCCGATGGAGGCCGGCCGCATCACCCGCGACACTGCCGTGGCGCTCTACGGCTGCGGCGAGGAAGGGTTGGCTGCGCGCATGCTGTTCGACGGCCGCAGGGTGAGTGTTGCCGGCGCCGCCTATGCCGCCGCCACTGCCACCGACAACCTGGACGGCCATGACGGCTATTACCCGACCAAGGGCCATATCGGCGTGGTGGTGATCCCGGCAATTGCGGCGCTGGCGGAAACCGTGCCGGATTTTTCCGGGCCGGAAGCGCTGGCCATTACCACATTGGGCTATGAGCTGGCAGGCCGCGCCGCGCTGTCGCTGCACGCAACGGTCAGCGATTACCACACATCCGGCGCCTGGAACGCGCTGGGGGTGGCGGCGATGGCGGCCCGGATGCGCGGCCTGTCCCGCGCCCAGCTGCGCGAAGCGCTGGGGATCGCCGAGTTCCACGGCCCCCGCAGCCAGATGATGCGCGAAATCGCCAACCCCTCGATGCTGCATGACGGCTCCGGCTGGGGCGCGATGGTTGGAATGTCGGCGGCGGTGCTGGCCGAGAAGGGTTTCACCGGTGCCCCCGCCATCACCCTCGAGGAAGACCGCGTGGCCGAACATTGGCAGGACCTCGGCAGCTTCTGGCAGATGGAGCATCAGTACGTGAAGCCCTACCCGATCTGCCGCTGGGCCCATGCGCCGATCGACGCGTTGCGCCAGGTGATGCTGGAGTACGGACTGAACCACGAACAGCTGGCCAGAATCCGCATCAACACCTTCCACGAAAGCGCCTGCCTCTATTCCGGCATCCCCGCGACCACCAGCCAGGCACAGTATTCGCTGGGCTTTGCGGTGGCGGTGCAAGCGGCCTATGGCCGCATCGGGGTCGAGCATATCTCCGGCGCAGGCCTGGCGGACCCGTTGGTGGCCTCGATCCACGAACGGATCTCGGTTGCTGAGGCCGCGCGCCATTCTGTCCGCTTCCCCGCCTGCCGGGTGGCCGATGTGGTGGTCACCCTGACCGACGGCCGGGTGATCGAATCCGGCGACGTGCACGCCCGCGGCGGACCCGAAGCGCCATTCTCGCAGGAAGACGTGGTGCGGAAATTCATGGAATTCGCCGTCCCCGTGCTGGGCGAGGCCCGCGCCGCAGGCATCCGCGATGCGGTGCTGGGGTTCACCCGCCAGGACAGCAAATTCTCCGATCTCGGCCGCCTGATCTACGGCGCGCCGGAAACCTAAGCCTGCAAACTGACCAGAAAGATGAACGACATGGCACGCGAAAGACGCGGCGGCGGACGCCGCGGCAAATCCAGCCGATCCGGCGGCAGCATCGAACAGCTGCCGTGGCAACAGGTGAAGAACACCTACCCGCCGTTCGAGCTGCTGAACCCCGACCAGATGGACCAGTTGCACGCCACCTCGATGCGGATCCTGTCAGAGGCCGGCATAAGGGTGATGGGCGATAACGTCATGGATCTCTTCGAGGCCGCCGGCGCCATCGTCGACCGTGACAGCAAGACCATCCGCATCGACGAAAGCATCGTTGCCGCGGCGCTGGAAACGGTGCCGGCGGAGTTCACCCTGACCGCGCGCAACCCGGCCAAGCGGATCACCATGGGCGGCAACAACGTGACCTTCGGCCTGGTGGCCGGCCCGCCCAACGTGCATGACTGCGTGGGCGGACGCCGTTCGGGCAACCTCACCGACTACCAGAACTTCATCAAGCTGGCGCATCACTTCAACGCCATCCACCTGATCGGCAACCAGGTGACAGCCCCGCTGGAGCTGCCCGCCAACAACCGCCATCTGGACACCTATCTGGCCAACCTGACCTACTCGGACCTCACCTTCCACTGCTCCGCCATCGGCCGCGGCCGGGCAATGGACGGGATAAACATGATGGCAATTTCCCGCGGCCAGACGCCTGAGCAAATGAAAGGCGATCCGGGTGTGATCACCATCATCTCGGTGAACTCGCCGCGGCTGTTCGACGATGCGATGGGCGACGGGCTGATTGCGATGGCGGAATACGGCCAGCCGGTGACGGTGACGCCGTTCACCCTGATGGGGGCGATGACCCCTGTCACTCTGCCCGCGGCGCTGGCCCAGCAGAACGCCGAGGCGCTGTTCGGCGTGGTGCTGACGCAGCTGGTCAATCCCGGCACGCCGGTGATGTACGGCTCCTTCACCTCCAACGTCGACATGCGCTCCGGCGCGCCGGCCTTCGGGACGCCGGAAAACGCCAAAGCCAATATCGTCGGCGGCCAGCTGGCGCGGCGTTATGGCATCCCTTACCGGACCTCCAACGCCAACGCCTCCAACGCGGTGGACCTGCAGGCGGCTTATGAGACCATGATGGGCACCTGGGGCGCAGTGCTGGGCGGTGCCAATATCGTCTATCACGCGGCCGGCTGGCTGGAGGGCGGGCTGACGGCGTCTTATGAGAAGTTCATCCTGGATGTGGAGATCATCCAGAACATGATCGAGTTCCTGAAGCCGATGAAGTTCGACACGGACGAACTGGGCTTTGACGCGATCCAGTCGGTGCCCAGCGGCGGCCATTTCTTTGGCGCCGCGCACACGATGGCGCGCTATGAGACCGCGTTTTACCGCCCGATGCTGTCGGATTGGCAGAATTATGAGAACTGGGAGGCAGCCGGCGCCAAGGATGCCCTGCAGCGGGCAACCGGGCTGTGGCAGCAGGCGCTGCGGGATTACGAGGAGCCGGCAATGGACCCGGCAATCCGCGAAGAGCTGGAGGCCTATGTGGCGAAGCGGCGCGGGGAAATCGGCTCCGGCGAGCCTTGAAGGGGCCGGTGCGAGGGGCCGGCCCCTCGCGCTCCCCGGAGTATATTTGGAAAGATGAAAGAGCCAAGGCTCCGGAACGCCCTGGCTTTTTCCATTAAAGGCGGCTGAATAGCCGGCCGGGCAGCCTGTCATGGCGCGGCAGCGCCAGCGCCTGCATCAGGCAGAACATCATCGCCTGATTGGAAGTAACCACCGGCTTGCCCAAGTGCGCTTCGATCCGCTCCACCGCCTCGACCGCGCGCATGTCAGTGCAGCTGAGCACGATGGCTTCGGCCTCCGGGTGATCGGCCTGGCAGGCGAGATCGAACACCTCCTCCGGGGTGAGTTCGCCCTGACCGTAGTTGCCGAGCGCGCGGCCGATATCGGCGCAGGCCACTGTTTCGATGCCGTTTGCGGCCAGGAAGTCCACCGCCTGGGTGTTGATCTCCCCTAGATAGGGGGAGGAGAAGCCCACCCTGGCGGCTCCGATAGCCTTGATCCCCGCCACCAGCGACCCGGCAGCGGTGAGGGAAATGGCGCCGGAGCCCGCCTTGATCCGCTGCGCCAGATCCGCGTCGAACCCGGGGCCATGCGTGAGCGTCGCCGAGGTGCAGCCGTAGAGCACCACGTCGGGGCGCACGCCGGAGATCATCCGCAAATCGTGGCTGATGTCGGAAGCCCCCAGCCCCGCCATCTGGCCGGAACCCGGGATTTCGTCCACGTCATAACCGCCGATGCGCTGGAAGTGCACCGTGGTGTCCGGGCAGCGCATCAGCATCATGTCGGCTTCGAGATTGGTGTTGGTGAAGGGCACCAGCACGCCGATTTTCGCGCGTGTGCGGGTTTCATGGGTCATGTGAGCACTCCTTTCAGCACCGTCAGGGCGCGGTCCATGATCTGCTGGCTGCAGATGGTGGCGCGCAGGCAGTCATTGAGGCCATAGCCGCCCATGCCGCGCATCAGCAGCTGTTCCGACCGCAAGGCAGCATCGGCGGCCTGCACCTGCTCCGGCGAGGCAAAACGCATCAGCACGAAGTTCGTGTGGCTCTGCGGCACCTCCAGCCCCAAGGCGCGGCAGCCTTCCGCAAACCGGTCGCGGATGGCGGCGGTTTTGGCCACTACCTCCCGCATATACGCCTGATCGCGCATGGCGGCGGCGGCCATCGCCTGCGACGGTATGGAGACGTTGTTGGGGTTCAGGAGCTTGCGCACTTCCCCCGCGATCTGCGGCGGGAAACAGCCCCAGCCGGCCCGCGCGCCTGCCAGGCCATAGGCCTTGGAAAGGGTGCGCATCACCACGGTATCGCCGCGCGCCACCAGCGCGAAGATTCCCGCCGGATCGTGCTCCGCATCGGCAAATTCGCCATAAGCCTGGTCCACCACCAGCAGCACATCCGCTGGCAGGCCTTCGCGCAGGCGCAGAATCTCGCTGTTGGGGATCAGCGTGCCGGTCGGGTTGCCCGGGTTGCAGACAAAGACAATGCGGGTTTCAGGCACCACCGAAGACAGTATGTCATCAACGGACACGGTCAGCTCCCGCTCCCGCGCCTTCACGTAATCGGCCTGCGCCTGCGCCGTGGCCGAGGCCGCATAGGCGTAACCGTAATCGGTGCCCAATACGCGGTCTCCGGGCCCGGCAAAGGCGCGGATGAGACAGCCGATCAGCTCCATCGAGCCCGCGCCGCAGAGGATGTTTTTCGCGGCCAGCCCATGCACCCGTGCAATCGCCGCGCGCAGCTCAGTCCACTCCGGATCGGGGTAGAGCGGCATCTGCGCCAGCACCGCTTGCCCTGCCGCGACCGCTTTGGGGCTGGCTGCAAAGGCGCTTTCGTTCTGGGCGAGGGAAATGGTCCCCTCGCCGCCCAGGTCCGCCAGCGCATAGGCGGCCATCTGCCTCACATGGTCAACCGCCCGGATCATGATGCACCGCCATAGGCTTTTGCGCCTTCCGCGGTCACAAGCCCGCGTTTCAGATCCAGCGCGAGCGCCGCCGGGTCGCGTTCCGCCGGGTCGCCGAAGCCGCCGCCGCCGGGCGTGTCGAAGATCAGGTAATCCTCCCCCTCGACCCGCAGCTCACCCTTGCCGGGAATGTCACTGCCGGCACCCCGGAAGCGGATCCGCCCCGGCGCGCCGGCGCCGCCGCCCATCCGGCCCAAAGCCGGGAACTTCAAGCGTTCCACCGACAGGAACACAATGAAAGGCGCCTTGTTGGAAGAGGTCATCTCGATCCGCTGGCCCAGACCGCCCCGGTATTTGCCGGCACCGCCACTGTCGGGCCGCAGCTCGCGCCGCCACATGATCACGGGCGCCACGCTTTCGGTGATCTCGACCTGGCTGCCAAAGACCCCCGACGGGTAAGCCGTGGCCGAGAGGCCATCGGCATGGGGCCGGGCGCCGGTGCCGCCATTGTGCACCGGTTCAATTGCGAACGCGCGCCCGCCATTGGCCGCCACTTCCGGCGCATGGCGCATCGGCAGGTCGAACATGCAGCTGGCGCCCTCGGCCGGCACATGATCGGGCAGCGCCTGATGCAGGCAGCCCAGCACCAGATCCGGGGTCATCTGGCCCAGCGTGTGGCGCATCGCCACCGGCACCGGGTGCTGGGCATTGAGGATGCAGCCCTTGGGGCCGTCCACGGTGAAAGGCGCCAGCGAGCCCGCATTGTTGGGGATGTCCGGCCCAACAATGCAGCGCAGCGCAAAGACGGTATAGGCGGTGGCATAGTTCAGCGGCACGTTGATGCCCTTCTTCGAACAGCCCGAGGTGCCGGTGAAATCCACATGCATCCCGTCCCTGGTGACCGTCAGGGCCGCGTGCAGTTCCAGCTCAGTCTCATAGCCGTCCATTTTCAGGACGTTCCGGTAGACGCCCTCCGGCACTTCCGCGATGGCCTCCAGCGTGCCGCGGCGGGAGGTCTCGATGATGTAGGACCCCAGCGCCTCCAGATCCTCGATGCCGAACTCCTCCATCATCCCCGCCAGCCGCGCCACTCCCGCCTCGCAGCAGGCGATCAGCGCGTAGATATCGCCCTCGTTGGCAGTGGGCTCGCGGGAGTTGGCGCGGATGATGTCCATCAACAGCGCGTTGAGCACGCCTTCCTCCACCAGCTTGCACGGCGGGATCAGCAGCCCTTCGTCATAGATGTCGGAACCTTCCGGCCCCATGCCCTGGCCGCCCAGATCCACCAGATGCGAGGTGCAGGCGGTGAAACCGGCCACCCTGCCATCCTTGAAGGCCGGCATCATCAGCAGGAAGTCGTTCAGGTGCCCCGAGGCCAGCCAGGGATCGTTGGTCATGTAGATATCGCCGGGCTTCATGTCCTGCAGCGGGAACCGCCCGCGCAGGTGCAGAACCGCTTCGGCCATGGTGTTGATATGGCCCGGCGTGCCGGTCACCGCCTGGGCCAGCATGCGGCCGTCCGCGTCGAAGATACCGGCGGAAATGTCGCCGCATTCGCGCACGATCGGCGAAAAGGCGGCCCGGATCAGGGTCTGGCCCTGTTCTTCGACCACAGCCAGAAGACGGTTCCACATCACCTGCAGACGGGCCGGGGAAAGATTAGCGGGCGAGGTCATCATGCACCTCCTTTCTGGTCCTGGATCAGGACGAGGTTTCCAATCGCATCGAGATGAGCCGAGAAATCGGCGGACACGAGCGTGGTTGTTTGCGGTTCATGGATCAGCGCGGGGCCGCGCACATGGTCGCCGGGCTGCAGATCGGCCCGCGCCACGAAGGCCGCCTGCTTGGCTGTCCCATCAACATCGCAAATGATCGGGCGGGTCCGGGCAACGTCAAATGGGCGCAGCGCCGGCGCCGCCGGCACCGGCGGCACGGCACGTTCCTTGGTGGCCACCCGGACCGCCCAGTTGAGAATCTCGATCTCCATACCCGGCACCGGGCGCGAGAACTGCTTGCGGTACTCTTCTTCGAAAGCTGCCGTCAGCGGCGCTATATCGCCGGAGGCAAGCGCCCGGTCGGGCAGGCTGATCTCGATTTCGTGGCCCTGGCCATTGTAGCGCATGAAGGCGGTGCGCATGGTCTGGGCCGGCGCATCGCCCGCGCCCTGTGCCACCACGTCCCTGGCTTCCGAAATCATCCTCTCCAGCAGGCCGTTCACCCCGTCCATGTCCATGCTGTCAAGCAGCGCATACCGCGACCGGACAATCTCGAACGACACCGGCGCGAACAGGAAGCCAACAGCCGAGCCCACCCCGGGGTTGGGCGGGATCACGATGCGCGACACCCCGGCAGACCGCGCCACCCGGCTCGCGTGCAGCGGGCCGTTGCCGCCAAAGGCGATCATGGTGCGCGGACCGAGGTCCTTGCCGCTTTCCACCGCATGCATGCGGCCCGCCGACGCCATGCTTTCATCGACGATGCGTGACACACCATCGGCCGCCCCCACCGCGTCAAGGGCAAGTTTCGACCCGATCACTCGGGTTAAGGCCTGTTTTGACCCTTCCGGATCCAGCTGGATATGCCCTTCAGCAAAAGTGTCCGGCACAATGTAGCCCAGCGTGATATCGCTGTCGGTCACCGTCGGTTCAGTCCCGCCGCGCCCGAACGCCACCGGGCCGGGCTCGGAGCCTGCCGATTTCGGGCCCACGGTCAGGCGGTTCAAACGGTCGACCCCGGCGATCGAGCCGCCGCCTGCGCCGATCTCGATCATCTCGATCACCGGGATGCGGACCGGCATGCCCGACCCTTTGATGAATCGCGCCGCACGGGCAATCTCGAACGAGCGCGAGGTCTGCGGGCGGGCGTTGTCGATCAGGCAGAGTTTGGCGGTGGTGCCGCCAATGTCAAAGGACAGCACCTCATCGAGCCCGGCCCGCGCGGCAATGCGGGCGGCAAGAATGGCCCCCCCGGCAGGGCCGCTTTCGACCAGGCGGACCGGGAACCGCGCCGCGGTCTGCACCGTGCACATGCCGCCGCCGGCGGTCATCATCAGGATCGGGCAGGTGACACCCTCCGCCGCGAACCGCTCAGCAAAGCGCGCCAGATAGGTCTCCATCAGCGGCTGGATATACGCGTTGGCGGCAGTCGTGCACAGCCGGTCGAACTCCCGCGCCTCGGGGCTGACCTCGGAGGAGATCGACACCGCCAGGCCCGGGCGTTTTTCGGCAATCAGGCCGCGCAGGCGCCGTTCATGGGCCGGGTTGGCATAGGCATGCAGCAGACAGACCGCCAGCGCTTCGGCACCGCTTTCGTCGATCTGGCGCAGCAGCGCATCCACCGCGCTCTCCTCCAGGGCGATCAGCACCCCGCCCTCTGCCGACATCCGCTCGCGGATCACGAATGAACGCTCGCGCGGCACCAGAAGGTCCGGCTTTTCCAGATTGATGTCATACTGCGAGTAGCGGCGTTCATATCCGATATCGAGGATATCGCGGAACCCTTCCGTGCAGACGGTTGCCACCACCGCGCCGCGGCGTTCAATCAGGGCATTGGTCGCCAAAGTCGTGCCGTGGATGAAACCGGTGACCTCACCGAGCGTGCGCCCCGATTGCCCCATCACCCGCGCCGCGCCTTCCATCGCGCCATCCGCAGGATTCTGGTGGGTGGTCAGGGTCTTGGTGGATGCCAGTACTGTGTCTTCACCCGCCACCAGAACGGTATCGGTAAAGGTGCCGCCAATATCGATGGCGAGCCGCAGCGCCTGTCCGGCGCCGGTGGATGTGGATGTCATGGGTCATTCCAAAATCTGTCGTTGAAGAGCCGCCGGGCGCCCGTCAAGGGGCGGCGCTTTCAGACAGCGACCAGATCGCAACCGGTTGCGCGGCGGTCAAGGCGTTTGGGAATGATGCTCTGTGCCATGCCGCCATCTTGAGGCGGCACCGCGGGGCGCGCTTGGCGGATTGCGACATGGAAAACGCTGGATAACGGCACCAGAAGCGCCGCTGGCGGCAGCCATCCCCTCCCGGTTGCGGGTCCGTCCGGAAGGGGAAATGACTTAGCCGAAATGCAGGGTTTTGATTTCCTGGTAATCCTCCAGCCCCAGCAAGCCGCCTTCGCGGCCATTGCCGGACTGCTTGTAGCCGCCGAAGGGCGAACCGTAGTTGAAACCGCCGCCGTTGATATGCACGGCGCCTGCCCGCAGGCGGGCTGCCACCCGCTCGGCCCGCTCCGGATCGCCGGTCTGCAGATAGGCGGCCAGGCCGTAAGGCGTGTCATTGGCGATGCGGATGGCATCCTCTTCGTCCTCGAACGGGATGATCACCAGCACCGGGCCAAAAATCTCCTGCTGGGCAATGGCCATGTCGTTGGTCACATCGGCAAAGACGGTGGGGCGCACATACCAGCCCTTGTCCAGCCCCTCGGGACGGCCGAGGCCGCCTGCCAGAACGGTGGCGCCTTCGTCGATGCCTTTCTGAATCATCGCCTGCACCCGGTCGAACTGGATGCGGTCGAACATCGGGCCAATGTGGTCGCCTTCCTGCGTTGGGTCGCCCACCGCCTGGCCCTCTGCCGCAGCCTTGGCGATCTCCAGCACTTGGTCATAGCAACTGCGCTCCACCAGCATCCGGGTCGGCGCGTCGCAGCTCTGGCCGGTGTTGTACATGCACTCCAGCACCGAAGCGGTGACCTTCTCCTGCAGGTCGGCATCACCAAACACCAGGTTCGGGGACTTGCCGCCCAGCTCCAGCGTTACCCGTTTCACGGTGTCCGCGGAATCCTTGGCCACGGCCACTCCTGCGCGGGTCGAGCCGGTGAAGGACATCATGTCGATATCAGGGTGGCGCGACAGGCCTGCGCCGACAGTCGGCCCGTCGCCGTGGATCAGGTTGAACACCCCCGCCGGATAGCCCGCATCATGAATCATCTGCGCATAGACCGCGGCCGACACCGGCGTGTGCTCCGACGGTTTCAGCACGCAGGTGCAGCCGGTGGCCAGCGCCGGCAGCACCTTGAGCGCGATCTGATTGACCGGCCAGTTCCAGGGCGTGATCAGCCCGCAGACCCCGATCGGCTCGCGCACCAGGATATCGCCGTTGAAGAGTGTCTCGCGCAGGGTCTGAGCCTTCAGCGCCTCCAGGATGCCTTCCAGATGGCCGATGCCCGAATCGGCCTGGGCATCGCGCGCCATCGAAATCGGCGCGCCCATCTCGGTACTGAGCGCCTGCGCCATCTCCTCGCGCCGTGCCCTGCTGATCTCCAGGAGCCGTTCCAGCAGCGCAATCCGCTCGTCGCGCGAGGTGCGCGAAAAGCCGTCAAATGCTGCCTTGGCCGCTGCAACGGCAGTGTTCACATCCGTTTCATCGCCCAGGATAATGGTGCCGATCTGATCTTCGGTCGCCGGGTTCAGCACCGGGAAACCGCGGTTCGAATGCGGCGTCACCCAGGCGCCGCCGATATAGAATTTTTGCAGGTCCATCAGGTTGTTCTCACTTTGTGTCGCGGTTGCGGTTCAGGCGTGCCAGACACCGGGCCGGCCGGCAGGACAGGGCTGCAGGTGCACAGCCCTTCGCCGAAACAGTGAAGGCGCGGCCCATGCCCGTCAAGCGCCGGCACTGCCCCGGCGGCACATCCCTGCAGCCCTTCCCGGCAGCGTTCATCTGCTCCGCAGACTGACCGGTTCGCCGCCGCCGGGAAGCAGCAAAAGCGGCACAGCCGCAACAGATTACGCAGCACCCAGGCTGTGGACTGCGCGCATCAGTGCGCGGCAAAGACTCCCTCAACGGCAGGAAGGTGTTCGCAGCACTGCCCGGCGCTGGCTATGATTTTCGAAAGCCCGCAAAACCGGGCGCCTAGAGGCAAGTCATGAGCAACTCCAATTGGACAGCCCGTTCCGTGCTGCTGGCCGGAACCATCCTGTGTAGCTGCACCGTCGTCGGTCTGGACTACCAGCGGCCGGACTTTGCGGTGCCCGCAAGCTATTACCACTCGCGCACCTATGCGACCGCGCAGGGTGCCTCTGAAACCTGGTGGCAGGGGCTGAACGACGCGACGCTGAACCGGCTGGTCGAGGCAGGCCTGGCCCAGAACCTCAGCCTGAAGTCCGCCCGCGAACGGCTGAAAGCTGCAGAAGCCCTGCGCCGGGGCAGCGGCCGCGCGGAACAGGTCAGCGGCGATCTGGAGGGCAGTTCGGTGTTCTCACGCCGCGAATCGCAGGATGGCTCCACCAGCACCGACACGGCCGAAGCGGGCGCAACCTATGTATTCGACCTGTTCGGCGAGTTCCAGCGCCGCTCCGAACGCGCTGTCGCCGGCCGCGACGCGCAGTTCTACCAGATGGCCACCACACGGCTGGCGATCATCGACGCCATCACCCGCACCTATATCCAGGCCCGCTACTTCCAGCGCGGCGCCGCCGTCACCCGCAAGACGATCCAGCTGCGCCAGCAAATCCTGGAAACCGTCGAAGAGCTGAAAGAAGCCCGTGCGGTGCTGGCGCTGGATCTGGAGCGCACCAAGCTGCAGGTCGCCAGCGCCAAGGCCGACCTGCCCTCCTTCATCGCCAATTACGAATCTTCCGTTTTTGCCCTGGCGACGCTGCTGGACCGCGATGCCTCCGAAGTGTTCGCGATGATGCAGGGCAGCTACGGCCAGCCCTACCCCGCCAGCCAGCCGGAACTGGGCGTGCCCGCTACCCTGCTGCGCAACCGTCCAGATGTGCTGCTGGCCGAAGCCCAGCTGCGCAGCGCCACGGCAGATATCGGCGTCACCGAGGCCGAGCTGTACCCGTCGCTGGAGATCACCGGCAGCGTCCGGGCCACCCGCCACGCGCCCAACCTCTACCAGATCGGGCCGGCGCTGAACTTGCCGCTGTTCAACCGCCCGGTTCTGCGCGCCTTCCACGAACAGGCCATCGCCGAAGCCAAGGCCACCGAATACGATTACCGTGCCTCGGTCCGGTCCGCAGTCGAAGAAGTCCAGTCCCAGCAAAGCACCCTGAGAGCCGCCCGCGAGCGCACCGCCGCCCAGGTCCGCGCGGTCAATCTGGGCACCAAGGTTGCCGATCTGGCCCGCGAAACCTTCCGGGCGAGCGAGATCACGCTGTTCGACCTGCTGTCGACCGAAGAAGCGCTGCGCGACAATGAGCTGAACCTGATTGCGGCCCGGCGCGATCTGGCCCTGTCCTGGTCCAGCCTGCAGATTTCCCTGGGTAAAGGCTGGGCACCGGGCCAGAGCCCGGCTGCCGCCGCGGCTGAGTAACCGGATCCAGCCCCCGCGCGCCAGGGGCCGGCCTGTCCGGCTTCAGGCCTGTTCCTGCATCTTCTCGACCATCTGACGGGCGCGTTTGCACTGCAGCTTGTCGCGCAGCGGGCTGTCGGGGTCGATGTCCTTGGAGCAGACCACGCATTTGTCGGCGCCGGAAATCGCATTGAGGCCGCCGCAGCTGCCCTTGATCTTCTTGCCCATCAGGATCACCCCCAGCGACATGCCCAGGGTGACGATCAGCAGCAGGATGAAGGCCAGAAGAAAGGTGCTCATTGGGGTCTCTCGCGGTTCGGTTCGGCTTAGTTCGGTTCGATGCGGTTCAGTGTCCGGTCAGCGCCTCAAACGCGCTGCTGGCAGAGGTCATATAGGCATCCGCGCCGGCTTGCACGTCCCGGTCTATGAAAAACACGGCAAGTTTATGCGCTTCCGCAAGCTTCAGCCCGTTTTCCCGCCCCAGGACCAGCATCGCGGTGGCCCAGGCATCCGCCAGCATGGCGTTCTCCGCAATCACCGTGACTGACGTGGTGCTGTGCGTCACCGGCCGCCCCGCCACCGGGTCGAGGATATGGGAATAGCGCACGCCGTCATGTTCGAAATAGTTGCGGTAATCGCCCGAAGTCGCCAGCCCCAGGTTGCTGACCGGCACGATCAGCTGCACGGTCTGCGCCCCCGCACCGGGTTTTTCAATACCTATGCGCCAGGCCTCGCCCTTGGCATTATCCCCCTTGGTCACCAGATCGCCGCCGATCTCAACCATGTACCGGTCTGCCCCGAACCCCTCCAGCACCGCCGCCACCGCGTCGACGCCGTACCCCTTGGCGATGGCGGACAGGTTGATGCCGGTCTCCGGCGCGGATTTCTTCAAGGTTCCCGCGGTGACATCCAGGGTCAGCAGCCGGGCCTGCCCAACACTTTCCAGCGCCGCTGCAATGTCTTCGTCGGACGGCACCGGATCCTCGGGTCTGCGCGGGCCAAACCCCCACAGTTCGATCAACGGGCCCAGGGTCACGTCGAACTTGCCGCCGGTCTTTTCATGCACGTCGTTGGCTGCGGCCAGCACATCGGCAAACTCCGGCGACACCCGGACCGGCGCAGTGCTGCGCGCGGCGGAAAAGGTGGAAACTTCAGAAGCCGGATCCCAATTTGACATCTTGGCGTTCACCGCGGCCAGGGTGCCCTCGACCGCTGCGGCAAGTGCCTCATGGTCCAGTCCTGTACCAATCGCAACCACGCTGTAGGTGGTGCCCATGGTCTCGCCCGACAGCCGCAGTTCTTCCGGCGCGCTGCCGAACCAGCAGCCCGGCAGCAGCAGGGTGACGGGCAGGATCAGGGCAAGCAGAAACCTTCTGGGCATCGGGCAACCTCCGGCGGCAAAACTGGCGCTGCTATGCCCCTGCACGGCGCCAGTGTCAAATCCGGGCAGACCGCGCCGTCAGAACTTCAACGGCACAAAGGCCAGCACCAGCAGGCCGAGCGCCGCGGGCACCCCGAATAACCAGGCACGCAGCCGGGCATTGGGCGGCTGGGTCTTCCAGGTCTGCCGGTACATATGGCCGCAGACCACCACCAGGAACACGGTCAGCGCGCCGGTGACGGGGGTCAGGTAAAGAGTCTCGAACATGTTGTTTTCCGGTCCATGTTAGCGCTCGCGTCATTTCGCCCCTTCCCGGATCGGAATCCCGCGTTAAGATGAGGTATCACCTGTTCAGGATAGGAGGAGACCCGCGCAATGGCACCGACCTCATACCAAGCTCCGATGCGGGGCGACAAGGAGGACAAGCACACTTACAGCCAGTCCGCCGAGTCAAACCTGTCGCATTCGCAGACAACAGTGGCCAAGCTGCTGGAGGGCAAGGGCGATGCCATCTTTGCGGTGCGGCCCAACGACACTATCGGCCATGTGGTGGATGTGCTGAAGGCAAAGCACATCGGCGCGCTGGTGGTGACCGATCAGAACGGCGATCTGCAGGGCATCCTGTCGGAACGCGACATTGTGCGGCGGATGGCTGAAACCCCGGGCCACACCCTGCCGCAGGAGGTTTCGGCCCTGATGACCAGCAATGTGCATACCTGCACGCCGGATGACTATTTGCATGATGTGCTGAAAAGGATGAGCGAAGGCCGCTTCCGCCACATGCCGGTGCTGAAGGACGGCAAGCTGGCCGGCATGATCACCGTCGGCGACGTGGTGAATTTCCGCCTGAAAGAGCTGGAGTACGAAGCCCTGCGGATGAAGCAGATGATCGTCGGCTGAGCCGAACGGCCCGGGCTGGTCCATAGAGGCGTGAGCGGCAGCCGCAGAAACAATGCAGGCATTTGCCGCACGTTTCCTGGGAAGTCGCACAGCGGGACGAAGCCTGGGCAACCCGGTTGGCCGGAGGGTGAGGTCAAGTTCTCGATAGAGTGCGGTGACTGCAGCAAGCTGCAGAGAACGAGATGGATTACGCCGCCGCGCACGCAATGATGATGTGATCGGTTGCCGGTTCAGGTATCGCTCACAGGAGGTGCGAGCGGGCTGCCGGAGTCACGGAAAAATTTTTCCGGCAACAGTAAAGTGCCGGCAAAATCCAGCTTCTGGCGGTTCGGCGTTGGGGATCACATCAACCCCAGTGCTCCCTTGAGAGCCGTCTGGCAGGATCAAAGGGGGGACCGCAGCCTGACACCGGTGGCAATGTCAGCCCGCTTGACGTCCTTCGCCCATATAGAGTTTCTGGAAATCAACAAAAGGACCGGTTTCGAGCCGGCTCCGTATGGCGTCCCAGCCAGAGGGGTTATCCTGTATCGCCTTATAAAGTTCTGCAGGCACGCTCAGGTACTCGACGAACTTCTCGGACGCGGTTTCCAGCCAGGCGAAAACATACCCGTCCCCTTCTTCGTCCGCATCGACCAAACGAAGCTCAACGCCCTCGGACAGAGGCGCGGTTTCCACACTTCGCAGGATGTGCAGTTTCATCATCTCCACGATCACGTCATCCAGTTCCAGCTGCCGCACCAGCAGTTTTTCCCGGATGGCCGGCCAGCCAAAGGTCAGGCGCACGGCGAGTCCGCTCCCGACTTCCCGGGCGGCTGCCGGGGCATTCGTGCCGTAACTGCTGGAGAAAAGCGCGGTGGCCTCATCCTCAAGCTCCAGGTGGTCGCGCATCCGGCTGGCGGGCATCGCGGCGATCCACTGCCCGCGCCCGGCGTCCAGATAATTGAACTGGGGCTGCAAGCGGAAACTCTCCCCGCAGGCGCCGCACGCGACGTCCTGAAACCGGTCTGTGAGGATGTCTTCGCGCAGGTCGGGACGGCGGTCTGCGTTCACGCTGCCAACTGCCATCATCGATACAGGGGCTTCGCATTGCGGGCACACCAGATTGACGGGGTGAAAAAGCGACATCAGTCAAGGGCCTTTCAATGGATCAAAGTTTGGACAGCCAGCCAACGGCAGGGTGGTTCGGCTTCAGCTTGCCCGAGTGATAGGCGGCATAAAGTTCCGAGAACCATTCCCCCGGCGCCCGGAACTGATACCCGGTAATGCCCTTGGGCCGCTCGCCCAGCAGGTAGGACGTCCAGGTGTTCGGATAGCTTTCCTGGTATACGACCCCATCAATCGCAATTTTCTTGGCCGAGGTCATGCTGGACCAGGGCTTGGCCGGTTCGGACGCTGTATCGATATGCGCCTGCACCTGAATGCGGCGGTTTTCCCATTCTTCGTCCGAGCAGGTCTCATCCGCGGGTTTGGCCGGAACATGCGCACTTTTGTTATGGGCCATGTATTCAGTGACATAGGCTTTGTCATAGCTGAACTTTGCGGCGATCTTATCTGCGATGCCCGCAATATCCATGCCGTACTCGGCCCAGCCGCCAAAGGCCTTCTTGCTGCCGTTGCTTTTCATGAAGCCCTTTTTGTCATCAACCGCATGGCCGACTTCATGCAGGGTATTCCAGTTGAAAAAGGTGACCGGCTCCTCGTTGGCGGGTTTGCATTTCTCCAGTTCCGCTCGCTCTTCCGGGGTGGTCGCATCATCCAGGCTGCCAACCGCATCGTCACTGCCAAAGGCATAATTGGGCGACAGCCCGGCATCGCCTTCATGCATCACGATCCGCTTTTCCTTGCCCTGGTACTTTGACCCGCCCTTGGCGGCCTCATTGACGGCGAACTTCTGCAGTGAGTCATTGCTGAGCGTGTGATCCAGCGGCAGGTCCTGCATCGCCTTGTAGAAAGCGACGATATTCGGACCCTTCAGATTGGCATCGGCGATTTCGGAGGCCGGAGCCAGGTTCTCGTTGCTGAAGTTCTTGATGTCGCATCCGAAACGCGCCTTGAACGCCACCTTGACCACTGCCCGCTGCGCCTCGGGCTCCAGGTTGTCGATCATCGCGTCCAGCTCATCAGTGCCATTCGGGCGCGACAGGATTTCCTTGATGTCCGCTTCCTTGGGCGGCGTGTTGGCCCGCATTTCGGCCATCACAAAGGCGCTGGTGCCGATGGCGCGCGCCTCTTCCAGCAGTTTGATCGCCTCGGCCGGCTTTTTGCCGGCCGCCTGCGCCGCCGCATCGGCCAGCTTCTTGCGCATGGAGTCGATGCTGGGTTTGATGGCATAGCGGTGTTCGTGCTTTTCCAGCACGTTCAGGCGGGGCTCGACCTCTGGCTTGGCGCGCAATTCCTTGTATTGCTTGTGAAGCCCGGCCATTTCCAGCGCCGCTTTGGTCAAAGCTATGGCTCTTTCAATATCCGCACTGACCTTGCCGTAGTTCTGCCCGCTTTTTGCAGCTGTTTCCGCACCTGCCAGCAGCTTGTCAGCTTCGGCAATTTCGGCCTTCACATAAGCGGTTTCATCGTGGGATTTGACCGGAGCCAGCGCGGCCCGCGCACGGGCGGTTTCCTGCTGGATGAACGCATATTGCGAAATCACCTCATCCGCCGTGTTGCAGGCCTCCAGCGCGGCCAGCAAATGGCCCTTGGCAACCTTGGCGGCAAGCCCGTCCTTCTGGCAGTTTTCGATTTCGGTCTCGGCGGTTTTCAGGTGAACCGCAGCTACTTCGGCGTTTTCGCGGCCGCCCACCACCTTGATGGAAAGTTTCGCCGCCTGCACCTGCGGCCACCAGGGCGCACTGTCCTCGTCGCCGCCGATGGCCGAATTCACAGCTTCGAGAATGCCGTGCCGGTTCGCTGTGCTGATGGCCTCTTCGGCGGATGCCGTCACCTCTTCCGCCATGGTCTTGGCCGTTGCATAGCCGCCTGGGGCCTGTTTTACCAGATTGCTGTATTTGGCAGCCAGCCGGGTCAGCTGTGCCTTGATGGCATCCGCGTGCTTATGCCCCTGCGCCTCGGCCAGCTTGTCCTGTGCGGCCTGCCGGGCTGTTTCATACTCCGATGATCCCTTGATTTCCACAAGCAAAGCCTTGGCCTGCTCCGTGACCGCCTTCAGCAGCTTTTCCGCCTGGGAGTAGTCGTTTGCGGTCAGATCCGTCCTTGCGGTGTCCACCTTCGCCGCCGCCAGCCTGTCTTCAAGCGCCTTGATCCTGTCCGCGGTTGCCGCGTTCCGCTCGGCTGCCAGCGCGTCCACTGCAACCTGTGCATCAGTCAGCGCCGGCGCGTAAAGGTCCGCCGCCGCAATCAGGAGCTTGCAGGCTTCGATCTTCTGAAAGGCATTTTCGAACACTCTCAATGCAGCCGAATAGGTATGGGCGGCCTTCGCAGCCTCGTACTTGGCAAAGTCCGCATCTGCGCGCGCGATTTGATGCACCCCGGCCTCCTTGCCCGGCCCGATCAGCGCGGCGCGCGGCACTTTGAAGAACGGGTCTTCCCAGCCCAGCACGGTCTTGAGTGTCTTCAAATCCTCATCCGTGGCTTTTTCCCAGCCGGCGGCAGCCTTGGCCTTCTCGGCCGAGCCTTGGAAATCCCGCGCCGTCTGCTTTGCGGTGCTTTCATCCAGCAGCGCCTGGATTTCGGTCTTGCGGTGCGCCAGCTGGGTCTCGACAGCTCCGCCCTCGGTGGTGATCTTGGCGATAATTGCGGCGGCCTTGGCCCGGTCCGCCTTGATCGTCTTGTACAGCTCGCCATCCGCACGGGCCTGCTCCGCCACCTTGCGCGCCGCAGCGACTTTGGCCTCCGCGCCCTTGTAATCGTAACCTTCCGGTTTGATCAGATCGTCCGCTTCGCCGGTCAGCCGGGTGATGTCGTCAAGATGCGGCTGCAGGCAATTGGCATCGTTCAGCGGCGCCAGTGCCGCCGCCTGCCCCGCCAGCGAGGTCTTGAGATCGCCAAAGGCGCGGTGCTGGTGGATCAGCACCATGGCCATCTTGAGGTTGGAGATGGCGCTGTCCAGATGCGCCCGGGCATCGTCGTACTTCTTGGCCTTCTTGGCCTTTTCCGCTTCCGCCGCAGGGACTTGCGCCTTTGCGATCAGCACAGTGAAGTCAGTGCCGGTATCCGCCGCGACAACTTTGTCACGGATATCGGTGAAGACCTTGAAGGCCGGGTCCCATTTCTTTTTCAGATTGTCCAGCGCCGCCGCATCGGTGAGGCCGTCCAGTTCCACCGAGGCCTCAGCCGACGCCTTGGCGCTGTCCACCCGTTTTTCCGCATCAGCAAGGGATTTGCTTGCCGCCGCAAAGTCCAGCTTGAGCGCCGCCGCCGCCGCTTCTGCCATCAGAGCCTTGGCATCCGCAACCATCGCCGCAGCCTGCGGCACATTCTTCAGGGCATCGATTTTGCCCTGAACAGCGGCACGTTTCTCCTTGTACGCCTTGCAGGCATCAGCCTGCGCAGCGGCCGCAGCCCAATCCCCTTGCGTGGCATCCAGAAGGGTCAAGGCTGTCGAGAACTTGTGCAGCGCGGCTTCGGATTTGGCCGAGGCGAGATCCGCTTCCATTTTCAGAATGATGGCTTGAATGCCGGAGGCTCCGTCATGGTCCTTGAAATCCTTCAGCTTGGCCTCGAACGCCTGCAGTTTCGGCGCATATTGCTGAACAACCGGAATTTCCTTTTCCAGAAAGCTCCGCAGCGTCCAGAACTTCCCCAGCTTGCCAAGGGATGCAGAGTAATCCTTGGTCGTGGCAACGTCTGAATCGGTGTAGTAGCCGCCGAGCTCTGTCAGCTTCGCCGTCAGCAGCGTTTTGGTTGCGGCAGGCAGCCCTGCCCAGTGATCCACCCAGGATTTCGCTTTCGGCCGGGCATCTTCATAGTTCTTGCGCTGCACCTTCACCTTTGCGGTCCGGGCAAATACCACCGCAATCTGGTCGAGTTTCTTGGTGCCGTCCTTGAATTTCTTCGCGGCCTTGTCCTGTTGCGCCGCGTCGTACAAACGCTCCATTTCCCGCGCCGGGTCATCAACCGCAGGGGCGCCGGTCGTAACACCACGGTCCGTGTCGGCCATTGTCTGGCGGTCGCCATCAATTGCCATGAAATGCGCAAAATCGTCGGCCAGGACTTCGGTCTGCGCAATCACGGTTTCCGCGGCGGCAAGGTCCCCGGTGGCCGTTTTCAAGTCGTGGTTCTTTGCCTTTTCAACAGCGGCAGTCCGCAGCCCGTTTATTTTTGTGATTTCAGGAGCAATTTCCGGCGCCCCTGCCTTGGGGTGGCTGGTCAACGGCACCAGGCGCAGATCGAAAATTGCCAGCGCCTTCTGAAAATTGGTCTTTGCGTCGGTGTCCGCGGCAACCGCCTTTTCCAGACCGGCCAAGGCCTTTTCGCCGGCCTCCAGCTTGGCCCCGCTGCCGGCGTCGGGTTTCGCCTTGGCCTGAGCTGCCAGCGCTTCGACCTTGTCCAGCGCGGCCTTCCACTTGTCCGGTGTCTGGCTGACGGCCTCGGGCAGCATGGTGTTGTAGGTCTTGACCGGACCCTCCCGCAGTGCCTTGAGCGCCGCCTCGATGCGGGCAACCTGTTCCGCCAGATCGGCATCGGTGGCGTCCCCGCCTGTGTCACCGGCGGGCGGCGCTGCGTCTTCGGGCGCCTTGGCCGGAGCGTCCTGTTTCGGTGCAGTCAGTGTTTCCCCGTCTTCCGCTGCTGCCGCCGGCGCGCCGGCCGGAGCCGGATCGTCCTGGCCTGCCTCCGCGGCGGCCTGCCGGGCTTTGGAAATCGCCTGGGCCAGGGGGCCAACCGC
Source organism: Leisingera thetidis (assembly GCF_025857195.1). Taxonomy (NCBI): domain Bacteria; kingdom Pseudomonadati; phylum Pseudomonadota; class Alphaproteobacteria; order Rhodobacterales; family Roseobacteraceae; genus Leisingera; species Leisingera thetidis. Next base: position 125,940 of record NZ_CP109788.1, on the reverse strand, counting down.
CTTGAGCGCGCCCTCGTAGTCAGGCGGCGCGGCGGCTGCACGGGCCTTGATCTGCGTCCAGACGGTTTCGATTTTCTCCGACTGCGCGGTCTTGAGGGCGAGGATTTCCTCTATCATGGGTTCCAGCTTGGCCGCGGCCTGCTGCCACTTGCCTTCCAGCAGGCTCAACCGCTTGGCCCGGGCCGCAGCGTCCTGGGCCGCAGTTTTCATCTCGGCGGAGAGTTTGGCGACATGCTCCAGCGCCGCCGCAAAGCCGCTGCCTTCCGCTTTGGCCTGGATCGCCTTCCACAGCGCCTCGGACCTGGAGAGGTCGATGCCGGCAATCCCCCTGAGTTTGACCAGGTTGGCCTCGATCTTGGCCGCCGTGGCGGTCCATTTGGCTTCCGCCGGGTCCGGTTCGGCGGACGGCGCTTCTGCCGGATCTTCGGTGGCGGTGTCGCCGCTGGCAGCCGGGGCGGCCTCGGGGGCGTCGCCCGCCTCCTCATCCTCGTCGTCGCGGTCGGCCTCAACCACCGTTCCGTCGGGATCAAGGATGATGATGCTGTACTTGAGCCCGACCACCATGAACATCTTCTTGGCCTTGCGGGCCATGCCCGGCACGATCTTGCCCTCGACCGAAAGCGACAGCTCCTTGCCGTCAAGCTTCAGTGTGCCAAAGGTGAACTGCGGCGTTTCCCCGTCCGACTTCGCCTGCTTGCCCAGCACTTTGGCAGCCTTGGTTTTGTGGGTGAGAAAAACCGAGTTTTCGATTTTCTTGCCGAAGCACAAACCAAAGGCCAGCGCGCGCTTGCGCGCAAGTGCCATCTGTTGCTTGATTTCTTTCGCGGCAGATCCATCAAGAGGCATGGGGCAGCTCCTGAGATAAAAAACTGTTTAAAACAAGTACGTTATCTTTGCACCTCTTCGAGAGTCGCATGGAACCCGGATTCCAGCAAGATTTTTTTCTTGTCAATCTCCTCAGGCTGCGCACACTCAATCCATATGTGCACCAAGGTGAAATGCTGATGATGTTCCGGCCCGCCGGGTCCGCCGAATGAAGGGGCTGCGCCCCGCCCAGGCCGTGGTGCTTGCGGCATTTGCGGGCGTCTGCGGCGGCGGATTGGCCGTCTGCTCCTTTGCCTCTGACAACGTGAACGCACCCAGTGGAGTAATCCCTATGGCTTCAACCACGGCAGAATCTTTTGACGGCGCTTGGATTGTTCAGAAGGTCAAGGACGTTGACCTGGAGAAATTCGAGGACCTGCGGTTTGATTTCGCGGACGGCACTCTCTATGGCTCCAGCCCCTGCAGGAGTTTCACAACAAATTTCGGACCGGACACCCAGAACCTGATGTTCACGCCATTCGAGATCGGCGGCGGGCTGTGCGACGAAGAGACAATGATCGCAGAACGCGATTTTATGCAGCAGCTGGGCTTGGTCAACCGGATGGAACTTCAAGACGACGGGCTGCTGGTCATGTATAATTTTGACCAGCCGCTGTTATGGGCCGAGCCGCTGGCTGAGTGAGACCGCATGGCGTGGCTGCCTGAATTGTGCGCCCGCGCATTGCTGCCCGGACCGGATGAGGGATTCATATTGCGGACCCAGCCGGTCTGCTGAAACGGGCGGAAGAGCTTTTGCAAACCGCGGTCCGGACCTGTCTGGCGTTTCCAATCCTTTCGGGCACTCCGCTCCGGCAGGCCGGCCAGGGCCAGAGTATTGCCTCATACCCCCGCCGGCATGGCCACACGCCCTCCTGTCATGGCAGCTAACTGAAAGCACATGAACGCAAGGGAGGCTCAGGTGATCGAAACCTTCAATCAGATCCAATCCGCTCTCAGGGAAACACCGCACCTGCTGCGCCTTGGGCGCTTGTTTTCCGAGACTGTCCTGATCGAAACCGGCGGCAATGAGGTCTATCTGACTTTTGAGAAAGGACAGCTTGTATCCGTCGCCGAAGGACCGAGCCGCAAGACCCCATGGCGCTTTGCCCTGCGCACCGATGCAGAAGCGCTTGAAGAATTCTGGCAAGCCCGCCCGGCGCCCGGATTCCACGACATCTTCGGCCTGGTGAAGATCGGCCGCGGACGGATCGACGGGGACATTCTCAGCCTTGTCAAGAACCTGCGGTTCTTCAAGGAAGTCATGGCATTGGGGCGCAAATCAGAGGAGCTGGCCGCATGAGCATCGAACCGATCACCGGATGCTATCTGACCATCACCGCCGGAGGTGCCCGCCGCCGCATTTATGTTGAAGAGGCCGGCCAGGGCCGCCCCGTCATCTGCCTGCACACCGCCGGTGCCGATAGCCGCCAATGGCGCCACCTGATGAACGACACCGCGATCACAGCATCGAACCGCCTGATCGCCTTTGACATGCCGTGGCATGGCAAATCGCTTCCGCCCGAGGGGTTCGAGACCCAGGAATACCTGCTGACGACCGAAGCCTACATCGAGACCATCCTGGCGGTGATCGAGGGGCTCGGGCTGGACCGTCCGGTGCTCGCGGGCTGCTCCATGGGCGGCCGGATTGCTCTGCAGCTTGCAGCCCTGCATCCGGAAAAATTCAGCGGCTTCATTGCCATCGAGGCCTCGGATTTCCAGTCGGCCTGGTATGACATCGACTGGTTCCACCGCCCCGACGCTCATGGCGGCGAAATGGGGGCGGCGCTGGTTTCTGCCAATATCTCTCCCTTCGCCCCTGAAACGGAGCGCTGGAACACCCTTTGGATGTTCATGCAAAGCGGCCCCGGCGTGTTCCGCGGCGATCTCAGCTTTTACACCAGGGACGACAGCCTGGTTGCGCGCCTGCCGTCGATCGATACGTCCCGGACCCCGGTGCATATCATCGCCGGGGCCTATGACCTGACCTGCACGCCGGAAGATGCCGAACGGACCGCAAAAGCAATCCCCGGCGCAACGCTGGCGGTGATGGATGAGCTGGGACATTTCCCGATGAGCGAGCACCCCGAAGGTTTCCGTCCGTTCTTCATCGAAGCGCTGGACAAGATGCCGTCCGCCGCGGCTGCGGCCGCCTGACAGTTCGGCAGCCGCGCCGGGCACACCAGAGCCAACACGGAAGACCATCATGACCACCCCTTGCATCATCTGCGTGGCGATCACCGGCAGCCTGCCGACCAAAGCCAGCAACCCCGCCGTTCCCGTCACCGTGACGGAGCAGGTGGAATCCACCCATGAAGCCTTTGAGGCAGGCGCCGCAATCGTTCACGCCCATGTCCGCAACGACGATGAAACCCCGTCCTCGGATCCTGAGAAATTCGCGGCCCTGAAGGACGGCATCGCGAAGCACTGCCCGGGTATGATCATCCAGTTCTCGACCGGCGGCCGTTCAGGTGCCGGCAGAACCCGCGGCGGCATGCTGCCGCTGCGGCCCGACATGGCGTCGCTCTCGGTCGGCTCCAACAATTTCCCAACCCGCGTCTACGAAAACCCGCCCGAACTTGTCGACTGGCTGGCCTCCGAAATGCTGACCCACGGCATCAAGCCAGAGATCGAGGCCTTTGACCTCAGCCATATTCTGAAAGCGCACGAGATGGCGGCCAGGGGCCAGCTGGCAAACACGCCCTACATCCAGTTCGTCATGGGGGTGAAGAACGCGATGCCTGCCGACCGGGATGTTTTCGGCTACTACGTCCACACCGTCCGCCGCCTGTTCGGCCCCGATGCGCCATGGTGCGCCGCCGGAATCGGCGCCAACCAGACCGTGCTGAACGAATGGGCCATCGCCGCTGGCGGCCATGCCCGCACGGGACTTGAGGACAACGTGCGCCTGGACCGCAGCACGCTCGCGCCCAGCAATGCCGCGCTGGTCCGCCGCACCGCGGAGATCTGCGGAAAGCACAACCGCCGGGTGGCAACCTGGCAGGAGGCCCGGCACCTGCTCGGGCTCCGTCCGCCTGAAAACATGCCCCAAAAGATCCCAGCGGCATGAAAACGGCCCGCCGTCCGGCGGCCGTGGCAGCCGGCGGGATGCTGTCTGACGGGGGCACCGACTGCCACCGGAAGCCTTGGTCATTGCGCCGTTTCCAGCCATTGACTGGCACGCGGAGCAATCCGATGGCCGCCGCCGGTTGTGACAAGTTTGCGCCCTATCAGCGCAGACCGCGTCCGGTCCGCCAAGGCGGAAACGCGCCCTGGCGCATCACCCATGGAACACTGCGCAAATCTCTTTGCCGGCTGCTCTCAAACCCCCAGATAACGGTCGGCCATTTCCGGCGGCAGCTCCCCGATACACCCTGTCCAGACGTTGCAGCCCTTGTTGAGGATCACCGCGCGGTCAGCGATGGCGGCCAATTCCTTCAGCGACTTGTCGACCACCAGAATGGCCAGCCCCGCCTCCCGCTTGAGCCGACCGATCGCGGCCCAGATCTCCTGCCGCACCACCGGCGCCAGGCCTTCGGTCGCCTCGTCCAGGATCAGCAGCCGCGGATTGGTCATCAGGGCGCGGCCGATGGTCAGCATCTGCTGTTCGCCGCCCGAGAGCGACCCCGCCGCCTGGGTCCGCCGTTCTTCGAGCCGCGGAAACAGCTCTGCCACCCGTCGCATGTCCCAGGGTCCGGGGCGCGCGGCGGCGGTCAGGTTTTCCTCCACCGTCAGCGGCGCAAAGCAGCGCCGCCCTTCGGGCACCAGTCCGACCCCCAGCCGGGCAATCTTGTAGGACGGCAGCTGGCGCAGGTCGTGGCCGTCAAACCGCAGATCGCCCTTGGAGGCCGCCAGCATCCCGCAAATCGTCTTGATGGTGGTGGATTTGCCCATGCCGTTGCGGCCCATCAGCGCCACCACCTCGCCTTCGCCGATCTCCAGATCGACCCCGAACAGCGCCTGCGCCGGGCCGTATGAGGCCTCAACCCCTTGCAATGTCAGCAGGCTCATGCGGCGTCCTCCTCTCCCAGATAGGCGCGGCGCACCTCGGCGTTGGCGCGGATGTCGTCCGCGGTGCCGGTGGCGATGATCTGGCCGTAGACCAGCACGCTGATCCGGTCCGCCAGCGCAAACACCGCGTCCATGTCGTGTTCCACCAGCAGGATCGGCGCCTCTTGCCGCAGCCCGTCGAGGAACCCGGTCAGCGCCTTGGACCCTGCGGACCCAAGCCCCGCCATCGGCTCATCCATCAGGAACAGCTTCGGCTTCAGCGTCAGCGCCACCGCCACTTCCAGCTGGCGGCGCTGGCCGTGCGACAGGTCGGCGGTGCGGCGGTTTGCGTCCCCGGTCAGCCCGACCCGCTCCAGCGCGTCGCGTGCCGGTTCCAGCAAGCCGGGATCCTTCATCACATTGCGGAAAAACCGGAACGGGCCGCCCCTGCCCCCAAGCGTGCCCAGCACCGCGTTCTGCAGGACGGTGTAGTCCATCGCCAGCGCCGAGATCTGGAACGTCCGCCCCAGCCCCATCCGCGCCCGCGCCACGGTATCCAGCGCCGTCACATCGCGCCCCAGCAACTCAACCGCGCCGCTATCGGGCGCCAGATTGCCCGCGATCTGCTTGATCAGGGTGGATTTTCCCGCGCCGTTGGGACCGATCAGCGCGTGGATTTCACCCGGCCGCAGATCCAGCGAGACATCGCGGCTGGCCTGCAGCGCGCCAAAGCTCTTGTTGAGTTTTTTGGTTTTCAGAACCACGTCAGCCATGCGCCTTCTCCCGTCCTGCCAGCGCCCCGATCAGCCCGCCACGGGCAAACAGCACGATCAGCAGCAGAAGCACCCCAAGGAAGATCTGCCAGTAATCGCTGATCCCGCCCAGAAGATGCTCCAGCAGGATATAGAGCGCCGCCCCCGCCACCGGGCCATAGAGCCGCCCCACCCCGCCGAGGATCACAAAGATCATGATCTCGCCGCTGGTGTGCCAGCTGAGCATGGTCGGGCTGACAAACCGGTTCAGGTCGGCAAACAGCGCGCCAGCCAGCCCGGTAATCGCGCCGGAAATGACAAAGGCCGTCAGCCTCAGGGTAAATGGTGTAAGGCCCACCGCCTCCACCCGGTCCGGGTTCTGCCGTGCCGCCGCCAGCGCCAGCCCGAAGGGCGAACGCGCCAGCCGTGCGGCGAAAAACAGCGCCAGGCACAGGATCACATAGGCAATCGCAAAGAACTGGATCGGGTCCAGCGTGTTGAGACCCGGGAATTCATTGCGCACCCAGATCGACAGCCCGTCCTCGCCGCCATAGGCGCTCCAGCTGATCGCGAAGTAATAGAGCATCTGCCCGAAGGCCAAGGTGATCATGATGAAATAGACACCGGAGGTGCGCAAGGACAACGCCCCGATCACCAGCGCGGCACAGGCGCTGAGGACAACCGCCACCAGCCAGATCAGCGGCATCTGGTTGCTGCCCTCGAACAGGAAGGGCCAGTCGAACAGCGGCTCGTAATTCTGGGCATGGGCGGCAAGAATGCCCATGGCATAGCCGCCGATCCCGAAAAACGCCGCGTGGCCGAGGCTGATCAGCCCGCCCAGACCCAGAGCGATATTCAGTCCAACACCCGCCAGCGCCAGGATCGCAGCCTTGGTGGCCAGCGTGATGATGAAGGGCTCATCCAGTGACCAGGCCGCCAGCGGCACCAGCAGAAGCGCGGCAATCACCGCCCGGTTGAGCAGGGTTTCGCGGGTCAGCATCATGCGCTCCCTCCGTAAAGGCCCGAGGGGCGCACCAGCAGGATTGCCGCCATCAGAATATAGATCAGCATCGACGCCAGCGACGCCCCCGCAGAGGCCGCGCTGGCCGGGTCCATGACCATGGCAAACAGCTGCGGCAGGAAGACGCCGCCCAGCGTGTCGGTCATCCCCACCAGCAGGGCACCGGCCAAAGCGCCCTTGATCGAGCCGATGCCGCCTATCACAATCACCACAAAGGCGAGGATCAGCACCGGCTCGCCCATGCCGACCTGCACCGACTGGATCGCGCCAACCAGCGCCCCCGCCAGCCCGGCCAGCGCCGCGCCGAGGGCAAAGACCAGCGTGTAGAGCTTGGAGATATCGACGCCAAGCGCGGCAATCATCTCGCGGTCGGCCTCGCCGGCGCGGATCTGGATGCCGATCCGCGTCTTGGCGATCAGCAGGAACAGCCCCGCCGCAATCGCCAGACCGATCAGGATGATGGTCAGCCGGTACAAGGGATATTCAATCCCGCCCGGCAGGGTGACCGGCCCGGACAGATAGGCCGGCACATCCAGAAACAGCGGGAAGGAGCCGAACAGCCAGCGGGTGCCCTCGGAGAAGATCAGGATCAGCGCAAAGGTCGCCAGCACCTGGTCCAGATGATCGCGCCGGTAGAGGCGGCGGATCACCACCAGCTCCATCAGCGCGCCGGCAGCGGCGGCGGCGGCAAGGCTTGCCGCCAGCGCCAGCAGGAAGGAGCCGGTCCAGCCCGCCACCGCGGCGGCGGCAAAGGCGCCCACCATATAAAGCGAGCCATGGGCGAGGTTGATCAGCCCCATCACCCCGAACACCAGCGTCAGCCCGGCTGCCATCAGAAACAGCATCACCCCGAGCTGGAGCCCATTCAGGATTTGCTCCAGAACTAGAATATAAGTCATTTTCGGATTTCCGCGGGGGAAGATTGGCCGCTTGCGGAGACGCCGGCAAGACGTCTCCGCTCAGAGGCTCAGGTCACATCTTGCACTCGCCGCCATAGGCGTCGGCGTGGTCTTTCAGGCCGGTGGCGATGATCTTGTTGGTATAGACATCGCCTTCCTTGATCACTTCGCGGACATAAATGTCCTGGATCGGATGGTGATTGTCCCCGAACTTGAAGGAACCGCGCACGGAGTCGAACTCCGCCGCCTTCAGCGCCGCGCGGAAGGCGTCCTGGTCGGAAGCCTCGGCCTTGTCCAATGCGCTCAGGATCAGGTTGGCGGTGTCATAGCCCTGGCTGGCATAGAGCGAGGGCAGGCGGCCGTATTTCTCCTGGAAGGCGGCGACAAAGGCGGCGTTGGCCGCATTGTCGATATCCTTGTTCCACTGCGAGGTGTTCTTGACCCCCAGCGCGGCATCGCCCACCGCCTGCAGAATGCCCTGGTCAAAGGAGAACGCCGGACCCACCACCGGCAGATCCACACCGCTGCCTGCGTACTGCTTGAGGAAGGAGATCCCCATGCCGCCGGGCAGGAAGAAATAGACGGAGTCCGCACCGGACGCCCGGATCTGGGCGATTTCCGCGGCATAATCGGTCTGCCCCAGCTTGGTGTAGATCTCACCGGCCAGCGCGCCGCCGTACATCCGCTTGTAGCCCGTCAGCGCGTCCTTGCCCGCCGGATAGTTCGGCGCCAGGATGAAGCTGTTCTTCAGGCCCGCCTCATTGGCATAGGCGCCGGCGGCCTCGTGCAGGTTGTCGTTCTGCCAGGCGACGTTGAAATAGTTCTGGTGGCAGCGCTTGCCGGCCAGTGCCGAGGGGCCTGCGTTGGGCGAAAGGTAAAACACGCCCTGTGCGGTGGCGGCAGGCACCACTGCCATCGCCAGGTTCGACCAGATGATGCCGGTCATGATGTCGACCTTCTCGGACTGGATCATCCGGTCGGCGATCTGCACCGCCACGTCGGGCTTGCGCTGATCGTCCTCGATCACCACCTCGACGCCGTCGCGGCCATCCTGTTCGATGGCCAGCATGAAGCCGTCGCGCACATCGACGCCCAGACCGGCGCCGCCACCGGACAGGGTGGTGATCATGCCAATCTTTGTCTCCGCTTGCGCCGCCGCTGCCAGCGCCGGGATTGCGGCCGCCATGGCGAGCATTCGAATGGTCTTCATAACGTTGTGTCCTCCCAGAGTATTCCCTGGCCCGCGGCCGGGGTTTTCGATCAAATGCTTGCGACTGTAACGCGGCGGCGGCAGAAGCCAAGGCCGGCGGCAGCCCGCATCTTCCCGGCCGGTCTTGCGCCGGTCCTTGTGCTGAGCCTACGCAGGCTTGGATAGATATTTCAAGATTAAAATATATAGGGCAACATTATTGCCCTATCAGTCCGCGGCCGTTCCGCAAACCGCATCCGAGGCGGCGAGGGGCCTGCCCCTCGCCCTCCCCGGAGTATCTGCAAAAAGATGAAGCAGGACCGTTCCGGGACGCATCCACGGCCAGGTGGCAGGACACTCAGCGCGGTCCGAAATATCCTGACAAATGATCGATCAGCGCCCGGATCCGAGCGGTCAGATGGCGGCTGGGCGGGTAGACCGCATACAGCGTGATCGGATCGGTTTCCTGTTTCTCAAAAAGCACTTGCAGCCTGCCGTCCCGCAGAAACGGCACTGCCGTATAGTACGGGCAGCGGGCAATGCCGAGGCCGCCGGCCGCCATATGCGCCACGGCCCGGGGTGAATTGGCGCGGAAGCTGCCGCCGACGGTGACCGTTCTTTGCGCGCTGCCGCGCCCGAAGGACCAGGCATCCGGCTGCGGCGAGGTCATTTGCAACAGGCAGTTGCGGCTCGCCAGCGCTTCCGGCCCGGCGGGTTCACCCTGCGCTGCCAGATAGTCCGGCGACGCCACAACCACCAGCCGCATGGCGCAGAGCTTGCGGGCGACCAGCGTCGAATCCTTCAGCGCGCCAAAGCGGACCGCCAGGTCCACGCCCTCCTCCAGAATCGGCAGATGGCGGTCGGACAGTACCAGTTCCACGGACACCTTCGGGTGCGCCTGCTGAAAGGGCTGCAGCGCCTCCACCAGCTCGCGACTGCCAAACCCGGTAGGAGCGGTGATGCGGATGGGGCCTGCCAGGTCGTGCTGGCGCTGCTGCACCACGTCCTCCAGTTCGTCGAATTGATCCAAGAGCGGCAGGCAGCGGTCCAAATAGGCCCGGCCGGTATCGGTCAGCGTCACCTTGCGGGTGGTCCTGTTCAGCAGCTGCGCGCCAATCTGCGCCTCCAGCCGGGCAACATATTTGCTGGCCAGCTTGGTGCTGATCCCGATCTGCCGGGCGCCGGCGGTAAAGGAGCTTTGCCCCGCAACGGCGGCAAAGGTGCGCATGCAGTCCAGCTTATCCATCGCAGGGTCTCCGGCGGTCCAGTTTATGAACCTTTTGTACACAATCATTCCACAGGAAGGAATATTATCTCCAACTGGTGAAGGGCGTATCTTCCGGATGTCTTCAAAACCCCATGGCTCATGCCACAGAAAAGGACCCCAGCATGCCGCATCCGATCCGCATCCACAGTTTCCCCCTGTCCGGCCACGCCCACCGGGTGGAACTGTTCGCCAGCCTCGCAGGGATTGCCCATGAGGTGATCAACGTCGACCTCGCCGCCGGAGAGCACAAGCAGCCCGCCTTCCTGGCGCTGAACCCCGCAGGTCAGGTGCCGGTGCTCGAGGACGGCGGCACCGTCATCACCGACTCCAACGCCATCCTGGTCTATCTTGCCCGCAAATACGCCCCCTCCTGGCTGCCGTCCGATCCGGTCCTGGAAGCCGAAGTGCAGAAGTTCCTGACCCTGGCCGCGGGCGAGATCGCCTTCGGACCGGCGGCGGCACGGCTGATCACTGTCTTCAACGCGCCGCTGGACGCGGAATTCTGCGCTGCCGTCGCAGCCCGTGCGCTCGGCAGGATCGACAGCCACATGCAGGGCCGCAAATTCCTGGTCGGCGACGCCCCGACCATCGCCGATGCGGCGGTGTACTCCTACATTGCGCACGCGCCGGAGGGCGGCATCTCGCTGCAACCTTACCCGAATGTGCGCGGCCTGCTGGCCAATACCGAAAGGTTGCATGGCTTCAAACCGATGCCCGCCACCAAGGCCGGCCTGGCGGCGTGATCCCGTCGCCACCCCTGCGCGGCGGCCGATCCGGCCGCCGCTGATCCAAAAACAGATCCCAGGAGATTTCCATGCGCCCGCTTGATGCAGACAGCCCCTCCCCCTTTCATGAGGGCGAGCAGGAATTGCAGCGCCGCGCAGGCAAACGCGGCAGGATGGAGGCTTTTGGGCGCCGCGCCATCCGCCCGTTCATGCCGGATCAGCACCGGGAGTTTTTTGCACAGTTGCCGTTTCTGGCCGCCGGCGCCGTGGACCCCGGCGGCTGGCCCTGGGCCAGCCTGCTGAGCGGCCCGCCCGGTTTTGCCTGCGCGCCGGATTCGCAGCATCTGCGGGTGGCCCTGAGCGGCCAGGCACAGGATCCCGTCCGCACCGCCATCCGCAAGGGCGCGGCACTGGGGCTTCTGGGAATCGAACTTCACAGCCGCCGCCGCAACCGGCTGAACGGGCGGGTGGTTTCCGTGGCGGACGACGGGTTCACCCTGAGGGTAGATCAGTCCTTCGGCAACTGCCCCCAGTTTATCCAGGAACGGGACCTGACCGCTGCCGGGCCGCGATCCCGGACCGCCGCGCCGATGGCCTTTTCGCGGCTGCCGGAGGCTCACCGCACGCTGATAGCCCGCGCCGATACTTTCTTTGTCGCCAGCCACATCCCGGCCGCCGGCCATCCGGAGCGCGAGGGTGTGGACGTCTCCCACAGGGGCGGGCGGCCCGGATTTGTCAGAGTTGCAGGCAACACCCTGACCATCCCCGATTTTCCGGGCAACAGCCATTTCAACACGCTGGGGAATTTCCTGCTGAACCCGCGCGCGGGGCTGACCTTTGCCGACTTCGAAACCGGCAGCCTTCTGCTGCTGACCGGCACCGTGGACCTGCTGGAGGAGGGGCACCCCGATATCACGTCTTTCCAAGGCGCGGTGCGCGGCTGGCGGTTCACACTGCATAAGGGCCTGTGGCTGCAAGCCGCCCTGCCCTGGCGCACCGGGCCCGGCAGGTTTGCACCGCAAACCCTGCGCACGGGCACCTGGCAGGAGGCGGAGTCGCGCGCCAAGGCGTCCAGCCGGTAGCCAGCCTGCGGATCTGCCCTGCAAGATTTTTCTGGACAAGACTGTCCAGGATCGCCGATGAATTGGACAGCATTGTCCAAAAGGCGGATTCGGGGAGGCTCCCCGCCCGGCGGCGTCAGACAGGGAGCAAGCCCATGAAGTCGCACTATCGTGCCGTTGTCATCGGGGGCGGCGTTGTCGGCGCCTCTGTCCTTTACCACCTGGCCAAACTCGGCTGGACCGACGTTTGCCTGATCGAGCGTTCGGTGCTGACCGCCGGCTCCAGCTGGCACGCGGCGGGCGGCTTTCATGCGCTGAACGCCGATCCCAACATCGCCTCGCTGCAGGCCTATACCATCGATCTGTTGTCCGAGATCGAACAGGAATCCGGCCAGTCCGTCGGAATGCACATGACCGGCGGCATGACGCTGGCAGGCACCCCCGACCGCTGGGAATGGCTGCAATCGGCCTACCGCACCTTCCAGTCGATCGGCATCGACGACTGCCGTCTGATCACCCCGCAGGAGGCTGGGGAGCTGTGCCCGATCATGTCCACCAAGGGCATCCTCGGCGGTATGTGGGCCGACCGCGAGGGCTATGTCGACACCACCGGCACCGTCCATGCCTATGCCGGAGCCGCCAAGAAACGCGGTGCGGAAGTCATTGAAAACAATCGGGTGCTGGAACTGCATCAGCTCGCGGACGGCTGGCAGGTCGTGACTGAGAAGGGCACCATCCACGCCGAGCATGTGGTCAATGCCGCGGGCCTCTGGGCCAAGCAGGTGGGCCGCATGGCAGGGGTCGAGCTGCCGGTCTCGCCGCTCAATCACCACTACCTGATCTCCGACACCACCCCCGAGCTGGAACAGCTCGATTTCGAAGTGCCGATGACCGTAGACTTGGAGGGTTTCACCTATATGCGCCAGGACCAGAAGGGCATCCTTCTTGGTATCTACGAGATTAACCACCAGCACTGGATGATGGACGGCGCGCCCTGGGAATACGGGTTCGAGCTGCAGCAGCAAGACCCCGACCGTATCGAGAAGGAGCTGACCCTCGGCTTCGAACGCTACCCGGCCCTGCAGCACACAGGTGTGAAAACCTGGGTCAACGGCGCCTTCACCTTTGCCCCCGACGGCAACCCGCTGGTCGGCCCGGTGCGCGGCAAGCCCGGCTACTGGTGCGCCTGCGGCGTGATGGCGGGCTTCCTGCAGGGCGGCGGCGTCGGCAAATCGCTGGCGGAATGGATGATCCACGGCGAGCCGGAGGCGGATGTCTTCGGCATGGATGTCGCCCGCTTCGGCGATTACGCGCAGAACAAGCGCTTCATCAAGGAAACCACCGGCCAGTTCTACACTCGCCGCTTCGTGATGACCTACCCGAACGAGCAGCTGCCCGCAGGCCGCCCGCTGAAAAAGGCGCCCGCCTATTCGGACATGACCCGTGCGGGCTGCCGCTGGGGCGCCACTTATGGGCTGGAAGTGCCGCTCTATTTCGCGCCCTCCGAGGAGTTCACCGAAACCCCCACCCTGAAACGCTCCAACGCCTTTGAGATCGTCGCGGACGAATGCAAGGCGGTGCGCAAGGCCGTGGGCCTGCTCGACATCTCAGGCTTCTCCCGGTTCGAAATCTCCGGCCCCGGCGCCGAAACCTGGCTCAACCGCCTCATGGCCTCGAAACTCCCCGCTCCGGGCCGCGCGCGGCTGGCGCCGATGCTGTCGCGCGAGGGCCGCCTCAAGGGCGACCTCACCGTCTTCAACTGGGGGGACGGCAGCTGGTGGATCATGGGCAGCTACTACCTGCGCGAATGGCACATGCGCTGGTTCCAGGATCACATGGATGAGGGCGTGGACGTGCGCGACCTGTCCGATGCCGTCACCGGCTTCAGCCTCTCCGGCCCGAACAGCTGCAAGGTGCTGGAAAAGCTGACGGACGACCCCATTGCAGACCTCCCGTTCATGGGCTGCGGCACCTTCGACATCGGCATGCTGCGCCTCAAGGCGGGCCGCCTCTCGGTCGCGGGTGAGCTGGGCTATGAACTCCATTGCTCCGCCGCCGAGCACATCACTTTGCGCGACACCCTGCTGGAGGCAGGGGCCGATCTGGGGTTGCGCGAATACGGCTTCAACGCGCTCCTCAGCCTGCGGCTGGAGAAAAGCTTTGGCATCTGGAGCGCGGAATTCACCCAAGGCTACACTGCCGCCCAAACCGGCATGGACCGCTGGATCGACTGGGACAAGGACTTCATCGGACGCGCAGCGGCGCTGACAGAACGCGATGCAGGCGGCCCGGCGCAGATCGTGGTGCCGCTGGAGGTCGAGGCAACGGACGCCGACGCCAGCGGCTATGAGCCGGTCTGGCGGGGAGACAAACGCGTCGGCTTTGTCACCTCCGGCGGCTATGGCCACACGCTGGGCAAATCGCTGGCGATGGCGATGGTGGACCGCGAGGCCGCGGCTGAAGGCACGAAACTGACCGTGCATATCGTCGGCCAGCAACGCGCCGCCCGGGTGATTGCCCCCTCGCCCTATGACCCCTCCGGCACGGCGATGAAAGGCTGAGGCGATGACCATCGAAAACGAAGGCGGCCCGCGCGGCCGCCGCCAAAGGGGACGCGGGCGCGGCGCGGAGGCCGCCCAAGCCCCCAAGCGCAATGTGAACTACCGCCAGCTGAAGAACCCGTTCCCGCTGATGGAAGTGTTTCCGGCCGATCAGATCGCGGACATGCATGAAACCGCGCTGAAGATGCTGCAGGAACTGGGCATGAAGGTGCTGCTGCCCGAGGCGCGCAGGATTTTTGCCGCAGGCGGCGCCCGCGTCGATGAAGACCGCGAAATGGTCTATATCGGCCGCGACATGGTGGAGGCGGCACTGGCCACGGCGCCGCGCGCGATCACCTGCCGGGCCGGAGCGCGGGACCGCGATATCACGCTGGAGCTGGGCAGCCTGGTGTTCCAGGCAGGCGCCGGCGCGCCCAATGCCACCGATCTGGAACGGGGCCGCCGCCCCGGCTCAGCCCGGGACTACCTGGAATACCTCAAGCTCACCCATCACTTTGATGTTTTCCACATGATCTCGCCCCAGGTGGAGCCTCAGGACGTGCCCGTGCACCTGCGCCACTATTTCACCACCGAGGCGCAGATGACGCTCACGGACAAATTCCCCTTCATCTACTCCCGCGGCACGCCGCAGGTGATGGACTGTTTCGAGATGATCCGCGATTTCCGCGGGCTTTCGGACGGTGAGTTCCAGGCCGAGCCGCGCTGCTACACTATCATCAACACCAACAGCCCGCGCACGCTGGACATTCCGATGGCGCAAGGTTTGATCGACTTTGCCCGCCACGGGCAAGTGTCGATTGTCACGCCGTTCACCCTGATGGGGGCGATGGCGCCGATTACGGTGGCGGGTGCCATCACCCTCAGCCATGCCGAAGTGCTGGCAGCCCTGACGCTTACCCAGCTGGCAAACCCCGGCGCGCCGGTGTGCTACGGCACTTTCACCTCCAACGTCGACATGAAGTCCGGCGCGCCTGCGTTCGGCACGCCTCCGCATTTCCAGGCCTCGCTGGCGGCGGGCCAGCTGGCGCGCTTTCTTGGCCTGCCCTGGCGCTCGGCTGCCGGGTCGGCCTCCAATACCAACGACGTGCAGGCGGCCAATGAAAACCAGATGGGCCTGTGGGGCTGCCTGATGGCCGGGGCCACCGTGGTGATCCATTCGGCGGGCTGGCTGGAGGGCGGGCTGTCGGTGTCTTTTGAGAAGCTGATCACCGATGCGGAAGTCCTGAACATGATTGCCGAGCTGTGCGCCGGCGCTCAGGCGGGCACGGAGGAAATCGGCTATGACACCGCGATCCGGGAGGTGGCGCCAGGCGGCCATTTCTTTGCCACCCCCCAGACCATGGCGCGCTATAGTACCGAATTCTATGAGCCGGTGGTGCATGACTACGCCAATTTCGGCACCTGGACAGAGCGCGGCGCGCTGGATGCCAACAGCCGGGCCACCCGGGTCTGGCAGGAGATCGTCGCGCGTGATACCCGGCCCCAAACCGATGAAACCCGCGTTGAGGCCCTGCAAGGCTTCATCGCCAAGCGCACCGCAGAAGGCGGCGCCCCGCCGGAGAGCTGAGATGGCCAGACGCGCGGCCCCGGTGCTGCACCGGGACAACCCGGACAAGGAACCGCTGAGCGGCCATGTGAAGGTCACGCCGGAGGACTGGCTGAACGTGGCCCGCGACCTCTTGATCAGCGACGGCGTGGCGGGGGTCAAGGTGCTGGCCATCGGCGAGCGGCTGAGGGTCTCGCGCTCCAGCTTCTACTGGTATTTCAAAAGCCGCAAGCACCTGCTGGAGGCGCTGCTGGACGATTGGGAGGCCCGCAACACCGCGCCGGTGCTCACCCATTGCAAATTGCCAGCTGACAATATTTCCTGGGCGGTCTGCAATTTCTTCCGCTGCTTTGTCGATCCGGACCTGTTCGACGCGTCCTTGGATTTTGCGGTCCGCGAATGGTCGCGGCGCGACGGCAAGGTGCGCAACCGGATCGACGCGGCGGATGCGCTGCGGCTCAGGGCGGTGACCGCGATGTTCGAGCGGCACGGCTATGACCCATACGAGGCCGACGCGCGGGCGCGGATCCTCTATTTCATGCAATGCGGCTACCACGCGCTGGAGGTGCGGGAGCCGATGCAGGCCCGCACCGCCCGGCTGGAAGGCTATCTGCTGGGCTTTACCGGGGTGGAACCGGATCCGGAGGCGGTGGCAGCGGCCCGGGCGTTTGCTGAAGGGAAGATGGGCCGCTGAAGGTCCGGCGCGTGCGGCGGCGGCGGGAGCGAGGGGCCGGCCCCTCGCGCTCCCCGGAGTATTTTTGACCAGAAAGAAGCAAATAGGCCGGGTCCAAAAAGGCCTGGCACGCCTATGGAAGACGGCGTGCCAGGCAGTCCGTTGCGCCTTTGCACACAGGCGCAGCGGGAGGAGACTCAGGTCTTGTTGTGGAAAATGAAGCCGATGAAGTTCAGCAATAGCTGCGCCGCCAGGATCTGGGTGCTCTCGGCCGGGTCATAGGCCGGGGCCACTTCCACCAGGTCGATCCCCACCACATCGCCGCGTTTGCTGAGCCCCTGCAGAATTTCCAGCACGTCGTAATACTGGAAGCCGCCGTGGCTGGGGGTGCCGGTGCCCGGCGCAATCGACGGGCAGAAGGCGTCGATGTCGATGGTCACGTAATAGCGCGCGCCCTCGGGAATGCGCTCCAGAACGCCTTGCGTGCCCAGCTTGCGCACCTGGCGCACCGACAGGATGTCGGAGCCGCGCTCGCGGGCGTCGATGTACCCCTCCTTGGCGGTGGAGGACACGTTGCGGATGCCCAGCTGGGTCATGCCGGAGACGTAATCCTTCTCGATTGCGCGGCGCATCGGGTTGCCGTGGCCGTCGGTGACACCGTGGCGCTCATCGACAAAGTCGAGATGCGCGTCGATCTGGATCACGTGGATCGGGCCGTTTTTGGCGCAATCCTCGGCATAGGCGTTGATGCAGGGGATATTGATGGAGTGGTCGCCGCCGATGGTCACCGGAATGGCGCCCGCGTCGAGGATCTTCTTCACGCCGTATTCGATGTTGGCGTGGCTTTCCTCGGTCTTGGTGTGGATGATGTCGGCATCGCCCAGATCGACGATCCGCACGTCCGCGCCCAGATAGGTGGCGTCATCCTCATGATCATAGGCGCCGGCGTGGCCGAAGCTGAACAGGGTGGAGGCCTCGCGCACCGCCCGCGGGCCGAACCGCGCGCCGGAGCGGAACTGGCAGCCGAAATCAAAGGGCGCGCCGAGGATGGCGACGTCGGCGTTGATATTGTCCCAATCCTCGACATAGGGCTTCTTGCCGAAGGTGGCGATGCCGACGAAGGGCAGGTTCAGGCGGCCGGATTCGTAACCGTGTGCAGACATGTTGATTCTCCGTTTTTCTTAACGATAGGCCAGTTCCGGCAGGAACAGGGCGATTTGCGGGAAGGCGACCAGCAGGCCAGTCACGGCCAGCAGGATGATCAGGAAGGGCGGCACCCCGCGCACCACTTCCACGAACGGGCGGCGGAACACCGCGATGGCGGTGAACAGGTTGCAGCCGAACGGCGGCGTTGCGGCGCCGATGGCGACCTGCAGGGTGATCAGCACACCGACCAGCACCGGGTCCAAACCGGCCGCTTTGATCATCGGCGCGAAGATCGGCACCAGAATCAGGATCACCACAATCGAGTCGACGAACATGCAGCCGAGGAAGAAGGCGAGGTTGACTGCCAGCAGCACCATCAGCGGTCCGGCCTCATCCAGCCCCAATGACGCGATGATCTGCTGCGGCACCTGGGCAAAGCTCAGCGTCCAGCTGAAGGCGGCACCCGCCGCAATCAGGATGAACACCACCGAGGTGATGGCGCCGGTCGACAGCGCAATGTCCCAGAGGTCGCGCAGTTTCACCGAGCGGAAGATCAGCACCTCCAGCACCGCGGCATAAAGCACGCAGATCGCCGCCGCCTCGGTCGGCGAGAACACCCCGCCGTAGATGCCGCCGACGATGATCGCCGGAAAGCCCATCGGCCACAGTGCCCGGCGCATGGCGGTGAACCGCTGGCCCCAGCCCTCGCGCGGCAGGACGGGGATGTCGTGGCGGTAGGCGTAGACCATGCAGTAGGCCGAGAACAGCACCACGATCAGCAGTCCCGGCACAATGCCCGCGATGAACAGCTGCGAGATCGAGGTGCCCGAGACCACGCCATAGATGATCATGCCGATGGAGGGCGGGATCAGATAGGCGAGGTCCGCCGCATTGACGATCAGGCCGATGGCAAAGCTGTCCTTGTAGCCGGATTTCAGCATCCGCGGCCGCATCGCGCCGCCGATTGCCACCACGGTGGCCTGGGTCGAGCCGCAGACCGCGCCGAACAGCGCGCAGGCCGAGGTGACGGAGATCGCCAGACCGCCTTTGATATGGCCCATGAAGCTCATCACCACGTCGATCAGCCGGTTGGCGGAATGGCCGCGGGTGATGATGTCGGCGGCCAGGATGAACATCGGCACCGCAATCAGCGCGGCGGGCTTCACGCCGCCGATCATCTGCTGCACCAGGATCTGCAGGCTCATGTCCGGGAAGTAGACGAGGAAGCCCAGAACTGCGGCCGAGATCAGCGGCATCTTCATCGGGAACCCTGCCAGCAAGAGCAGGACCATCACGGCAAGCATCAGTTCGGTCATGGTTTTTCCCCTGTCCCGGTGCCCGCGGCGCCGGCCTCTTCATAGCGCTGGATGGCGGCGGCGGTTTCCGGGTCCTCGTAGCTGTCCACCTCCAGGTAGGAGACATAGATCTCCGCCTCGGCGAAATTCAGGTTGCGCAGCGCGGTCAGCAGGTACTGAAAGGCGGTCAGCGCCAGCCCGAGCACCACCCAGACATAGGTGAGGTACAACGGCAGCTGCAGCGCCGGGGTGATGCGGCCGCGGCTGGCGACCTTCTGCACATATTCCAGCGCGTACCAGGCCAGGACCGCCATCATCACCGCGGTGGTGGCGGCAATCACCACCATCAGCCCCTTGCGCAGCTTCACCGGCAGCGCGTCATAGACCGCGGACATGCGGATGTGGATGCCCTTGCGGGTGGCATAGCCCAGCCCCATGAAGGTGACGATGACAATCAGGAACTCGTTCAGCTCCTCCGAGAAGTAGATCGACTGGTTGAACACGTAGCGGCCAAAGACATTGGCGATGGTGTTGGCCGCCATCAGGATGATCCCCCAGCCCAGGATCCAGACCTCGGCACGGCCGATGGCGCCGTCGATCTTGCCCAGAAACCCGAAGGGCGCGGAATTGGCGTGTTGCATGGTATCCTTCCTTGGTGGGACCCCGCGCTGGTCCGCGCGGGGCCGGACGCGGGATCAGTTGCCCGCCAGCTCCGCCTGCAGCGCATCCAGCAGCTCCTGGCCGCGGGCGCCTGCGGTCTCGACATAGGCGGCGGCAGTCCCGCCCGAGCGGGCACGGAAGGCATCACGCTCGTCCTCAGACAGCACCACCAGGCCGATGTCCGGCTTGGCATCCTTGATGCTGTCCAGACGCTGCTGGTTGAACTCGCTGACCACGCCGTCGATGTAGCCGGTCATTTCCGCCATGGTGCCGCGCAGCAGCTGCTGGCGTTCCGGGCTCAGGGTGGCGAACCAGTCGGACCCGGCGACAACGGTGGTCACCAGTTCCTGCTCGCCGGCCCAGATCAGATGGCTGGTGACCTCGTAGAACTTCATCTCCTCGATGGTCGGGATCGGGTTCACCTGGCCGTCCACCGCGCCCAGCTGCAGCGCGCCGAACACTTCGCCGAACGGCAGCGGCGTCGGGCTGGCGCCCATGTTCTTGTAGGTCTCCAGCAGGATCGGCGACACCATCACCCGCATCTTGAAGTTCTCGAAGTCCTCCGGCGTGCGGATCTCGCGGTTGGTGGTCCAGACCTGCGGGCCTTCGGAATACATCGTCATCACTTCCAGCCCGCGCTTCTGGAAGTCTGCGTTCAGCGGGCCATAGATGGTGTCCGAGCTGCTGAGGATTTTTGAAACCGCCGCCGGGTCCGAGGGCAGCAGGTAGGGCAGCAGGAACACCTGGCTCTCCGGCACGATGGTGCCGAGGTTGCCGATCGACACATTGGTCAGCTGGATGACGCCGTCGGCGGCCTGCTCCACCGTTTCGGTCGGGGTGCCGAGCGTGCCCATCGGATAGACGGTCACGGTCACATCGCCCTCGGTCGCCGCCTCGATGCGCTTTTTGAACTCCTGCGCATAGGCGTCCATGATCGAGCCCGGAATTTCCTCGATGGCAAATTTCCAGTCATCGGCAAAGACCGCGGCCGGCGCCAGGCTCAGCAGCGCCGCGGCAGCGGTTGTTTTCAGGGATCTCAGGTTAAGGGCCATGCGGGTCTCCTCCCAGTTGGCATGATTGACGCGGGTCGGGGGACACCTCAGCACGAACTTAAGCATGAAAAAATATCACACTGCTTATATTCACATAAGCAAAGTTCATGTAATGACTGCCACACCCTTCGGAGGACGGCCTCATGAAACTGCTGCGCAATACGCTGTTGGAAACCTTTGTCACCGTGGTGGACTGCGGCGGATTTTCCGATGCGCAATACGCCCTTGGCATCACCCAGTCCGCCATCAGCATCCGCATCCGCGACCTCGAAACCTCGCTCGGCTACCGGGTGTGCGAGCGCGGCCGCGGCGGCTTCCGCCTGACCGAGCGGGGCGAGATCGCCTATCAGAAGGCCCGCGGCATCCTGCGCAGCGCCCGCGATTTCGACGCCGAACTGCTGGAGCTGCGCGACGCGGTCACCGGCGACCTGCGGATCGGCGTGGTGGATGCGGTCAGCAGCCTGCCCGGCCTCAACCTGGCCCGGGCCCTGCAAACGTTCCTCGCCCGCCGCAACGAGGTGCGGCTGGAGATCGTCGTCGCCTCGCCCGCCGATCTGACCCAGCAGCTGATCACCGGCGCGCTGCACGTGGCCATTGCACCCTTCCGCAACCGGATTGCCGACCTCACCTATGAAGAGCTGTGCAGCGAAGAGCACCGGCTTTACTGCGGCAGGGGCCATCCGCTGTTCACCCTGCCGGAGACAGAGATCAGCCCGCAGGGAATTGCGTCCTATCCGCTCTGCCAGCGCTCCTATGACATGCTGGTCTCACCCGATCTTGGCGGCCCGGACCCGACAGCGGTGGTCGCCAACATGGAGGCGATGGCGATGCTGATCGAAACCGGGCAGTATCTTGGCCCGCTGCCGGTTCATTTCGCCGAAAGCTGGACCAGGACGGGCAGGTTCCGGGAACTCTGCCACCCTCGGCTGCGCTGGCAATCCGCCTTTTCGCTGGCCACCCGGCAAACCCAGGTTCAAAGACGCGCGGTGGAGCTGTTTATCCGGGATATGCGCGCCGCCTGCCAGCCCCCTGGATAAGGCCGGCTCCGCACCCGGATTGACGGATTTCCGACGGCCGGGATTGACAGCCCGGTCTGTATTTGTATTTTGCGGCGACCCAGGAAACTCCCAGGCATCACCCGCATTTTGCCAACAAAGTAGGGCCAGCCGGGGCGATCCGCCTGTCTGGCCAAGACCTGGGACACACTGAATGACACTCCAATCCGCTCCGGCAGCTGCCTGCCGGCCCGCGCTGCGCGCCCTGCTGTGCGGCACAGCGCTCGGCGCTTGTGCGTTTGCCGCCCTCCCGGCCGCCGCAGAAGACGGCGAAACCGTCGACCTCGCCCCGATCATCGTCCGCGACAAGCTGCAATATGCCGGTGCCGTGGACGGCTACCTGGCGCCGGCCACCGAAACCGGCGTCAAATCCGGCGTGCCGCTGAGCGAGGTGCCGCAGTCGGTCTCCGTCGTGACCTCCGCGGAACTCGAACGGCGCCACCCGGCGCAGGTCGAGGACGCGGTCAAGTTCACCCCCGGTATAAACCCCTCGACCTGGGGCACCGATGACCGGTTCGATCAGTTTTCGATCCGCGGCTTCGACATGGGCACCAGCGCGCTTTACCGCGACGGGCTGCCGAACAAGTCGCATAATTTCGCCAGCTTCAAGATCGACCCCTACATGCTGGACCGGATCGAAGTGCTGCGCGGCCCCGCGGGCGTGCTCTACGGCTCCAACGATGCCGGCGGCATGGTCAACCTGGTGACCAAGCGCCCCGGTTTCGGCAACGAAACCTCGGCCTATGCCGGCTACGGCAGTTTCGGCACCGCCGAGGCAGGCTTCGACGCCTCCCGCGTGCTGAACGCCGAAGGCACCCTGGCCGGGCGGCTGACCGTGCTGCTGCGCGATGGCGCGACCGAGGCGGACAACTCCCACAACGACCGCAAGCTGGCGGCCGGCAGCCTGACCTGGGCGCCCACCGACGACACCAGCCTGACCGTTTTGATGCATCTGCAGCAGGATGAGCGCACGCCGCTGCAATGGGTGCCGGAGGCGGGTGTCGAATACGATGCGGCCCTCGGCAGCCTGCCGGAGGACTTCCACACCCGGCAGTCGCCGTTCAATTCCTACAAGAGCGACAGCGGGTCGATCGGCTGGGAATTCTCGCACCGTTTCGGCAATGGCTTCACCTTCAACCAGAAGGCCCGCTATGCCCGCGAGAAAATCGACTACCGGCACCTGTATCTGGCCTCGACCGACTTCGCGACCGGCGACATGACCTATACTGCGCAGGCAAACAGCGAAGAGGCCTATAATCTCGGCTTCGACAACTACCTGGAGTGGAAAAGCGGCGGCAACAGCCTGATCGTCGGCGTCGACTACCAGCGCCGCAAGACGGAATACCGCCAGTACCTGGCCTATGGCGCCTATCCGGTCAGCTTCGCCGATCCGGTTTTCGATTTCAGCGTCGCCTATCCGCCGCTTTCGGAGCACAACAGCGAAGAATACACCGAAAAGGGCATCTACCTTCAGGACCACTTCAAATTCGCCAACGGCCTGTCCGTCACCGCAGGCCTGCGCCGCAGCTGGTTCGAGAATGAGATCGGCAACCTGCTGACCTCCACCCAGCAGTTCCAGAAGAACGCCGCAACCACCGGCATGCTGGGGCTGACCTACGAGATGGCCAACGGCCTGGCCCCCTACATCAGCTATACCGAGGGTTTCATTCAGAACTTCGGCAAGACCATCGCCGGTGCGCCGCTGGATCCGTCCGAAAGCAAGCAATGGGAAGCGGGCCTGCGCTACCTGCCCGATCACGGCAGCTACCTGCTGAGCGCCGCCATCTTCGACCTGCGCAAGACCAACGTCAAGGACTACGACCGCAACGACCCGACCTGGAGCAGCTTCACCCAGGCCGGAGAGATCCGCGCGCGCGGGCTGGAACTGGAGGCCCGCGGCCGCCTGAGCGGCAACCTGCAGGGCGTGTTCGGTTATACCTATCTGGATACCGAGATCACCAAATCGCTGGTCACCGGCCTGACCGGCAACGACAACGCCATGGCACCGCCGCACCAGCTGTCGCTGTGGCTGGATTACGATGCCTCGGATCTGGTGCCGGGTCTGAGTGTCGGCGGCGGGCTGCGCTACAACGACGCTGCCTTTGCCACCCAAAGCAACGCCAGGGTGACGCCGTCCTACACCCTGGCCGACCTGGCGCTGCGCTACGAATGGCAGGAGATGGAAGTGAACCTGCGGGTCTCCAACCTGTTCGACCGGGACTATGACAGCATCTGCTATGACGGCTATGGCTGCTCGCGGGGCGAGGGCCGCACGGTGTCCTTCACCATCGGCAAAACCTTCTGAAGCCGCGGGCGGGCGCAGCACGCCTGCGCCCCCTGCCCCGGCCGCGGCGGCTAGCCTGCCGCGGCGGCGCCGGTTTCCGGCATGTCCCGCTTGAGCAGGAACTGGTTCTTGAAATTCTTCAGGCCCAGCATGACATCGGCATTGGCGATATCATCGCTGGCGTGGATTTCCTGTTCCAGGAACTCTTTCAGCTCCTCGGCATCATCGCTGACCAGCTCGACTATCAGGTCGTAGCGGCCCGCCACCCACAGGATGAAGACCACCCGCGGATCCCCTTCCAGCCGTTCCGCCACCTGCCGCGGGGTGACCCCGGCGGCCACGTTCAGCCCGATCATCGCATCGGTGGTATATTCAGTGGCCACCGGATCCGACATCGCCACGATCCGCAGCATGTTGTTCTCGCGCAGCCCGCTGACCCGGTTGCGGATGGTGCCCTCGGAGACATCCAGCCGCTGGGCGATCTCGGAGAAGGCCATCCGCCCGTCCTGCTGCAGCAGCCGGATGATCTGCTGGTTCAGGTCATCCCCAGGGGACCGGATGCTTTGACTGGCCCGTTTCGCCCGCGAAGACACTTGATGCTTTGCTGTCATTTCCTGCTGCCCGATTGCTGTTTTCGCAGCCGAGATTAAGCGAAGGCGCCGGAATCCGCAAACCGGCGCCGCGTGTTTTTGCAGGAATTACTGTTCCAGGCAGGCGTTTTTCCCGGCATTTCACGGATTGGACCGGCGCGGCGCCACCGGGACCGCAGCCGGATCCGGCTGATTTTGCGATTCTCAGCGCGGCAGCGGCATTTTCATTCGAAATTCGCACCACCCTGCCGCTTTCTGACCAGCTTTCTCCTGATTCATATCGGAAAATCTCTCATCATAACGAATATCGCAAAAAACAGTTGCCAGATGATGCGATTTTCGTAAACATGATTTCCAACCCCTGCCAACGGCGCTGCTGCTGACACAGACCGGCCGGAGACAGGGACGGGTTCCATGCACGCGCCAGCACAACGGCGTGCTGCATGTGGCAGTGTCGAAGGGAGGAACAATGACAATTGCCGAGGAAAGAACACGGATCAGCGGCGGGCCGCAGCACGGCCTGACCGCGGATACCTACCGCAGCGAAACGGTCTGGCAGCAGGAATGCCGGACGGTGCTCGCCAAGAACTGGGTGTTCATCGGGTTTGCCCATCAGGTCGCCAATCCCGGCGATGCGCACCCTGTGACATGCGCAGGCCTGCCGCTGCTGACGGTGCGCGCCCAGGACGGCGGAATCCAGGTGTTCCACAACGTTTGCCTGCACCGCTGCATGACCCTGGTCGACAAACCCAAGAATGTCGGCAAGCTGATCCGCTGCCCCTATCACGCCTGGGCCTATGACCTGGAGGGGCGGCTGCGTGCAGCACCGCATTTTGCCGGCACCGGCAAACAGGAGTTTGACGGCTTCGACCTCAAACAGCACCGCCTGCAGCCGGTCCGCACCCATGTCTGGCACGACTGGATTTTCATCAATCTTGACGGCAATGCGCCGGACTTCGAGGCGTACGCCGCGCCGCTGATCAACCGGCTGGAAGGGATGGATTTCGCCAGGGTGGAGCCGATCGGCCTGCTCGATTTCGGCGAGATCAAGACCAACTGGAAGCTGATCATGGAGAACTTCATCGAGCCCTACCATGTCCAGTTCGTCCATGCCTCGACCACCGACCAGCCGCTGGAGGACCACTACACCATCACCGACGGCAACTGCATCGGCAGCGCCGTGGACCTGAAAAAGGAGACCGGCACCGCCGGCAGCCTCGGCGTCAGCTCGCGCTACCTGACGCTGTACCCCAACTTCATCCTGGGGCGCTACTTCCCCGACCAGCTGGGGGTTTACCTGAATGTGCCCACCGGCGCCGGCACGATGCAACAGTACCGTGCGCTCTACACCACCGCGGGCCAGCAGCTGAGCGCCGCGGAAATCGAAGGCCTCAAGACGCTGTGGTGGGACGTGCACAAGGAAGACCACGAGATGGTCGAGCGCATGTTCGAGGGCCGAAAATCCCCTGTCGCGGCCGGCGGCGGCCTGCTGTCGCCCGCCTGGGAGGACAGCGTGCGCGCTTTTCAGGACCTGATCGAACGCGACTTGGCAAGTGCCCCGGCAAGTGCCTGAACAAAAAGGAACAGACCCAATGAGCGACCCCGTTTCCAAGGGTTTCCGCCTGGCCCACACGATGATGCGGGTGATGGACATGGAGAAATCCCTGGAATTCTACTGCGGAATTCTGGGCATGGAGGTGCTGCGCCGCACCGATTACCCCGAAGGCAAATTCACCAACACCTTCATCGGCTACGGCCCGGAAGCGGAGTCTCCCACCCTGGAGCTCACCGCCAACTGGGATCAGGAAGAGCCTTATGACAAGGGCAACGGCTGGGGCCACATCTGCATCGAGACCCCGGATGTCTATGCCGCCTGCGAACAGCTGGCCGCCGCGGGCGTGAAGATCACCCGCCCGCCGGGGCCGATGAAGAACGGCACCCGCGTCATCGCCTTCTGCGAAGACCCGGACGGCTACAAAGTCGAACTGAACGAAAGCATCCTGAAACACCTTGCCAGCGAAGGGGCATAATCCATGGGCGATCAACCGCAGCTTTTCAAATTCGACCTGGTCCAGGAGCGCTATGACGCCATGGACGGCAGCGACACTTACATCAAGCCGATGGTCACCAGCGAATTCAGCAAATCCATGTGCGGCGGCATCAATGTTCTGAACAACATCAAGGTGCCGTGGGACCTGACCTGCGACGAGATCATCTATTGCCTTGAGGGCACCTTCCGGCTGGTCTGCGATGGCAAAAGCTATGTGTGCAACCGCGGCGACGTGCTGTTTGTGCCCAAGGACAACCACATCTCTTACGAAGCGGACGGCAAATGCGTGATCTTCTACGCCGCCTATCCGCACAACTGGAAACAACTGGCCGGGATCACCCAGGTTCCGGGCATCGACCCGTCGGATTTCGTCCCGGGCTGAGATACGCCGCTCCTGGCCACTGGGCACCCTCGTCCGAGCGCAATGCGACGTGCCGCGGACGGCGGGTTGCCCGTCTTTTCCGCCAGGCAATTGCTGAAAACGAAACCTAACCAACGCTGACCGGCCCGCCCGGCAGTGCCCGGCACCCGCGTGCCAATCAATGGGAGGAACAACCATGCTGAAAGCCAATCCCGAAACCAGAATCTATTACGAATCCTTCCAGGACGCGGTGGAGCGCAACCGCCCCCGCATCCCCGAGGTGCGCGAGCGGCTGGAAGCGGCCGGCGTCAAATACGTGATGGCCGCCTGGATCGACCTGCACGGCATCCCCAAGACCAAACCGGTGCCGATGAGCGATTTCGAACCGCTCTGCCTTGGCAAAGGCCCGCAGTTCGCGGTGCACTCGATCTCCTTTGTGCCCGAGCTCAGCCCTGCCGACAGCGACCAGGTGGTGGTGCCGGACCTGGATGCTGTCTATGTCTGCCCCTGGGACACCTCGATGGCGATCATCTTCTCGGATCTTTACTGGGAAGACGCGCCCTATAACGTCTGCTCGCGCCAGGCCCTGAAGCGGGCGATGAAAGAAGCCGCCGACGAGGGCTACACCGGCTATGCCGGGGTCGAGCCCGAATTCATCGTGATGAAATACGACGAAGCCGGCCAGCCGGTGAAGGCCTTCGACGACGATCCGGCAGAGGGTCTGCGCCCGCGCCGCCAGGCCTTCGGCTATGACGTGGAATACTCCATCGACTCGATGTCCTTCCTGAAGGACATGATCGACATCATCGAGGGCCTGGGCTGGAACCTGCACGACGTGGTGGCCGAAGGCGCCTATTCCCAGTTCGAGCTGGATTTCCACTATACCAACATGCTGGAAATGTCCGACCGGCTGGCGTTCCTGCGCATCACCCTGAAAGAGGTGGCCAAGAAGCACGGCCTGTTCGTGACCTTCATGCCGAAACCGACGGTGGGCGACTGGCGCTCCGGCGCGCATATCAACATGTCGATGCAGCATGACAGCCGCCCCGGCGAGAACATCTTCGAGACCGCGGACGGGGAATGGTCGGACGAAAGCCGCTGGGCCGTCGGCGGCCTGATGCAGCACGCCGAGGCGATCACCGCAATCACCTGCCCCACCGTGAACTCCTACAACGGACTGGTGCCGCGGGTGGGCGGTTTCGAGGGCGGCACCGTCACCTGGGCGCCGACCAACATCACCTACGGCTTCAACAACCGCTCCGCCCAGTTCCGGCTGCCGCAAAGCCGCCACTGCATCGAAAACCGCGCCTGCGACATGACGATGAATGTCTACCTGGCGATGGCCATGCACCTCAGCTGCGCGGTGATGGGGATCAAAAACAAGATCGACCCGGGCAAGCCCACCGACTTCGACCTCTACTCGAAAACCGAAGGTGAACTGGCCGAGCTTGGCATCCGCCGCCTGCCCCGCACCCTGTGGAGCGCAATCGAGGCGCTGCGCCATGACGAGATGGCCGAGCATGTGATGGGCCCGGTGATGCGCAAATCCTTCCTCGAATACAAGAACGACGAATGGGAACGCTATCACCAGTCGGTCACCGACTGGGAAGTGCGGGAATACCTGCGCCTCTACTAAAGCGCCCCAGCAAAGGACAGACCCATGACCCAGGCCCTTCGGACTTTACCGGCAGCGCGGACCAAGGCCGCGCGCCCGAAACTGCGGATCTTCGAATTCAAATCGGATATCCCGCCGTCCTGGCGCCTCACCCTCGGGATAGCGGTCTGGGTCATCTTCTTTGCCATCTGGCAGTGCGCCGCCTGGTCCGGCGTGATGCCCGCAATCCTGCTGCCAGGGCCCGGCGAGGTGCTGGCAGCGCTCTACACGCTGTTTGCCGAGAACGGCTTTCTCGGCGATGTGCTGCTCAGTGTCTGGCGGGTGATGTTCAGCTTTGCCCTGGCCTGCGCAATCGCGGTCCCGCTTGGCATCCTGATGGGCGCGTTCAAGGCGGTGGAGGCGTTTTTCTCCCCCTTCGTGTCCGCCTGGCGCTACCTGCCCGCCCCGTCCTTCATCCCCCTGCTGCTGATGTGGTTCGGGGCGGGTGATGCGCAGAAACTGGCGCTTTTGTTCATCGGCGTGATCTGGTTCCTGATCACCCTGATCGCCGACCACACCAAGGCGGTGCCGAAGGATCTGATCAACACCTCCGTCACCCTGGGCGGATCCCGCTGGCAGGTGCTGCGCAGCGTCGTGGTCCCGGCCGCGCTGCCCAATATCGTGATCGCCATGCGCCAGATGCTGGCGGTCAGCTGGACCTATCTGGTAATCGCCGAAATCACCGCGGCGGATGCCGGCATCGGCGCCATGATGATGCGCGCCAAACGCTTTTTGCATGTGGATCAGATCATGGCCGGCATCCTGGTGATCGGCCTGCTGGGGCTGATCTTCGACTACCTGCTGCGGGCGCTGCATGCCCGGGCATTCCAGTATCTCGACGACTATTCCTGAGGAGCCGGAGCAGACCGAACAGAACAGGCCAACCAAAACACACCGACGTCGCAAGGGAGGTATCGTGACGATGACCCAAAAACTGCTGAAATCAGCCAGCCGCTGCATTGCAGCCATCGCGCTGGCAGGCGCCGCCGCGCCCGTATGGGCCGCGGACAGCGTCAGGATCGCGGGCTTCACCTGGCCAGGCTACGGCTTCTGGCACATTGCCATCGAAAAGAACCTCGCCCCGGATCTGGACCTTGACTACCAGACCATCGAAGACCCCTATGAAAGCTTCAACCTGGTTGCTGCCGGTCAGCTCGACATCGTCTCCTCCACCGCTGAATTCACCCCGGTCGGGGTCGAACGCGGCCTGCCGGTCAAGCTGGTGGCCTTTGGCAACCTGTCCAATGGCACCGACAAGGTCGTCGCGGGCCCGGGCATCGAAACCGCCGCCGATCTGGCCGGCAAGGAAGTCGCCGTGCTCGAAGGCGGCCTGGCGCAGATCTATGTCGCCATGTGGCTGGAGCAGAACGGCGCCGCCTATGACTCCGTTGTCTACCGCAACATCATCGCTGACGATGCCTTTGCCGCGATGATCGGCGGCGGCGTGGCCGCCTCGGAGTTCTGGGAGCCTTACGGCTCCAACACCCTGAAGGCGCTGGAAGGGTCCAGCATCCTGACCCAATCGGACGAACCCTTCTGGCTGAAAAACGCCGTGGTCGCGGACGGCCACTATATGAGCGATGCGCTGATCAACGACCGCCGCGATGTCGCCCTGAAAACCATGAAGGCGATGTATGATGCCATCGCCTGGTGGAAGGAAAACCCGGCTGAGGGCAACGGGATCATCGCCAAGGGCATGGGGATGAGCCTCTCCGACGTCGAACTGGTTCTGGGCAGCGACGGCTCGTTCCTCGATGGCGGCCTTTACGTCTACGACTTCATCGAGGCTGCGCAGTTCTGCGGCTCGGCGCCGGGCAACCCGCCGTTCGAGCAGACCAATGGCCAGATGTCGGACCACTGGAACCTGGTCAGCGAATGGTGGGTCAAATTCGGCCTGATCCAGGAGGTCAAGGCGCCTGAAACCGGCGTCGAATGCAGCCTGCACAAGGAGCTTTACGACAGCGGCTACCGCGGCTGACCCACCTGACCAGAAAAGAGGGACGCATCATGCAATCCAGCACCATTCTATCCGTCCAGAATGTCTGCAAGACATTTCCCGCACGCGGCGGCGGGGTCGAGGCCTTGCGCGATGTGTCCTTCTCGGTGGCCCGCAACGAGCTCTGCGTGCTGCTGGGGCCTTCGGGCTGCGGCAAGTCCACGCTTTTGAACATCGTGGCGGGCCTCCATGCGCCCACCAGCGGCAGCCTCAGCCTGGAGGGCCGCCCGATCCACGGCCCGGCGCGCGAGCGCGGCATGGTGTTTCAAAGCTACACCTCCTTTCCCTGGCTGACGGTGCAGGAAAACGTCGAATACGGCATGAAGCTGAACGGCATCCCCAAGGCGGAACGCCGCGACCGCGCGCTGCATTACATCGATCTGGTGCATCTGGCAAAATTCCGCGATGCCTACCCCAAGACCCTGTCGGGCGGCATGAAGCAGCGGGTGGCCATCGCCCGCACCCTGGCCAACGCGCCGGAGATCCTGCTGATGGACGAACCGTACGGCGCGCTCGACGCGGAAACCCGCTGGCACATGCAGGAGATGCTGCTGGAGATCCTGCGCACGACGCAAACCACCATCCTGCTGGTCACCCATGACATCCAGGAGGCTATCTTCCTCGCCGACCGCATCGTGTTCCTGTCCGCCCACCCCGGACGCCTGAAAACCATCCTCGAGCTGGATTTCAAGAAAGGCAGGGAAATCCGCAGCAAGGAGGATCTGGTCGGACTAGACGGCTACCCGGAATGCGAGCGCGAGATCATGCAGCTGATGCGCGGCGAGGCCAGACCGCAGGAAGAAGACGCTTAGAACCGCGCCTCCGCCCTGCCAGCCAACAAGGCCGCAGGCCGGTAACACCGCAATTTCAAAGGGCTGAACGATGACAGACTATAAAATCCTGGACCTGGGGGATTTCCCGCTCATGTCGGGCGCGGTGCTGAAAGACGCCAGGCTTGCCTATCAGACCTATGGCACCCTCTCGCCCGCGCGCGACAATGTCATTGTCCTGCCCACGTTTTACACCGGCACCAATACGCGGAACGAGGGGTTCTTCGGCCCCGGCCGCGCCATCGATCCGGCGCGCCATTTCATAATCAGCCCCAACTTGTTCGGCAATGGCCGCTCCTCCTCGCCCTCAAACACACCCGCGCCGCAGGACGGCCCGCGCTTCCCGCTGGTGCAGATGTGGGACAACATCGCCGCCCAGCACCGGCTGATCCATGACCATTTGGGCATCGAGCAAATCGCCCTGGTTGCAGGCTGGTCCATGGCCGGCTGCCAGGCCTACCAATGGGCGGCGCAGTATCCGGACATGGTGCAGGCGATCCTGCCGTTCTGCGCCTCGGCCCGCACCTCGCCGCACAATTTCGTCTTCCTCGAAGGCGTCAAAGCCGCCCTCTGCGCCGACCAGACCTGGAACGGCGGCAACTACACCTCCCCGCCAGAGGCCGGACTCAAGGCCTTTGGCCGGGTCTACGCCGGCTGGGCCTTTTCCCAGACCTTCTACCGCGAGGGGCTTTACCGCCAGCTGGGGTTCGACACCATCGAAGACCTGCTGCAGGACTGGGAGCAGGACCACGTGCAGGGCTGGGATGCCAACAACCTTTTGGCCAAGCTTGCCACCTGGCAGGCCGGCGACATTTCGGCGGGGCCGCTGTACAATGGAAACTTCGAGGCCGCCCTGAACGCCATCAAGGCCCGCGCCATCCTGATGCCCTGCACCCAGGATCTTTACTTCCCGCCCGAAGACAACGGCATCGAGGCCCGCCACATGCCCAACGCCATTTTCCGCCCCTGCGACTCTGCCTGGGGCCATTGCGCGGCAAATCCGGGCAACGACCCCGGGTTCACCGCCCAGCTGGATGCCGGCATCCGGGAACTGCTGGAGGAATAGCGGGCCGCCCGGGCAGGAATGTCATCCCGCCGGGCTGCGCCTGCGGCCGGTGCCGGCCCACCCGCATTCAGACAGCGCAGCAACCTCCGCCCTTCTGGATCGGCGGGCACGGTACGGTCCCATAGGAGCAGAAGACGCAGCAATCCCCCTGTTTCGGCTTCAGCACTGTCTTGCACGATCTGCATTCATAGAACCACTGGCAGGACTCCGTCGGCATTGTCTCGGTTTCAACGTGCCCGCATTGCGGACATGTCACTGTGCTTTCAAGGATTGCTGTTTGCTCTGTCATCATCTCACATCTGCAGGATCAGGTATGCGTTGATCTCGGCCTCCCGGAACACAATAACCCATGCCAGGCCGGTCATGACGGTGCTTCCGGCAAGCCACCATTTCAGCGCCGCCACGGTTCCGCGCTGGCGGGCCATCAGCCAGGACACCGCAACCAGCACGGTCGAGATCGCCAGGACATAGTAACTGACGGCTGCAATCCTGCCAAAGATTGCAATCCAGCTGCCTCCCAAACCCAGCAGCATCAGTGCCATAGGCAGCACGCAGCAGGACGCGGCTCCAAGGGCCGACATCGCGCCCAGGCAGCTGAGGCCAAGGTATTTCTGCATTCCGCACCTCCAAATGCCGGGCCGCCGCTGAATTGCGGCAAGGGTCATGGAGAGGTATAACTCCTGTAGCTGCTACAGGAGCAAACAGGACATTTTCACATGATCGCGATCGGGGAAGCCTCCAGGCAAAGCGGCGTCGGCATTGAAACCATCCGCTATTATGAGCGTGAAGGCATAGTTCCGAAGCCAGAACGGGCTCCGAACAACCGGCGCCTCTATTCCGCAGATGACGTTGGCAGGCTTCGTTTCCTGAAGCGGTGCCGTGATCTCGGCTTCCCGCTCGCAGATGCAAAGACCCTGCTTGGACTGTCCGAGGGCGGCGGCGCGGATTGCCTGTCCGTCAAGGACATGGCGGAACTTCATATTGCCAATGTCCGCGACAAGATCGACGAGCTTACGCGCTTGGAGGCCGCACTGAATGAGCTCACGGCAAACTGTGCCAAAGGGAATGTTGCCTGCCCCATGCTGACCCGGCTGCGCACGGTACAGGGCTGCTAAGGCCCCCCCCCCGGACCCCGGCCGCGGCGCAGCCTTGTGCCTGCTGCATCTTCCGGGCCGGCACTCCGGCGGAACGGTCAGCCAGCCATGGTACGCCCCGCCCCGCGGACTGGACAGCATTCCCGGCTTACCCCAGTATCCGGGGACAGATCCGCACCGTGCGGAACCGCATCTGGCATCCGCACGCTGTTCCACCGACAGCCCCATGCAAACTCCGGGAAGGCGGCTCCAAAGGAAGTGATCAGCCCGTGAATGCAATGCCCGCCACGAATGCGCATTCTCAAGTGACAAATGCCAGGCCCGCGGAGCCAGCCGCGCCGCCAGACCCCTGAAGGAGCGACGGAGACCATGTCCCAGATATCCAGCACCGTCCTGGCGCTGCTCGAATTCCTGTCCTACGCGTTCATC
Source organism: Leisingera thetidis (assembly GCF_025857195.1). NCBI lineage: Bacteria > Pseudomonadati > Pseudomonadota > Alphaproteobacteria > Rhodobacterales > Roseobacteraceae > Leisingera > Leisingera thetidis. Next base: position 91,833 of record NZ_CP109788.1, on the reverse strand, counting down.
TTTGCCCTCGGGGCCGGCATCCTGTGGCTGGCGGTGCTTTATGTCCGCGACAAGACCCAGACCGACAGCACCCTGCGCCGCAACTACCCGGTGATTGCCCGCTTCCGCTATCTGTTCGAGCATCTGGGCGAGTTTTTCCGGCAGTATTTCTTTGCGCTCGACCGCGAGGAGATGCCGTTCAACCGGGCCGAACGCTCCTGGGTCTACCGCGCCGCCAAGAACGTGGATTCCACCGTCGCCTTCGGCTCCACCCGCGACCTGCGCCCGGCCGGCACGGTCTATTTCGCCAACTGCCCGTTCCCGTCGCTGGAGCACGACGCCGTGCCCGCCGCTGCCGTCACCATCGGCCCCTATGCCCGCCATCCCTACACCACCGACTCGATCTTCAACATTTCCGGCATGAGCTTCGGCGCCATTTCCGTCCCCGCGGTCCGCGCCCTGTCGCATGGCGCCAAAAAGGCCGGCATCTGGCTCAACACCGGCGAAGGCGGGCTGTCGCCCTACCATCTGGAGGGCGGCGCCGACCTGGTGTTCCAGATCGGCACCGGCAAGTTCGGCGTGCGCAAGCCCGGGGGCGGCTTTGACGAGGACAAGCTGCGCGCGGTGGCGGCGCATGACACCGTCCGCATGTTCGAGCTGAAGCTCAGCCAGGGCGCCAAGCCCGGCAAGGGCGGCATCCTGCCCGGCGCCAAGGTGACCCCGGAAATCGCCGCCATCCGCGGCCTCACCCCCGGCGAGGACGCCATCAGCCCCAACCGCCACCCGGAAGCCGGCAGCGTCGGCGAGCTCCTCGACATGATCGCCTATATCCGCGAGGCAACCGGCAAGCCGGTGGGCTTCAAGGCGGTGCTGGGCGCCTATGGGTTCATCGAGGGCCTGTGCCAGGAGGTGCTGTCGCGCGGGCCGGAAAGCGCGCCGGATTTCATCACCATCGACAGCGCCGATGGCGGCACCGGTGCCGCCCCGATGAGCCTGATTGACAACATGGGCATGCCGCTGCGCGAAAGCCTGCCGCTGACCGTCGACATCCTCACCCGCTATGGCTTGCGCGACCGCATCAGGGTCTGCGCCAGCGGCAAGCTGATCAACCCGTCCGAGGTCGCCTGGGCGTTCTGCGCCGGTGCCGATTTCGTCAACTCCGCCCGCGGCTTCATGTTTGCGCTTGGCTGCATCCAGGCGCTGCAATGCAACAGGAACACCTGCCCGACCGGCATCACCACCCACGACCCCAAGCTGCAGTTCGGCCTCGACCCGGCCAGCAAATCCGAACGCGTCGCCAACTACGCCAGGAACATGACAAAGGAGGCCGGCATCATCGCCCGCAGCTGCGGCGTGGCCGAGCCGCGCCTGCTGCAGCGCTACCACGCGCGCATCGTTCTGGACAACGGCCGTTCCGTTTCGATGGAGGAGCTGTTTCCGGTGCCGGCCCAGCAGCACGCCGCGCAATAAGCCGCCCCCTTGCCCATTCAACCGACAGGAGCCCCCATGCCCGACACCCGCTCTGTGCCCCATTCGCCCGCCAAAGCCTCCGACCTGCTCGCCGCCGCGCTGGAGGCCGAAGGCGTCGAATACGTCTTTGCCGTCCCGGGCGAGGAAAACCTCGACCTGCTGGAATCCCTGCGCACCTCGAAGATCGAGCTGGTGCTGACCCGGCATGAACAGGGCGCCGCCTTCATGGCCGCCACCTATGGCCGCCTCACCGGCAAGGCCGGCGTTTGCATGGCCACGCTCGGCCCCGGCGCCACCAATTTCGCCACCCCCGCCGCCTATGCCCATCTGGGCGCCATGCCGCTGATCATGATCACCGGCCAGAAGCCGATCAAGAAATCGAAACAGGGCCGGTTCCAGATCATCGATGTAGTGGGCTTGTTCGATCCGATCTGCAAGATGTCCAAGCAGATCGTGCACGGCAACACCATCCCGGCGCTGATCCGCGAGGCCTTCCGCGTGGCCGAGGAGGAACGCCCCGGCGCCGTGCTGCTGGAACTGCCGGAGGATATCGCGGCGGAGGAAACCGATGCCTCCGTGATCCCGCCCCACCCGCGCCATTACGCGGTGGCGGGCGACGCGGTGCTGACCGAGGCGGCGGAAATGATCCGGGGCGCCAAGATGCCGCTGCTGCTGCTCGGGGCCGGCGCCAACCGCCGCAAGGCCCGCTCCGCGCTGTGCGATTTCACCGACCTGATCCAGATCCCCTTCTTCAACACCCAGATGGGCAAGGGCGTGGTCGACGAACGCTCCGACCTGTTCCTGGGCACCGCCGCGCTGTCCGACGGCGACTATCTGCACTGCGCCATCGAACGCGCCGACCTGATCATCAACGTCGGCCACGACGTGGTCGAGAAACCGCCCTTCTTCATGGTCGAAGGCGGCACCCGGGTGATCCATGTGAACTACAAGGCGGCGCAGGTCGACCAGGTCTATTTCCCGCAGCTGGAGGTGGTCGGCGACCTGGCCCAATCAATCACCCGGCTGGGAGAGACCCTCGGCGGCCCGCTGGAGTTCGACCGCAGCTACTTCCAGCGCATCAAGCAGGAAACCGACCAGCATATCTCCGAAGGCGCCGACGATGCGCGCTTTCCGGTGATCCCGCAGCGGCTGGTGGCGGACACCCGCAAGGTGATGGATGACTGCGATATCATCGCGCTGGACAATGGCATCTACAAGCTCTGGTACGCCCGCAATTACAAGGCCTACCACTCCAATACCGTGCTGCTGGACAATGCGCTGGCGACGATGGGCGCGGGCCTGCCCTCGGCGATGATGGCGGCCAAGCTGAACCCGGACCGCCGGGTGATGGCGATCTGCGGCGACGGCGGCTTCATGATGAACAGCCAGGAGATGGAAACCGCCGTCCGCCTCGGCCTCAATCTGGTGGTGACGGTGCTGAACGACAGCTCCTACGGCATGATCCGCTGGAAGCAGGCGCATGCCGGCTTTGCCGACTGGGGGCTGGAATTCGGCAATCCGGATTTTGTCCAGTATGCAAACAGCTACGGCGCCACCGGCCACCGGATCACGCGCACCGAAGACCTGGCGCCCACGTTCGAGAGTGCTTTTGCCGCAGGCGGCGTGCATTTGATTGACGTGCCCGTGGACTACAGCGAAAACCAGCGGGTCCTGATTGATGAGCTGGCCGCAAAGGTATGTCTGATATGACCAAGTCCATAGACGTCGTGAACCCCTTCAGCCTGGAGCGGATCGGCAGCGTTGAAACCAGCGATTGGGACCAAATCGACGCGATGCTGGACACCGCCCACGGGCTGTTCCGCCAGCGGGACGGCTGGCTGCCGGCCTACCAGCGCATCGGGATCCTCAGGAAAACCGCCCGGCTGATGGAGGACCGCTTTGACGAACTGGCCCTGCTGATCGCCAGCGAGGGCGGCAAGCCCCTGGCGGACGCCAAGGTCGAAGTCAAACGCGCCATCGACGGAGTGGAGCTGTGCGTGCATGAGATCGGCCAGATGACGGGGCGCGAAATCCCGATGGACCTGACCGAGGCCGGATCGGGCCGCATCGCCTTTACCCAGCGCGAGCCGATCGGCGTGGTGGTGGCCGCCAGCGCCTTCAACCACCCGCTGAACCTGATCGTGCATCAGGTGGCGCCCGCGGTCGCCGCCGGCTGCCCGGTGATCGTGAAACCGGCGCAGGACACGCCGCTGTCGTGCCAGGCCTTTGTGGCGATGCTGCACGAGGCCGGGCTGCCCCCGGACTGGTGCCGCGACGTGGTCTGCAGCAACGAGGTGGCGGAAAAGATGATCACCGATCCGCGCGCCGGCTTCTTCTCCTTCATCGGCTCCGCCCGCGTCGGCTGGATGCTGCGCTCCAAACTCGCCCCCGGCACCCGCTGTGCGCTGGAGCACGGCGGCGCCGCACCTGTGATCGTGGCAGAGGATGCGGACATCGGCGCAATGATCCCGGCCCTGGCCAAAGGCGGCTTCTACCACTCCGGCCAGGTCTGCGTCTCGGTCCAGCGGGTGTTTGCCCCCGCCGCCAAGGCGGAAGAGATCGCGCAGAAACTGGCCGCGGCGGCACAGGCGCTGAAGGTCGGGGACGCCACCGACCCGACTGTCGATTGCGGCCCGCTGATCCGCCCCGGCGAGGTCGACCGGGTCGAGGAATGGGTGCAGGAAGCGCTCGACGGCGGCGCCCGGCTGCTGGCCGGCGGCAAGCGCCTGGGCGAGACCACCTATGCCCCCACCGTGCTTCTGGACCCGCCCGCGGACGCCCGTGTGTCGCAGCAGGAGATTTTCGGCCCGGTGATCTGCGTTTACAGTTCGGACAGCATCGCAGAGGCGGTTGAGACCGCCAACAGCCTGCCCTATGCCTTCCAGGCCGCGGTCTTCACCCAAAGCCTGGACACCGCGATGCAGGCGGTGCGCCAGCTCGATGCCACCGCCGTCATGGTCAATGATCACACCGCCTTCCGCGTCGACTGGATGCCCTTCGCGGGCCGCCGCCAGTCCGGCTACAACACCGGCGGCATCGGCTATACCATGCATGACATGACCCAGGACAAGATGGCGGTGATCCGGCTCTGACCCCGCCGCGCCGGGCGCAGGCAGCGCCCGGCAATGATCCTGCCCGCCCGGTTTCGCCCTTTCCGCCTGCGGGTTCAGCCGCTATGCCGGCAGCATCCCAAGACAGGAAAGGCATCGACCATGACCATCACCCGTTCCGGCACCACCGCCCGCTCCAGCAAAATCGTCAAGCACAACGGCGTCGTCTACCTCAGCGGCCAGGTCTCCGAAGCAGACACCGCCGCCGAGCAGACCCGCGAGATCCTCGCCAAGGTCGACGCCCTGCTGGCCGAGGCCGGCAGCGACAAGACCCGCCTCCTGCAGACCGTGATCTGGCTCTCCGACATGTCCTATTTCGCCGAGCTGAACGAGGTTTGGAACGCCTGGGTTCCCGAAGGCCACGCCCCGGCCCGCGCCTGCGGCGAAGCCAGGCTGGCGCGCGAGATCCTGAAAGTCGAGATCATCGTCACCGCCGCCTGCGACTGATAAAATTGTCAGCTGGCAAAAAAGTTGCGCCGGGCCTCAACAGCCCGGCGCGTTTTCTTTCCGGCCCGCAAGGCTGGCTCAGGCGGGCAGATCCTGGGTCAGATGGGTGCCATCGGGCGTCGCCGCCGGCTCTGCCGCCATCGGCGCGGCCGAGGGATCCTCGCGCAGCGACTTGCACAGGCCCCAGACCATCGCGATGATCAGGAAGGAGATCGGAAAGGCGGTGGCAATCAGCGCCGTCTGCAGCGCGTTCAGACCGCCCGACATCAGCAGCGCAATGGCGGTGGCGCCAATCCCCGCACCCCAGATCACGCGGAACTTGTTCGGCGGGTTCTCATCCCCCATCGACAGCATGGTGGTGATCACCAGGGTGCCGGAATCCGCCGAGGTCACGAACCAGCTGACCAGCAGCACCGTCGCCAGCAGCGACAGCGGCCAGGCGGTCCAGCTCATGTCGCCCATCCAGGAGGTCTGGCCGATATTGGCAATGGTGCCATAAAGCGCCCCGGGCAGTTCCCAGTTGCGGACAGTGGCAATGATGCCCGCGCCGCCCTCAGCCGCCGGGCCGCCAGCCATGTGCATTTCCTGCCAGATCGCGGTGCCGCCGAACATGCACAGCCAGAAGAACACCGCCACGGTCGGCACGCACAGCACCCCGACCATGAATTCGCGGATGGTGCGGCCATAGGAAATGCGGGCGATAAAGATGCCCACCAGCGGCGCCCAGGCGATCCACCAGCCCCAGTAGAAAATGGTCCAGCCGCCCTGCCAGGCGACATCCGGCGCTTCGGTTGCGGTCCAGAACCCCATCGGAATGAAGTTCCACAGGTAATCCCCCAGCGATGTGATGAAGAACGCCAGCAGCCATTTTCCCGGCCCCAGCACCACAAAGGCCAGCAACAGCGCGATCGACAGCCAGATGTTCCATTCGGAAATCAGCCGGATGCCGCGCGCCACGCCGGACACGGTCGACGCGGTGGCGATGACCGACACGATCACGATCAGCACGATCTTCAGGGTCAGCGTCACCTCCAGCCCGAACAGCACGTTCAGCCCGGTGGCAATCTGGGTGGAGCCCAGCCCCAGCGAGGTTGCAATGCCGAAAACCGACCCGAACACCGCCAGCAGATCCACCAGGTGCCCCCAGGGGCCATAGATCCGCTCGCCCAGGATCGGATAGAGGGTTGAGCGCATGGTCAGCGGCAGCTTCTTGCGGAACCCGAAATAGGCCAGGCACAGCCCGACCAGCACATACAGCGCCCAGCCGTGGAAGCCCCAGTGGAAGAAGGCCACCCGCATCGCATCCCGGGCGCGCAGCATGTCCATCTCGGTGTGGCCCGCCATATCGGCATGCGGGTTGTTCGGGTAGCCAAAGGCGCCGGAGTTGTCGAAATAAAAGATCGGCTCAGCCACGCCAAAGAACAGGATGCCAACCCCGATCCCGGCCGAGAACAGCATCGCAAACCAGCTGAAATTGCCGAATTCGGGGCGCGAACCGTCATCGCCCAGCCGCAGCTTGCCGAACTTCGAGACCATCAGCCAGAAGCAGAAGAACATGACGCCGATCAGCAGCGAAATGTAATACCAGCTGAACCAGCCTTCGATCCAGGAGCGCACCGACTTGTACAACCCGCCGGCCAGATCCACGTTCAGGACGGTGAAGATGACAAAAAAGGCAATCATCCCTTTCGCCGCCGTGCCCATCCCCGGATGAAGACCGGCAAAGAAACCGGACTTCGCCACCAGGCGGCTGTTGGAATTGCTCTCAGACATATGGTCCTCCCTTGACCCTGTACCAATGCCCCCAGGAACCTCCGCCGCGGGGGCTGCCCGGCTGGCCGGGCTGTAAATTTCCGGCCGTCCCCTGCGGCCAAGGTTCAAAACTGCGGGCCGGATCGGGGAGGATGCCCGGCCCGCAAAGGAAAACCGGCAGCCCGCAAGCCGCCGGTTTCCAAATCATCCGCGCTGGCCGACGTGGCGCCCGGCGCCCTCGGGCAGCGGCAGCCCCGCGTGCGCAGCGGCAAAACCCGCCAGCTTGTCCGCCACCTCCGGCGACGGCAGCGAGGTGCCGCGCGCGTTCAGGTCCATGTGCAAAAGCAGCGTCTCCACGGTCGCCGCCAGCTTGCCCTCGGGCCCATGCAGGCGGTGGAACAGATGCATCTTCTTGCCGGTCCCCTGCAGCACCTGGGTGGTGACGGTCAGGGCATCGCCCTCGTGCAGCTCATCGAGGAACCGCACGTGGTTCTCGACGGTGAAATAGCTGCCGCCCGCGGCGATCATCTCCATGAACCGGTCGGTCGCCTGGGCCGAGGCCTCGGTGTAATGCGCCTCGTTCATGTGGCCGTTGTAATCGGTCCAGCTCTGCGGCACCGGGCGGCTGACGGTGACCGGCAGATCCGCCGCGTCCGGCGTCGGCAGCGCCGCCTCATGCGCGTTGATCACACCGCCGGCGCCGCTGCCGGACTTCTTCAGTGCCCGCATCATGCCAACCAGGTTGTCATCCCGCAGCCGCTCCAGATCGCGGATCGGCATATGGCCGGACTGCGCATCCGACTGGCCCGCGATCAGGTCCACCAGCTCTTCGGTGAATTCCGGCACATCCATCAGCTTGGTCCAGGGCCATTCCAGCGCCGGGCCGAACTGCGCCATGAAATGCTTCATGCCCGCTTCGCCGCCGGCAATCCGGTAGGTCTCGAACAAGCCCATCTGCGCCCACCTGAGGCCAAAGCCCATGCGGATCGATTCATCCAGCTCCTCGGTGGTGCAGATGCTGTCCTTGATCAGCCACAGCCCCTCGCGCCAGACCGCTTCCAGCAGCCGGTCGGCGATATGGGCGTCGATCTCCTTGCGCACGGTCAGCGGGTACATGCCCACCTCGCGCAGCAGGTCAGAGGCTTGCGCGCAGGTCTCCGCATCGCCCACCAGCTCGACCAGCGGCAGCAGGTAAACCGGGTTGAACGGATGCGCCACCACGGCGCGGGCGCCCTCGGCGTTCAGCTCCGACGGCTTGAAACCCGAGGTCGAGGAGCCGATCACCGCGCTCGCCGGGGCATGCTCCTGGATCTGCGCGTGGATCCTGTGTTTCAGATCCAGCCGCTCCGGCACGCTTTCCTGGATCCAGGCGGCCTCCGCCACGGCTTCCGCCATATCGGCGTGGAAGGTCAGTGCGCCTTCGGGCGGCAGCGCCTTGTCATAAAGCGACGGCAGCGCGCGGCGCGCGTTGGCCAGCACCTCGCCGATCTTGCGTTCCGCCTCCGGGTCCGGGTCGAACACCCGCACATTCCAGCCGTTGAGCAGGAACCGCGCGGCCCAGCCGCCGCCGATTACCCCGCCGCCGATGATTGCTGCTGTTTTCATCTGATGTCCCTTTCAAAAGCGCCCGGCACTTCTTCTGGCCGTAAATATCCTGGGGGTTTGGGGGCCAGCCCCCAATCTGCCCTTTTTGCCGCAGCGCGGCGGTGCACAGGGGGTGAACAGGCGGTGCACGCATGCCCCCCTGCCCGGCTTACTTCGCCACCGGCGCCCGCTTGGTCAGGCCCAGCTTCTCGCGCACCGCGTCGGGGCCGATGATCCGGGCGCCCAGGCCCTCGATCACACCCGCCGCGCGCTCGACCAGCTGCGCGTTGGTCGCCAGCACGCCTTTCTCGAGGAACAGGTTGTCCTCCAGACCCACCCGCACGTTGCCGCCCGCCAGCACCGATTGCGCCGCATAGGGCATCTGGTCGCGGCCCAAGGAGAACGCCGACCAGGTCCAGTCCGACGGCACATTGTTGACCATCGCCAGGAAAGTGTTGAGGTCGTTCGGCGCGCCCCACGGCACCCCCATGCACAGCTGCACCAGCGCGTTCGGCTCCAGAATGCCCTCTTTCACCAGCTGCTTGGCAAACCACAGGTGGCCGGTGTCGAACGCCTCGATCTCGGGCTTCACGCCCAGATCGGTCATCATCTGCCCCATCGCCCGCAGCATGCCGGGGGTGTTGGTCATCACGTAATCGGCCTCGGCAAAATTCATGGTGCCGCAGTCGAGCGTGCAGATTTCCGGCAGGCATTCGGCGATATGGGCCATCCGCTCGGTGGCGCCGACCATATCGGTCGCGGCCGCATTCACCGGGAACGGGCTTTCGACTCCGCCAAAAACAATATCGCCGCCCATGCCGGCCGTGAGGTTCAGCACCACATCCACCTCGGAATCGCGGATACGGTCGGTCAGCTCGCGGTAGAGCGCCAGATCGCGCGAGGGCGCGCCGGTTTCCGGATCGCGCACATGGCAATGCACCACCGCCGCTCCGGCCTTGGCGGCCTCGATTGCGGACTCCGCAATCTGCTTGGGGCTGCGCGGCACATGGGGGGATTTGTCCTGGGTGCCGCCCGAGCCGGTCACGGCACAGGTGATGAAAACGTCTCGGTTCATGGTCAGGGGCATGATTGGGCTCCTTTGGGGTCAGACTTGCAATTCGGGGTGATCCGCAAACAGTTCCAGCGCCTGCGGGTTGGCAAGGCCGGAGAGGTTGCGGACCGGTTGGTTGTTCACCACGTCGCGCACCGCCAGCTCGGCGGTCTTGCCGGATTTGGTGCGCGGGATGTCAGCGACGGCGATGATTTTCGCAGGCACATGGCGCGGCGAGGCATTCTTGCGGATTTCCGTTTTGACACGTGTGGTTAGCGCATCATCCAGCACGCTGCCGTCAGCGGTCTGCACAAACAGCACCACCCGCACGTCGTTATCGAAATGCTGGCCGACCACCACCGCGTCGGCGATCTCCCCGATCTTGTCGAGCTGCCGGTAGATCTCCGCGGTGCCGATCCGCACGCCGCCGGGGTTCAGGGTCGCATCCGAACGGCCCAGCACGACAAAGCCGCCGTGTTCGGTGCGGATGGTGAAATCGCCCTGGCGCCAGATGTTGGGATAGGTCTCGAAGTAGCTGGCGCGGTAAAGGGCATTGCCGGGATCATTCAGGAACCGAACCGGCATCGACGGATGCGCATTGCGGCAGACCAGCTCGCCCGCGGCACCCTCGACGGGTTCGCCGTGCTCGTTCAGGGTCGCCACGTCCAGCCCCAGCATCGGCGCCTGGATCTCGCCCTGATGCACTGGCAAAACCGGGCAGCCGCCGATGAAACAGCCCAGAATATCGGTGCCGCCGCAGATCGAGGCCAGCTGCACATCCGCCTTCCAGTCGGCATAGACATGCGCAAAGCCTTCCGGCGACAGCGGCGAGCCGGTCGACAGCAACACCCGCAAAGCGCTCAAATCGTGGGTCTCCGCGGGCCGGTTCCGGCGCTTGAGCGAGGCGTCTATGTATTTGGCGGAAATACCAAAATGGGTGACTTTCTCCGCCTCGGCCAGGTCGAACAGGCGGCGGATGCCGGGATGCATCGGGTTGCCGTCGAACAGCACGATCACAGCCTCGGAGGCCAGCGCCGCCACCTGCCAGTTCCACATCATCCAGTTGCAGGTGGTGTAATAGAACATCCGGTCGCCCGGGCGCAGGTCGCAGTGCAGCTGCTGCTCCACCAGCATCCGCAAGAGGGTGCCGCCGCCGGAATGCTCGATGCATTTCGGCTTGCCGGTGGTGCCGGAGGAGAACATCACATACAGCGGATCGCGGAACCCCATCATGCGGCAGGCCAGCGCCGGGGCGTCATCCTGTTTGAACGCCTCATAGGCCTCCATGCCCTCGGGCAGATCCGCGGCCTCCCCGGCATAGGGCCAGACCACGATGCGTTCGATCGACGGCACCCGGGCGGCGACGTCGGCAATCGCGGCGCGGGTGTCAAATGTCTTGCCGTTGTAGAAATAGCCATCGGCGGCAAACATCAGCTTGGGCGCGATCTGGCCGAACCGGTCAACCACCACATCCGGCCCGCTTTCCGGCGCACAGGAGGACCAGACCGCCCCCAGCGCGGCCGCGGCCAGCATCGCCGCCACCGTCTGCGGCATGTTCGGCACGTAGCCGACGACGTGATCGCCTGCTTCAATGCCCGCGTCCCGCAGCGCCGCGGCCAGCTGTTCGACCTCGCGCTTCAGCCCGGCACGGGTCCAGGCCATGCGGCGGCCATCTTCGCCCATGAACACAATGGCTTCGCGGTCATCCGCGTTTTTCAGGAAAGTCTCGGCGATGTTCAGCCGCGACTCGGGGAAGAACCGCACCTTCATCGGGTCGGCATCCGGCAGCAGCGGCACCGCGCCCTTGTCTCCGACCAGCCCGCAGAAATCCCAAGCCAGCGGCCAGAAGTCCTGCGGCTGCGCAACCGACCAGGCGTGCAAATCCGCAAAGCTGTCCAAGGCCGTGCCGGCAGCGGCCTGCGCCATGAAATCACACATCAAGGGTTTGCGGCGCGCCGAAAGATCCGGCTGCCAGAGGCGGGGAGCGGCTGTCATGAAAATCTCAGTGGCTAGAGAGCGGGTGTCGGGTGTCGGGCGTCGTCGGCGGATCGTCAAGAAGCTTGACTTTCAGCGTGAGTAGCGCAGGAGTTGACCCCAAGTTTATACAGTTTCGGTCAAATAACACACAGATGCCGCCAAATTCGCCGCCGATATTCGAATTCCTGCTGTTTGACGGGTTTTCCAACATGGTGCTGGCCAGCGCCATGGAACCCTTGCGCGACGTGCGGATGAATTCGGGCCAGGAAACGGCGGGCTGGCGGATCAGCACCCTCGACGGCGCGCCGGTGCGCAGCTCCAGCGGGCTGCAGATCACCCCGGACGGGGCGTTTGCCGAAGATCAGGCCAACCGTACCCTGGTGCTGGTTGCGGGCTACCACATGCGCGAGCAGGTGACGCCCGCGCTGCTGGCCCGGCTGCGCAGCGCGGTGCGGCGGGCAGAGCTGGTGCTGGCGCTGGACACCGCCGCCTGGCTGCTCGCCGCCGCCGGGGTGCTGGACGGCCACACCGCCACCATCCACTGGCAGGAGTTCGACGCCTTTACCGAGACCTTCCCCAAGGTCGAGGTCTCCACCGCGCGGTTTGTGCGCTCCGGCCCCTTCCTCACCTGCGGCGGCGCCAGCACCGCGCTCGACATGATGCTGAGCCTCATTCAGGATCTCTATGGCTCGGCGGCGGCTTTTGGCGCCTCCACCATGTTTGTCTATGACCCGTCGCGCCAGTCGGAGCTGAACCGCGGGGCCGCGCGGCTGCAGCAGAAGGGCTCGCCCAAGGTGCTGAAGGCGGCGAACCTGATGGCGGAAACCATCGAAACGCCGCTGAGCACCGCCGCGCTGGCCAAGCGGGTATCGCTGTCCGAACGCACCTTGGCCCGGGCGTTCCAGCGCGAGCTGGGGATGACGCCGGGCAAATACTACAAGATGCTGCGGCTGCAGCACGCCCGTTACCTGTCCGAGGAAACCCATCTGAGCCTGGAGCAGATCGCACTGCGCTGCGGGTTTTCTTCCGCCTCCTCGCTGGGGCGGTCATACAGCGGGCTTTACGGCCGGACCATCCGCGAGGCGCGGGGCCAGGAGCGGCCTTGGGTGAAGAATGAATACGGCGGAATGAAACGCTGAGGGCAGCGCCCGTCCCGGCGGGGTGGGAAGCGAAACGCCCGCCCCGTGGCGGGCGGGACAGTCCAGTGCAGTCCGTTTCAAGACGCCGCCGCCGCTGCCGGCTTCTCATCCCGCGGCGGGATGCCGAACTTGCGGGCGTATTCCCGGCTGAACTGGGTCGGGCTTTCATAGCCCACGTCATAGGCCGCCGAAGCCACCGACCTACCGCCGCTCATCAGCAGCCGGCGCGCCTCCAGCAAGCGCAGCTCCTTCTGGTACTGCAGCGGCGTGGTGGAGGTGAGCGCCTTGAAATGCGCGTGGAAGGTCGACTGGCTCATCCCCGCCGCGGCGGCCAGCTCCGCCACCGCAATCGGCGCCCTGTAGCCCTCGCGGATCAGCGCAATCGCCTTGGAAATCCGGCTGGCCGGGCTTTCGTGCAGCAGCAATTGCCGCAGCATGCCGCCATGCTGGGCCCGCAGCAGCCGGAAATGGATCTCCTTCAGCACCAAGGGCGCCAGCGCCTGCACCTCGACCGGGTCGTGCGACAGCCGGAACAGCCGCGCCATCACATCGGTCAGCGCCGCATCGCTGTCCGCCACGCTCATCGAGTGCGTGCCCGGCTGCTGCCCCTCTGCCGCGCCGGCCTCCTCGTAAAGGCTGCGCGCGGTGGTCAGATCCAGCCGCAGCACCAGCGAGACATATGGCCGGTCCGGCGCGGCATCGATCACCCCGGCCGTCACCGGCAGCGCATGGCTGACGATCAGCGACATGCCCGCGCCGTAACGGACCACCCGGTCCTCCAGATGCGCTTCCTTGGCGCCTTGCAGCACCATGCACATGACCGGCTCATAAACCATCGCCTGAAACGCGGTCGGGTTCTCGCGGCAAAAGGCATACAGCCCGCCGACCCCGGTTTCGCACCCGTCATCCCCGGCGCGGTTTGCGCGGACAAAGGCAGCAACGTCGGCAATCAGATCCTGCGGCACCATGGGCGCTCCTCCTGTTCTGCGTGACTATAGGCCGGCGGCAGCGGCGGCAGAACCGCAAATCCCGATCCTCCGGAGGATCAGGCAGATCATCCGGAGGATCGGGCAGGGCAATCCGCAAGCCAGCCCCTAGGTTGCAGAGAGCAGAAAACAGCGGCGCCTGTATCCGCCCCGGTCCGCACCGGGCAGGCCGCGTCACCAATGGAGGCCCCAGCCATGGCACTATCACTGAACCTCAACGGCCAGACACATGAGGTCGAGGCCGACCCCGGAACCCCGCTGTTGTGGGTGATCCGGGATGAACTGAAGCTGACCGGCACCAAGTACGGCTGCGGCGTCGCCGCCTGCGGCGCCTGCACCGTGCATCTGGACGGCGTGCCGGTGCGCGCCTGCCAGACCTACGCCGAGGATGCCGAAGGCGCCGAGATCACCACCATCGAGGGCCTGAACTCCAAGGTTGCGCAGGCTGTGCAGGACGCCTGGGTCGCGCTGGACGTGGTGCAATGCGGCTACTGCCAGTCAGGCCAGATCATGTCCGCCGTGGGATTGCTGAGCGAAAACCCCAAGCCGACGGTCGAGGAGATCGACGATTACATGAACGGCAACGCCTGCCGCTGCGCCACCTACCAGCGCATCCGCGCCGCGATCCAGCGCGCGTCCCTTATGTTGGAGGCCTGATATGACTCTCGACACCTCCCGCCGCGGCTTCCTCAAATCCGCTGCCGCCGCCGCTGCCGTCCTCTATGTGGGCGCCCGCCCCGATGGCGTGCTGGCCGCCGCCTCCGCGCCTGCGCAGCTGAACCCGTTTGTTCGGATCGATGCAGACGGCACCGTCACCGCCATCGTCAAGCACTTCGAGACGGGCCAGGGCCCGGCCACCGGCCTCACCACCCTGATCGCCGAGGAGCTGGGTGTGCCGATGGAGGGCATCCGGTATGAATTCGCACCCTCCGATCCCTCGCGCTATGCCAATCTGGCGTTCGGGCAGATGCAGGGCACCGGCGGTTCCACCGCGATGGCGAATTCCTTCCTGCAGTACCGCAAGGCCGGCGCTGCCGCCCGTGAAATGCTGATCAGGGCCGCTGCCGAGGCGTGGGGCGCCGACCCCGCAGAGCTGACCCTTGCGGACAGTATCATCAAGGGCGCAGGCCAGGAGGCGCCGCTGGCAGAGTTTGTCGCCGCCGCCGCGCAGATGGAAGCCCCGGCAGAGCCGCGGCTGAAAGACCCCGGCGACTTCCGCCTGATCGGCAACCCGCAGGTCAAGCGCAAGGACTCGCGGCCCAAGACCAACGGCACCGCGATGTATGCGATGGACCTGCATCTGCCGGACCAGATGGTTGCCGTGATCATCCGCAGCCCGCGGATGGGCGGGCTGGCCAACGGGTTCGACGATGCCGGCGCCACGGCGGTCAAAGGCTACATCCGCGCCGCCGTGCTGCCCAACCAGGCGGGCGTTGCGGTCTATGCCGAGGACACCTGGGCCGCCTTCCAGGCCCGCGACGCAATCACCGTGGACTGGGATGTCTCAAACGCCGAAAGCCGCAGCTCGGACCAGATCCGCGAGGAACTGCTGGCCGCGGTGAACGCAGAACCGCAATACAACGTCAACGGCGCGGACCATGCCGCCACCGCGGCGCAGATTGAGGGTGCCGCGAAGGTAGTGGAGCAGACCTTCTACTTCCCGCTGCTGGCCCACGCGCCGATGGAGCCGCTCACCTGCACCATCGAGGCCGACGCGGACGGCGGCATCACCCTGCATGACGGCTGCCAGTTCCCCACCGGCCCGCACATGGCGATGGCGCAGATCTTCCAGCTGCCGATGGAGAAGGTCCGCATCAGCACGATGTTTGCCGGCGGCTCCTTCGGCCGCCGCGCCACCCCCACCGCAGATTATCAGGTAGAGGCGGCGCTGGCCTTTGCCCTCACGGACCGCTCGCGCCCGGTGAAACTGGTCTGGTCGCGCGAGGACGACATCACCGGCGGCTATTACCGCCCCGCCGTGGCGCACCGCGTGCGGGTAGGTCTGGACGCGGACGGCAGCATCACCGGCTGGGACCACCGGGTGGCGGCGCAGTCGATCATGAAGGGCACCGCGTTTGAAGCGTTCTCGGTGCATGACGGCGTCGACCACAGCTCGGTCGAGGGGGTGGCGGACAGCCCCTACAGGATCCCGGGACAGTTCACCGGCCTCAGCGACGCGGCCAAGGCCACCTCTGTCCTGTGGTGGCGCTCGGTCGGGCACACCCACACGGCCTATGTGATGGAAACCATGCTGGACGCGGCCGCCCGCGCCGCGGGCCGCGACCCGGTGGACTTCCGCCTTGCCCTGCTGGAGGGCGGCGGCACCGATCAGCAGCGTCTGGCGGGGGTGCTGAAGCTGGCCGCCGATAAAGGCGGCTGGGGCCGCGCGCCGGAGGGCCGCAGCCAGGGCATTGCCGTCCACAAGAGCTTTGGCAGCTATGTGGCGCAAGTGGTCGAAATCTCCGGCAACGCCGGTGACGGGGTGAAGATCGAGAAAGTCACCTGCGCGGTGGATTGCGGCCTCGCCGTCAACCCGGATGTGGTCAAGGCGCAGATGGAGGGCGGCATCGGCTATGGCCTCGGCCATGCGATGCGCAACGAAATCACCCTGACGGCGGGCGCGGTGGACCAGTCCAACTTCCCCGATTACGAGCCGCTGCGGATCGGCGATATCGGCGCCATCGAGGTGCATATCGTGCCTTCCGCCGAGATGCCGGCCGGCGTCGGGGAACCCGGCACCCCGCCCTCGGCGCCGGCGCTGGCCAATGCCATCGCGGTCAACGGCCCGCGGGTGACGGAACTGCCGATGACCCGGAACGGGGTCCGCTTCGCCTGACCCCTCCCCGCACCGGGCGCGCGGCCCGGTGCGGGGAGGTTCCGTTGAAGGGCGCCAAACCAACCGGCCTGCCGCAGCGGTTCTCCCAGCCGCTACACCAGCCCCATGGCGATGGCGGAGTGCGGCTCGATCCCGAGATCGGAAAACCCTGCCATGCCGTCGCCAACCGTGTTGTCATGCCGCATCAGGGCAATCTGCGCCTGGGTCACCGGCGGCCGCGGCAGCGGCGACAGCACCGCCGCCCCCAGTTGCCACAGCGCAAACGGCACCGGCAGCAGCAGCCGCCTGCGGCCGGAACGGGCGGCCAGCCGCCGCAGGATGTCCCGGTAGGCAAGGACATCCGGCCCGCCCAGTTCAAACACCTTCCGGCGCGCGCGGGCGCCGTCGAGGATCCGGCAGACCGCTTCGGCCACATCCCCCGCCCAGACCGGCTGCAGCCGGGTGCGCCCGTTGCCGAACAGCGGGATCACGGGCAGGCGGTCCACAAGTCTTTGCAGGTCGCCGAAAAAGGCGCCGCTGCGGCTGAACATCACGCTGGGCCGCAGGACGATGGCACCGGGACAGGTGCTGCGGACGGCGGCCTCGCCCTCGGCGCGGGCACGGACATAGGCCGAAGGCGAATGCAGGCTGGCACCGATCCCGGAGATGTGGATCAGACGCTGGCCCTCATGCTCCCGCACCAGCCGGGCAACCCTGCGGGCGGCATCGGCATGGACATCCTGAAAGCTCTGCTGGCGGGTCTCGGCATAAAACCCGATGCAATTGACCACGGCAGAGGTGCCGTCCAGCGCCCGGGCCAGCGACTCCTCATCGGCCAGGTCCACCTGCACCAGCCTGACACCGCTGCCCCGGCTGCTGCCGCGGGAGGCGGCGGCATCCGCAAACCGGGTCCCGGCGCTGACAGCGCAGCCGCGTTCCTGCAGCCGCCGCACCAGCCGCTGGCCGAGGAACCCGGTGCCGCCCAGCACAATCACATTCTGGCCGCTGGTCTTCATGGCGAATTGCCCCGCATAAGGCATGCAACTGACGCGGACAGGGCACCGCCCCGTCCCGCCACAGGCCCGCCCGGACCGGGCAGATGCCCGGACAAAAGCAACCCATAGCTGCATTACCACTTAGCGCGGCAGACCGCCCGCGCCACCGGCTGCAGGAATGGCGGACCGGCCGGCCTCGGACGCCGCCTGAAGACAGGATCCTTCATTCATCTGGCTGACAATATCCTCGGGGGAGCGCGAGGGGGCAAACAGCCCCCTCGCTTCCCGGGTCACTTCTTGAGGTTGGTCCAGATCTGGTCGTACACCGCCTGGGTCTGCTGGTCGCAGACCTCGATGAACACGCCCTCGCCCGCTTCCGCCGGCGGGTTGCGCTCCGGCAGGGCGGCCAGTTCGGCGTCCAGATAGGCCTCGGTTCCGGCCACGCCCGCATTGTACTGGGCATAGTTGGTGACCACCGCGATATTCTCGGGCTGCAGCAGGAAGTCCATGAACTTCAGCGCGTTTTCACGGTTCGGCGCGTCCTTCAGCAGCACCACATTGTCCATCCAGACCACATAGCCCTCCTTGGGGAAGGCATATTCCACATTGGCGCCCTCGGCCCGCGCCTTGGCAGCAAAACCGTCATAGATCATCCCCGCCGCGGCGTCGCCGGAGACCAGCACCTCCTTGGCTGTGTCGGAGTTGAACGAGGCCCAATGCTGCTTGGCGCCCTGCAGCATGGCGTTCAGCGCCTTCAGCTGCTCCCGGTCCTGGCTGCATTGCGGAATGCCCATGTGCAGCGATCCCAGCGCCATCATCTCGCCCTGGCTGTCCAGCACGTTGATCTTTCCCGACAGCTCCGCCGGCGGCGCGAACAGGATGCCGGTGGTCAGGATGTCGCCGCCGTAGGCATCGCGGTTCACCGCAAAGGCGGTGGAGCCCCACTGATAGGGAATGGAATGCGCCCGGCCCGGATCAAAGCCGGGATCAGCCCATTCCGGCGCGATGTTGCCCTTGCTGGCCAGCTCGCCCTCGCCGATGGTGTCCAACAGGCCCTCGCCCGCCATGATCTCGACCATGTAATCGCCCGGCACGGCAAGGTCATAGGTGCCCAAGCCGCCCGCCTTCAGCGTTGCCAGCATCGATTCATTGGAGTCATAGGTGTCCATCGTCACCTCGATGCCGGTCTCCGCGGTGAACTTCTCCAAGAGCTCCTGCGGCATGTATTCGAACCAGTGGTACAGCACCAGCTTGCCCTCGGCGGCGGCAGCATTGGCGGCCAGGCTCAGCGCAAGCGCTGCGGCACTGGATTTCAGCAGGGTTTTCATGTGGTTTCTCCCGTGTTGGATCATTTATTGGTGTCGGATTTGCTGACGAAGTAGCTGATGGTGACCATCACCACCGAAACACTCAGCAGCATGGTCGAGATCGCCATGATGTTGGGCTTGATGCCCTGTTTGACCGAGCCGAAGATCGCGGTGGGCAGGGTTTCAACACCTGCGCCCTTGACGAAATTGGTGATGATGAAGTCGTCCAGCGAGACGATGAAGGCCAGCAGGAAGCCCGAGATGATGCCCGGCGCCATCAGCGGCATCAGGATCTTGGTGAAGGCCTGCCGCCGGGTGGCGTAAAGGTCCATCGCCGCCTGTTCGAAACTGTCCTCGATCCCCTGCATCCGGGCCGAGATCGGCAGGTAGGCAAAGGGGATGCAGAAGGCGATATGCGCCACCAGGATGGTCAGGTAGCCGCGGGTGAAGCCGATGGCGTTGAAGAAGATCAGCGTCGCCACCGCGGTCACGATCTCCGGCACCATCAGCGGCAGGCTGATCAGACCGAAAGACACCGTGCGCAGCTTGAAATTGCCGCCGCGCACCATCGCCGTGGCCGCCAGCGTGGCAATCATCGTGCTGGCCGTCGCCGCCATGATCGCGATGGTGAAGCTGTTGAAGGCAGCGGTCTTGAACTTGCCGCTTTCCGGGCCGGTGAACACATCAGCGTACCAGCGCAGGGAGACCCCCTCCCAGTTGGTGATCGAAGCGGACGCGTTGAAGCTGTAGATGGTAACGATCACCAGCGGGGCATAGAGCACCACCAGGCACAGCAGGGTGATCGCGCGGAAGCCGGTGTAGGTTTTGATATTGTCATTCACATGCGCCATGGCTCAGCCCCCTGCCTTGTCTGCTTTGGCCTGCTGGCGGGCCGAGAACATCAGGATGATCAGCACCATGGTCAGCAGCACCATTGATGCGGCGGCGCCGAACGGCCAGTTGCCCGCATTGCCTTTGAACTGCTCCTCGATCAGCGAGCCGATCATGAAATTCTTGGCGCCGCCCAGAAGATCCGGCGCCAGGAAGGAGCCCATCGACGGCACGAACACCAGGATGCAGCCCGCCACCACGCCCGGTTTCACCGCCGGCAGCACGATGCGGCGCAGGGTGGTCCATTTGCTGGCGTAAAGATCCGCCGCCGCCTCGGAGAGCGAGAAGTTGTAGCGCTCCACCGCGGCATAGACCGGCAGCACCATGAACGGCAGGTAGGAGTAGAACAGCCCCAGCTGCACCGCAAAGTTGGTGTTGACGATGTGGATCGGCGTATCGATCAGCCCGGTGCCGATCAGGAAGTCATTCAGCGGGCCCTGGTCGCGCAGCAGGAACTTCATGCTGACGGTGCGGATCAGCAGGTTCACCCAATAGGGAATGGTGATCAGGAACACCCAAAGCGGGCGCACGTTTTCGGGCCTCGTGGCGATGAAATAGGCGGTCGGGAAGCCGATCAGAAGGCTCAGCAGCGTTGCCGCCCCGGCCTGCCAGATCGAGCGCCAGAAGATGGTGATATAGGTCCATTCCAGCTTCGGCGGCTCATCCCCGAACAGCCCGCGGTCAAAGAAGAACTGGTCATAGGCGGCGAGGGAGAATTCCCAGATCACGCCGCCGCGGAATTCCTTGGTCAGGAAGGAATAGACCAGCATCATGCAGACGGGACCCAGCACAAAGATGCCAAGCACCGCCCAGGACGGCAGCAGCAGCCAGCCGCGGGCGTCCTTGTAGGTGTCTGCGCGGGCCGAGCCGCCGGTTGCTGCGCCTGCTGCCATCAGTCCATCAGGAGGCGCCCGGCCCCCAGCTCCATGTTGACGAAAATCTCGCTGCCCGGCTCGAAGATCCGCTTGTTGCCGCGCTCGGAGTTTGAGGTCCGCACGATGAACTGCGGCCCCTCGGCCAGATCAACCAGCGTGCTGATGTCGGTGCCCACGAATATGTTCTCGGCGACCCGGCCCTTGAGGCTCTCGGCCTCGACCGGCACGTCGGACATGAACAGGCGCTCGGGGCGCACCGACATATGCACCTTGGCGCCGGTCCCGATGCCCTCGACCGAATTGCAGGTCAGCGCATGGCCGCCGCCCAGAAGGCAGGTCGCGCGGCCGTTCATGACCTGATCGACGGAGACCTCCAACAGGTTGGTTTCACCGATGAAATCCGCCACAAACATGTTGCGCGGCCGCTCGTAGATCTCGGTCGGGCTGCCCAGCTGCTGCAGCGCGCCCGCCGACATCACCGCGATGCGGTCGGACATGGTCAGCGCTTCCTCCTGGTCGTGGGTGACAAAAATAAAGGTGATCCCGGTCTCCCGCTGCAGGTGCTTCAGCTCCAGCTGCATCTGCTTGCGCAGCTTCAGGTCGAGCGCCGACAGCGGCTCGTCCAGCAGCAGGACTTTGGGTTGCGGCGCCAGCGCACGCGCCAGCGCCACACGCTGCTGCTGGCCGCCGGAGAGCTGCGACGGCTTGCGGGCAGCGAACTGCGACAGCTGGACCAGCTCCAGCATCTCGCCCGCACGGGTGCGGGCTTCGGATTTGGACTTGCCGCGCATCTCCAGGCCAAAGGCGACGTTTTCCAGGATCGTCATATGCGGGAACAGCGCGTAATTCTGGAACACCGTGTTGACCGGCCGCTGGTGCGGCGGCAGCTTGGCGATCCCGTCGCCGAACAGCAGGATTTCGCCTTCGGTCACATCCTCGAACCCGGCGATCATCCGCAAAAGCGTGGTCTTGCCGCAGCCCGAGGGCCCCAGCAGGGTGAAGAACTCATTGTCCTCGATGGTGAGCGAGATGCGCTTGAGGGCGGTGAAGTCCCCGTAACGCTTGACTGCATTGCGCACATCAATCGCATTTGTCTTGTTGCCGGGCACTTGCGCCTCCCCTTTGCCGCGTGTCGTTTGATCCAGCATAGGAAGGACCGCGGGGTTGCTTAAGCATTGACTCCCTCAGCAAATGTTAGTCTTTGCCTAATCTTTGATAGTCCCGCAAAAGCAATGCCTTAGATGATGCATGGGGAGGCTTCGCGCCTGCTCTGCCCGCCCCTGGGCGGTGCTGCGGAAACCGCATCCTTGGCTGGCGTGCCGGTGCCGCCAAGCCCATGCGGACATTCCCGGTTGCAGGACCGCAGACACTGCACGGCACGCGCGCGCAACAGGACACGATCGGGCCGGCGGGCCTCCCGGCAGGCTGTTTTCCGGCACGCGGGAAGGTTCTGGCGGGATCACTTTGCCCGCGGTGCAGGCCGGCGCCTTCGCTCATGCCGGGCAAAGTGTCAGCTGACAAAACCGGTACGATTTCCGGCAGCATTGCCAGGCCGAGGGCCGGATCCTTGAAACCGGCTCTCGGCCTGGCCTGCGCAACAAAAATTACGACGGCAGGTCCGTGGTCACAGCCAGAAAAGACTTGTCTGCCGTATCACTGCGGATGTCCCACAGCACCGGTGTGCCCTTGGCGATGATCCAACTGTCGCCCGGCCCGTAGACCACGGTTTCGCCGGTTGTCTCATCGGTCAGCGCCACCACCCCGTCCAACAGGGTTGCGTGCTCGTGAAAGCCATAGACGGTCCGGTACTTGCCTCTGGTCACGGAGTACACGCCGCCAAAGACCGTCCCGTCCGGGCCGCCAAGATCAAAGCGGCCGGCGCAGTGCGGCGACCCCTCGACGGTTTCGGAGCCGATATCTTCGGGCCTGCCCCAGCTCTCAAGCGTTCCACGCTGCATCGTCTGCAGATAGGCTGTCATCGTCATGTCAGGTGTTCCTCAACCGGTCAGATCCTGCAGGATCCGGTCCATCATCGCGCCGCAGGCGGCCAGCTGGTCCAGCGCCAGATATTCGTCCGGCTTGTGCCCCTGCCCCGCCA
The DNA here is from genome assembly GCF_025857195.1 of Leisingera thetidis. NCBI lineage: Bacteria > Pseudomonadati > Pseudomonadota > Alphaproteobacteria > Rhodobacterales > Roseobacteraceae > Leisingera > Leisingera thetidis. The sequence continues at coordinate 69,357 of NZ_CP109788.1, read as the reverse complement.
TCGACCCCGGGCCGCAGACCACGGTGGGAATGCCCAGCCGGGCAAAGAACCCGGCCTCGGTGCCGAAAGCCACTTTGGTGGAGGTGCTGCTGCGGGCGAGTTTCCGGGCATAGGCCGCCACCGGGCTGTCCGGCGGCACGTCGAGGCCGGGATAGGCGTTGTACTGCTCCACCTCGATCCGCGCCTCCGGTGCCGGATAACGGGCGCTGACCCGCTCCGCCGCCGCCTCGATGCGGGCCAGAATGTCCTCTGCCCGGTCGGCGGCCAGATGGCGGTACTCGAATGTCACCCCGGCCCGGTCCGGCACGATGTTGAGCGCGGTGCCGCCGGACATTTTCCCTGCGTGCACGGTGGTATAGGGGATGTCATAGGCCGCGTCCTGCGCACCGCCCGCGGCAAGATCCTCTTGCAAAGCCCGCAGTTCGGTCAGGAAATCCGCCGCCAGATGCAGCGCGTTGGTGAAATCGGGCGCCAGCGCCGAATGGCCGCTCTGGCCGTGGCAGATGGCGCGCAGCGCCGCCTTGCCCTTGTGGCCGATGGCCACCTGCATGTCCGTCGGCTCCCCCACGAAACAGGCGCGCGGGCTGCCCAGCAGCGGCGCCAGCCGCTCCAGCATCTGCTGAATGCCGACGCAGCCGACTTCCTCGTCATAAGAGAGGACAATCTTCAGCGGCTCCCGCAGCTCCGCCTGCGCGGCGCTCCCGGCCAGCGCCAGAACACTGGCTACATAGCCCTTCATGTCGGTGGTGCCGCGCCCGTAAACGCGCCCCTCCCCGCGGGTCAGGCGGAAGGGGTCGCGGCTCCAGGCCTGCCCCTCCACCGGCACCACATCGGTATGCGCCGACAGCAGCACCCCCGGCCCCGCCGGGCCTTTTTCGGCATAAAGCCCGGTTTTGGAGCCATCCGGCGACGGCAGCCGCGTCACCGCAAAGCCGCAGTCCGCCAGAACGGCCGCCGCATAGGCGGCCAAGTCCAGATTGGAGTTGCAGCTGACCGTGTCAAACGCGATCAGCCGCTCCAGGATCTCCAGTGTCCTGGCCGTGTCAGTCAAGCCGGAACCCGATCTTGAGCCCGACCTGGTAATGCGCCACCTTGCCGTCCTCGACATGGCCGCGGATCTCGCCGACCTCGAACCAGCTGATGTGGTCGATGGTCTTGGACGCCTTGGCAATGGCGCCGCTCACCGCATCCTCGATGCTGCTGGCGGAGCTGCCCACCACATCGACCGTCTTGTAAATGGAATCACTCATGATCTTTCTCCTCACTCTGCGGCCAGCTCGGTGATCTCGCGGCGGAACGGCAGCGCATCGCCAATGTCCGGCCCATCCAGCTCGCGCGCATAGCGGTGGCCTGCGTAAGTTGCCCACGCAATCGGCCCCGGCGCGTTCGCATCGCCGATCAGTTTGACCGATTTGATGCCTGCGTCCAGCCATTCCGCCTCGCGGGCGAGGAGATTCTGGTAAAGGGCATCATTGCCAATGCGCGAGGCGACCATCACCACGGCGTCCGCCTCGATATTCCAGGTGCGGCCGGTATAGGTGCAGTTGCTGACCACATGCCCGGCGTGAATTTCACTAATGCCCTGATTGAGAACGATTTCCACACCGGCCTCGACCAGCCGCGGGTGGATGGCCACCTGCTCCAGCGTGTTGTTGGTCCAGTCGCTGACATAGGCCGAGGGCGTGACCAGCGTCACCTGCGCGCCTTTCGACGCCAAAAGCTCCGCCAGAACCCCGCCCATGTAGTAGTGGTCGTCGTCATAGACCACCACCCGGCCCTCGGGAATGGTGCCGTCCATCAGGTCGTCGGGGGTATAGACCTTGGCGCCATCGGCAATCGGCATCGGCACCACATGCTGGCGGGAGACCCCGTCGCGGCGCCAGGTGGAGCCGGTGGAGATGCAGATGTTCTCGAACCCGAACTCCAGGATGCTGCCGGCATCCAGCGGGCTTTCGCGGTAGATCTCCACATTCGGGCGCTGGCTCAGCTGGTAGTCGCGGTAGTCCACGACGCGGCCCCAGGCATTGAGGCCCGGCAGCTGCCGCTCGCGCGTCACCCGGCCGCCGATCACGTCCTTGGCCTCGGCCACCGCCACGTCATAGCCGCGGCGGCACAGCGCCCAGGCCGCTTCCAGCCCGGCAGGGCCGGAGCCGATCACCAGCACGTTGGAGCTTGCGCCCTTGGTGTTCATCTTCTCAGGATGCCAGCCCTTGCGCCATTCCTCCATGAAGGTCGGGTTCTGGGTGCAGCGGCTGATCGACATGGTCATGTCGCCGGTGATGCAGATGTTGCAGCCGATGCATTCGCGGATGTCCTCGATGCGGCCTTCCTCGATCTTCTTGGGCAGGAACGGATCGGCAATCGACGGCCGCGCGCAGCCAATGAAATCCAGCGTTCCGGATTTCACCATCTTCGCCATCACGTCCGGGCTGGTGAAGCGGCCGACACCCACGATGGGCTTCTCCGTCAGCTCATGAATGCCACGCACCAGCTGTTCCTGCGCCGCTTCCTCCTTGAACCGTGAAGGGCCGGAGCAGTCTTCCCACGTCCCCTGCGCCAGGTCCCACAGGTCCGGCAGGTCCTTGTTCATCTCGATATAATCGCGCACCTCGGCGTTGGAAAAACCCAGCTCGCCGATGGTTTCGTCCAAGCTGACCCGCAGCGTGATCGCCATGGTGTCCCCCACCGCATCGCGCATGTCGGCAATCACCTCCTGGCTGAACCGGGCGCGGTTCTCCAAGCTGCCGCCGTACTCGTCCGACCGCTGGTTGGTGGCCCGGCTCAGGAAGTGCTGGAAGATCCCGAAGCCATGCGCGCCGTAAAGGCAAATCAGGTCAAAACCCGCCTCCTTGGAGCGTTTCGCCGCATTCACGAACCAGCGGCGCAGATCCCTGATGTCCTGCTTGTCCAGCGCGCGGGCCTGCACCGGGTCATTGGTGAAGGTGCGGATCGGCAGGGCGGAGGGCGCCAGCGGCACCTCCTTGGAATAGAGGTTCGGGCCGTTGATCCCGGAATAGGCCAGCTGGATGCCCGCCAGCGCGCCGTGGGTCTTCATCTTCTCCGACATCCGGCGCAGCTGCGGGATATCCTTGTCCTCCCACAGGCGCAGCTCGATGAAGGGGGTGATTTCCGAGGTGTGATGCATCTCGCACTGTTCGGTGAAGATCACGCCCCAGCCGCCTTCGGCCTTGATGCCGCGCATCTCTGCCGCGGCAGAGGGGTCGCGGTAGCCGCCGCCGTTGCAATGCGGCACCTGGTAAAACCGGTTCTTGGCGGTGAGCGGGCCGATCTTCATCGGCTCGAACAGAATGTCATAGCGGGGATCGCGCAATTTCCATCTCCTTTGGTGCAAGAGCCTCCAAAGGGTACAGCACTGGGCGCGACGCTAAAGGTCAGCTTGCGGAAGCATTGATTAGCCTGCCGCTAAGCCGCTGGCCTGCCCTTGCGGCGCGGCGTTCAAGCCCGGCAGCGCACCGTCCTTCACCAGCTCCGCGCAATGCTCCACAAACGACCGGATGGTGATCGAATTCTCCGAATCCGGCGCCATCAGCAGGCCCATCCGCATCGGCCGCAGATCGCCCTTCAGCGGGATGAACTTCAGCGTCTTGCCGTCGGGGGACTGGTCGTTGACCGGACGGATATTGGCGATCGAATAGCCGTATCCATTGGCCACCAGGCTGCGCATCACCGCCATGTCGCGGGTGCGCTCGGCCACGTTGGGCTTGATCCCGGCCTCATGGAAGAACGACAGGAAGTATTCGGCACTGAACGGCAGGTCCAGCAGCACCATCGGATGCTCGCGCAGCTCTTGCACCGTGACCTCCGCCCGATCCGCCAGCGGATGCCCCTCGCTGACCAGCGCATAAGGCGGCAGCTCCGCCAGGGTGATGAACCGCAGATCCGCCGGGATATCCAGATTGTAGGTCAGCGCAATGTCCAGCTCCGCCCGCCGGATGCCGCTGAAGACCGCGGCCTGATCCAGCTCGATCTGGCGCACCTGAACGTCCTTGTAGCGGTCCTCGAACCCGCGCCGCACCGCAGGCAGCACCACCTGGGCAAAGGTCAACAGGCAGCCGATCGCCAGCGGCCCGCGCACCTGGCCGGAGATATCGCCGGCAATATCCCTCATCCGCTCGGCCTCGCGCAGCACGGTGCGGGCCTGTTCCAGCATCACCCGCCCCGCCTGGGTCAGCGCCAGCCCTTGCGCATGCTGGCGCACGAACAGCGGCAGGGCGAATTCCTGCTCCAGCTGCGCAATCGCCGCCGAGATCGACGGCGACGACACGTTCACCTTTTCCGAGGCCAGCGCGATCGAACCCGCCTCCCCCACGGCCACAAAATACTCCAGCTGGCGCAGCGTGTATCTGACTGGCAAAGGCAGGCTCTCCCGGAATGGCTGGGATCAGGTCTTGTACTTGATCCAGGTGGTCTTCAGAGCAGTGTACTTCTCCAGCGAGTGCAAGGACAGATCCCTTCCGAACCCGGATTGCTTCATGCCGCCGAACGGTGTCTGCGCCGACAGCGCATCGACCGTATTGACCGACACCGTGCCGACCTGCAGCCGCTCCGCCACCCGGCAGGCGCGGCTGAGGTTATCGGTCCAGACGGATGCGGCCAGCCCATAGATCGAGTCATTGGCCATCGCCACCGCCTCTTCCTCGCGGTCGAACGGGATCACCGACAGGACGGGGCCGAATATCTCATCCCGCGCCAGCGGATCTTCATGGCTGACGTCATCAAAGATCGTCGGCTGCACGAAACAGCCCTTGCCGTTCACCGTGACGCGCGCGCCGCCCGCCACCAGATTGGCCGAGGCCTTGCCCGCCTCGACACAGCGCATGATGCCCTCGGTCTGTTTCTCATCGACGATGGCGCCCATTTTCGAGGCCGGATCCAGCGGATCGCCCGGCTGGGTGGCCGCGGCGCGGGCAATCAGCTTTTCGACAAATTCCTGCTGGATGGAGCGTTCGACGTAAAGCCGCGAGTTGGCCGAACACACCTCGCCCTGATTGAAGAAGATGCCGAAGGCAGCCATGTCGGCGGCGGCGTCCAGATCGCCGCAGTCGGCAAACACCAGATTGGGGGACTTGCCGCCGGTCTCGGGCCAGACCTGTTTCAGGTTCGACTGGCCGGAATACTGCATGAACATCTTGCCGATGGCGGTCGATCCGGTGAAGGCAAGGCAATCCACATCCATATGCAGCCCCAGCGCCTTGCCCGCGGTGGCGCCATAGCCCGGCACCACGTTGAAGACCCCGTCCGGAACCCCGGCTTCCGCCGCCAGCTCCGCCAGCCGCAGGGCAGACAAGGGCGATTGCTCCGCCGGTTTCAGCACCACCGAATTGCCCGCCGCCAGTGCTGCCGCCGCCTTCCAGGTCGCCATGTCGAGCGGGAAATTCCAGGGCGTCACCGCCCCCACCACCCCCAAAGGCACGCGGGAGACCAGCGCCAGATCGCCCGGCCCGGTCGGCGCCACCTCGTCATAGATCTTGTCGATGGCCTCGCCGTACCACTGGAAAAAATGCGCCGAGCCGGGCGCATCCACCGTCGCCGCATCGGTCACCAGCTTGCCCATGTCCAAGCTGTCCAGCAGCGCCATCTCCTCCAGATTGGCGCGGATCAGGCCGGCCAGCCGCAGCAGCACCGCCTTGCGGTCCCCCGGCGCCATCCGCGACCAGCGCCCGTCCTCGAACGCCCGGCGCCCGGCCGCCACCGCGCGGTCCACATCCCCGGCATCGCATTCGGCGACCTCGGCCAGCACCTCCCCCGTCGCCGGGTTCACGCTGGCAAAAGTTCTGCCTGACGCCGCATCGGTGAACTTGCCGTCAATGAACGCGCGGCTGCGGAACGTCAGCGCCGCGGCGCGGCTCTTCCAGTCGTCATGGGTGTAATCCAGCATCTCTTTCCCTCCCTGTTCCGCCGCACTCATTCGTCGCCGGGCACGCCGTAGGACGGCGCCTCCCGCGGGTCGAGCGCGCGCTGCACATAGGCGTCCAGCTGCGGCTTGTAGATCTCCCAGGCGGCGGCGATGTTCTCAATCGGGCAGTCCCCGGTCCAGTCGCAGCGCAGATCCGCCACCGGCCAGCTCACCTTGTCGACGAGCTTCATGCCTGCCGAATGCACCGGCCCGGCCTCGCCGCCCGCCGCCAGCCCGGCGCGCATCGCGGCAATCAGCCGGTCGCCCAGATGCCCTTCAGCCGCCTGGAATCCGTCCACAACCGCCTGGCACACCCCGTCATTGGCCAGCAAGTTGCCGCCCGAGGCCACATCCTTGCCTTCCGCCTGGGTCCAGATCCCCAGAGAATTCGGCCCCGAATGAATGGCGGTGCCGCCGATGCTGTCCACCGCCAGCACCTGCCGGTAGTCGATGAACCGCCCGATCTCGCGCACCTTGGCCACCGCGGCGGCGGCGGTCATGCCCTGCTCCATCAGATCCAGCGCCAGGGGCCCAAGGCTGGGGTCGGTCACGTTCTGGCTCGCCACCGCGCCGACGCCGGCGCGCGCAAAGGAACAGCGCGCCGCCACCGCCGGCGAAGAGGACGAAATCGCCACCCCGAACATGCCGGTCTGCGCACAGCGCGCCACAAGCGAAAATGTCATCGTATTTCCTCCTCACCAGCCACCAGAGACGGATCGTCCTTCTTCTGGCTGTAAATATCCTCGGGGAAGCGCGAGGGGGCAGACAGCCCCCTCGTTCCCGCCCTCAACCCCGCGCTCAGTCCGGAATGACAGCGGTGCCGTCGATCTCCACCAGCCACTCCGGCCGCGCCAATGCCTGCACCACCAGCCCGGTGGACACCGGATGCACGCCTTTGATGTATTCGCCCATGGTGCGGTAGACCGCCTCGCGGTGGCGCACATCGGTGATATAGACCACCACCTTGACCAGATGCTGCATCGAGCCGCCGGCCTCCTCGATCAGCTGCTTGATGTTCTGCATCACCTTATGGGTCTGCTCCACCGGGTCGTGGCTCTCGATGTTCTTCGCATCATCCAGGTTCTGCGGGCACTGGCCGCGCAGGTAAACGGTTTTGCCGCCGGTGGTCACCACCGCCTGGCACAGGTCATTGTCCAGGTTCTGTTCCGGATAGGTGTCAGAAGTATTGAATTTTCGGATACGGGTATGGGCCATGGTGTCCTCCTGGCATGGCGGGATGGCGGGCCGCCGGGCAGGATGGCCCGGCGGTGCAAGGGTTCAGGCCTGGTCCGCGCGGCGCCCGGCCGGGCCGCGGTAGGCCTCATAGTCGCGCTGGATGGCGATCTGATCGGCCACATGCCTGGCATCATGCCAGACCCCCCAGATAAAGGTCGAGCCGCGGCGCGACTGCCAGGGCAGGCCCAGGAAATAGATCCCCGGCTCCACCGACACCCCGCGCTGATGCTGCGGACGGCCCTGCGCGTCAAAGGCATCGACCTGCATCCAGCTGAAATCCTGGCGGAAGCCGGTGGCCCAGAGGATGGTGGTGATCCCGGCCTCGGCCAGATCCAGCGCCCGCACCGGATGGGTCAGGCTTTCCGGGTCCGGGAAGGCTTCGCGCGCCTGCGGCTCCTGCGGCAGGTCAATCCCGGTGCGCGCCACATAGGCATCGGCCAGATCCAGCATCTTCAGGTAATCGGCGTCGCCGCTGGCGATGTTGTCCTGCAGGTCGCCGGCAAAATTCAGCACCCCGTCCTCATAGGACTCGGTCAGCCCCAGCAGGGTCACGCCCTCGCCGCCCAAGCGGCGGAAGTCCATGGTCTGGCCGCCATAGGCGCCGCTGACGGAGATCGTCACATGCTCCTTGCCCGGCTCCATCGCCGCCTGGTCCCACAGGCCCAAGACCCCCAGCCACCAGACAAAATCGCGGCCCCGGTACATCCGCGGCGGCCGGTCGTGCGGCCCCACCGACAGGTAGACCTTGCGGCCCGCCCGGTTCAGCTCATCGGCGATCTGCGCGCCCGAGGAGCCTGCCCCCACCACCAGCACCGCCCCCTCGGGCAGCTGATCGGGGTTGCGGTAGTGGAAGGAATGCAGCTGGTTCACCGCCGCGCTCTCCGGCACCACCGGCGGGATCACCGGATGCTGGAAGGCGCCGGTGGCGGCGACGATGCGCTGCGCCTCGATCACCCCGTCCGAGGTCTCGACCCGGAAGCCGCCGCTGCCATTGAGGCGCTCGGCCTTCAGCACCTCGACGCCGGTGCGGACCGGCGCCTGGATGCGCTCGGCATATTCGGCAAAGTAATCCGCCACCCGGTCCTTGCCGGCAAAGGCCTCGGGATCGGTGCCGGTGAACTCCAGGTTCGGAAAGCGGTCGTGCCAGGCCGGGCCGTTGGCGACCAGGGAATCCCAGCGCCCGGTGCGCCAGGCCTCGGCGATGCGGTTCTTTTCCAGCACCAGATGCGGCACGCCTTTGCTGCTCAGATGCTCGCTCATGGCGACGCCCGCCTGGCCCGCACCGACAACCAGCGTGTCTACTTTTTCAATCGCCATCTCCAAACCCTCTCCTGACACTGCGGCAAGGGCTGCCCCCTGCCGGTCTTCCCCAACAGGAATTCCACATCGCCGGGTCATGAAAAAGAAATCTATGGCTTACCCCTGCTTCGAGTGCGGCTAAGCAGGGTGTTCCGCTTTAATCGCAGCGGCTTGGATCGAGGCCGCCCGCAAATGAAAAGCCGTCCCGCCACGGGAATGGCAGGACGGCTCAGGGCCGCGCCAATGGCGGAACCCGGCGCGGCCGGTTACCGCATCACAAAGGGATCGGGGATCGCCTCGTCGCTGGTGCGCAGCCAGACCGCCTTGACCCTGGTGTAATCCAGCGCCGCCTGAAGCCCGCCCTCGCGCCCGTGGCCGCTGAGGCCGTGGCCGCCGAAAGGCGCAATCGGGCTGACGGCGCGGTAGGTGTTGACCCAGACGATGCCCGCCCGGATGCCCCGGATCATCCGGTGCGCGCGGGTGAGGTTTTGCGTGAACACGCCCGAGGCGAGGCCAAAGGCGGTGCTGTTGGCAATCTCCAGCGCTTCCGCTTCGGTTTCAAAACTGACCACCGACAGGACCGGCCCGAAGAATTCGGTGCTGAGGCACGGGGCCTCCGGCGCCTCAGAGCAATCCAGCACGGTGGGCGGGAAGTAGAATCCCGCGCCCTCCACCGCCGCGCCGCCGGTGATCAGCCTGGCGCCCGCCTGCACCGAGGCCGCGATCAGCCGCAGCGCATGGTCGCGCTGCTTGAGCGTGCACAGAGGCCCGACTTCGGTGGCCATATCCTGCGGCGCGCCGATCACCACGGCTTCGGCCTTTTCCTTCAGCCGCTTGAGGAAGGCGTCCTTGATGCCTTTCTGGATCACCAGCCGCGAGCCCGCAACGCAGCTTTGCCCGGTGGCGGCAAAGATGCCCGACACCTGCGCGTTCACGGCACTTTCCAGATCGGCGTCATCGAACACGATGAAGGGCGACTTGCCGCCCAGCTCCAGCGAGGTGGAGGCAAGGTTCTCGGCCGAGTTGCGCACAATATGGCGCGCGGTCTCCGGCCCGCCGGTGAAGGCGACATGGGCGACCGATGCGTGGCTGGTGAGCGCCGCCCCCGCTTCCGGCCCGCCGGTGATCACGTTCAAGACACCGGGCGGAAATCCCGCCTGATCAAAGAGGCGGGCAAACTCCAGCATCGGCGCCGGGCCTTCCTCCGAGGCTTTCAGAACCACCGTGCAGCCCGCCGCCAGCGCCGGGCCGATCTTCACCGCCGACAGGAACAGCTGCGAATTCCACGGCACGATGGCGGCCACCACGCCCACCGGCTCGCGCCGCAGCCAGACCTCCATGTCGGGCTTGTCGATCGGCAGGTGCGCGCCCTCGATCTTGTCCGCGAGGCCGGCGTAATAGCGGTAGTATTCCGCCACATAGGCGATCTGCGCCGAGGTCTCGCGGATGATCTTGCCGGTGTCGCGGGTTTCCAGCTCGGCGAGCCTGGGCGCATTTTCCGCCACCAGATCCGCCAGCCGCATCAGCAGCTTGCCGCGCTGGGTGGCACTCATCCCCGCCCACTCAGCCGAGAAGAACGCAGCCTCCGCCGCGCGGACCGCCCGGTCCACATCCGCCGCCGATGCCGCAGGCATCCGCGCCCAGGGCGTGCCGGTCGCCGGGTCGAGGCTGTCGAACGTGGCGCCTGCATCCTCAAACGCGCCGCCGATATACTGCTGGAAGGACTGCATTTGCACTCTCCTTTACTGAAACGCCGGCATGACTTGCGCGATGAACCGCTCCAGAGAGGCTTTCTTGCGCTCAAAGCTCATGCTGCTGTCGATCCAGAACGAATACTCATCATAGCCAAGCGCCTCATATTTCTTCAGCCGCTCGATCACCGCTGCCGGTTCGCCGATCACCAGATCGCGCTCCATCGCTTCCGGAGAGTAGAACGGATGCGCGGCGATTTCTTCATCGCTCAGCGGATCGATCAAGCCCTGAGAAACACCCCGCTGGTTCATGAACCAGGCGCCGAAATAGCAGTAGAAGCGATTGAGCTCTTCCGCCCCGCGTTTCACATCCGCGGCACTGTCGGCCACATAGGTGTGCTGCAGCAGCATGATCCTGGGACGCGGCACATCGGAATGCTTGGCGCAGGCATCGTTGAACTTGCCCATCAGGTCGGTGATTTCCTCGTCGCCCTTCCACAGCGGCGTCACCTGCACGTTGCAGCCATTCGCTACCGCAAATTCATGGCTGTTGGGGTCCCGCGCAGCAACCCAGATCGGCGGGCCGTTTTCCTGCACCGGCTTTGGCGACGACGTGGTTTTCGGGAAGGAATGGAACTCCCCCTCCTGCGCGTAATCGCCCTGCCACAGCCCCTGCACCGCCGGGATCAGCTCCCGCATCCGCTGGCCGGCCTCCCAGGCGTCCATGCCGGGCCTCATGCGCTCGTATTCGTAACTGTAGGCGCCGCGGGCGATGCCCAGATCCAGGCGGCCATTGGTGATGATGTCGGTCATCGCCGCCTCGCCTGCCAGCCGGACCGGATGCCAGAACGGCGCAATCACCGTCCCCGTGCCCAGCCGCACGTTCCTGGTGTGCCGCGCCACGTCAATGAGGTTCAGGAACGGGTTCGGCGAGATGGTGAAATTCATCCCGTGATGCTCACCCGTCCAGACCGCGTGCATGCCGCCGTCATCGGCGATTTTGCACAGCTGGATGAACTCGTCATAGAGCTGCTTCTGATCCTCGGACTCCGAGATCCGCTCCATATGCGCAAAGAGGGAAAATTTCATGCGCCCTTGCTCCCTGTCCCGACCGGGCGCACCTGGCCCCGGCTCTGGTTTCCATAATACACCCCGAAATTGCCCATCCGGCTTTCACTGGCGAACCGCTCCAGCATGGTGCAGACCGCCGCATCGGCGATGTCCATCAGCGTGGATTGAGTCAGCGGCGTGAATACCCCTTTGGCCGGCCTGCCCCCCGCGGATTGGCACAGGAACGAGATGTGCTGATGTTCGCGCGCTTCGTCCTCGAAAACCGAATAGATGAACCCCGGCTCCGCCTCGACGCCGGTCTCGGCAATCAACCGGGCCAGCGCCGCCGAGGCGCCTTCCTTGCCCACCCTTGTTTCCGGCAGCGTCAGCCTGCCCTGATCGTTGCCCATGAGCAGCACCTTGCCCTCATGTTCAATCAGGGCCGAGACGATCAGCTTGGCGCCCTGGCTCAAGGCTTCGGCTTCGGCGGCTGCCGTCACATAGGCGCCGCGGGCGTATCCCAGCCCCGGCAAGGGCGAGGTCTCGAACGCCGCCACCTGTCCGATCAGGATCAGGTGGTCGCCGGCCTCCACCCTTTGGTGCATGGAGCAGTCGAACCAGGCGGAAACGCCCTCAAACACCGGGCTGCCCTGCGGTCCTTTGCGCCACTCAACGGCGGCAAAACGGTCCTCGACGGGCCGGGCAAAGGTGTTGGAGACGTCTTTCTGATCTTCCGCCAGCACATTGATGGCAAAGCCGCTCGCCTGTTCAAACGCCGCGTAATTGCTGGAGGAATTGGCCAGGCAGACCAGCACCAAGGGCGGGTCCAGCGACACCGAGGTGAAGGAGTTGGCGGTAAAGCCGATGGGATTGCCCTCCGGATCATGCGCCGTCACCACGGTGACGCCGGTCATGAAGGTGCCAAAGGCGTTGCGCAGGGCGCGCGGGTCGATGCCGCTCATGACGTTGCTCCTTCCGTGTTCAGCCAATCCCGCAGGGCCGCGGTGACCGCGGCGGGGGCGGTGAGGTTGACCATATGCCTGTGGCGTTCGATGACAACAGCGTGGCCCATGGGCGCTGCCTCTGCCATGGCCTGCGCCATCTCCGGCGTCGAGTTCGGATCGCCATCGCCGGTCAGCGCCAGCAGCGGGCAGCGGATGCCGCCAAACCCGTCCGCATAGGTGCTGTCGCCGCGGGCAAAGGCGGTATAGGCCGCGGCGTAGCCTTGCAGGTTCACGCCCGACAGCCATCCGGCCACCTGCGCCCTGGCGGTCTGGTCCGCCGCGCTCTCGCCGAACCAGCGGATCAGCGGCGTGTCCAGGTCGAAACTGCCTGCGCGGATTTCGGCGGCGCGGGCTTCGACCGCAGCCCGGGCCTCCGGCGAACGCCGGAACACCCCGTTCAGCAACGCCACCCGGGCCACGGCCTCAGGATGGCAGACCGCATAGCCGCCGGCAATCAGCGCGCCCATGGAATGGCCCGCCAAGCTGACCGGCCCCAGGTCCAGCGCCTGCAGCACGGCGTGCAGCCACGCCACATATTCCGGCAGCTCCGCGCCTGCGGGCAGCGGCGCGCTGCCGCCGTGGCCGGGCATGTCCAGCGCGATCACCTGATGCGTCAGGGACAGCGCCGCGGTCTGCGGCGCCCAGGCCGCCGATTGCATGCCGACCCCGTGGATCAGCACCACCGGCGCGCCCTGCCCCGCCCGCTGGCAGGTGACGGGGCCGTAAGGCTCAGACAGCGGCAGGGTTGTCGGCGTCATGGCCCAGTTCCTTCAGGTCCTGATAGCGGTCGCCGATCCGGTGATGCGGCCGCCCGCCGATCGAGGCGCCAAGCGCGATCACGATCTCATCCGGCCCCGGTGCATCCGCCACCGACAGCTGGATGGTCAGGTAATGGCTGCGCCGCCCGCCGTCGTTCTTGTCCATCAGCGGGATCTGCAAGGGCGCATTGGCCGGGCCGCGGGTGTTGGTGAAGGCCAGGTAGGATTTTGCCCCCACCGCCTCGCGGAAGTGGTTGCCGAAGCGCAGGGTGTGGATCAGGGCAGAGGCATGCTCGACCTCGCCGTTCACGCCGACGATGGCGGATTTGCCGTAGCCCTCGACCTTGCCGCCGCCGCCGGCGGCCTCCAGGATCATCGCCGTCAGCTTCTCCCCCAGGCCCGGGGCGCAGTCATGGATCGCCGGGCGCAGGTCCTCGACAAAACCCTGCCCGGCCCAGGGGTTTTTGATCACCGCCACCGCGGCAATCATCCTCAGCGGCGTTTCCGCCGGTTTGCCACCCTCGATCAGGGTTTCTTCGACATGCAGCAGCGTCTTGCGGATTTCGGCGGGCATGGGCGGGTCTTTCCTGTCTGATTCCAGTTGCCATAATATGGTATACCATCATACAGTATGTCAATGCGGACTTGTTCCGCCCTGCCGCCGTTGCTATCGGAGGACATATGACCAGCTCCGGAACCCCGCCTGTGATGCGCAGAATCGACCAGCCGCCGCAGACTCTGCGCGACATCGTGCAGGAGCGGATGCGCGAGGCGATCATCTCCGGCCGGTTTGCGCCCGGCGAGCGGCTGGTGGAGCGCCCCTTGTGCGACCAGCTCGGCGTCAGCCGGACGGTGGTGCGCGAGACCATCCGGTACCTGGAGGCCGAGGGTCTGGTGGAGATCCTGCCCGGCAAGGGCCCGATTGTGGCGCAGCTCAGCTGGGAGGATGCGCGGCAGATCTATGACATCCGCCAGATGCTGGAGACCGCCGCCGCCACCGCCTGCGCCCGGAACATGACGCCGGACCTCGCCGCGGCGCTGCGGAACAGCTTGCAGGCGCTGCAGGATGCGGTGGCCGCGGGCGTTCCCGGTCCCATGCTGCGGGCCACGACAGAGTTCTACCGGATCATCTTTGAAGGCGCCGGCCACAATGTCGCCTGGGAAATCGCCCAGCGTCTGAACGGGCGCATCAGCAGGCTGCGGGCCGTGACGCTGTCCACCGCAGAGCGCCGGAAACCCGGCCCTGCCCATATGCAGGAGATCTGCGCGGCCATCGTGTCAGGCAACGCCAAGGCCGCGCAAAAGGCGATCGAGCAGCATCTGAGTGACGCCAAACACACTGCCGAGCGGCTGCTGAACGAGGCGTAGCCGTTTTACTACGAGAAAAACGGCCATGAAAAATCGATTTTTCATGGCTGAAATCCGTGCCGGATTTCAGCCTCGCTTCACCCGGACTGTCAGCCCAGGATACCGGGCAGGTTCAGCCCGTGCTCGCGCGCGCAGTCCTTGGCGATGTCATACCCCGCATCCGCATGGCGCATCACGCCCGTCGCCGGGTCGTTCCACAGCACGCGGCCGATGCGGCGCGCCGCATCGTCGCTGCCGTCGCAGCAAATCACCACGCCGGAGTGCTGTGAAAAGCCCATGCCGACGCCGCCGCCGTGGTGCAGCGACACCCAGGTGGCGCCCGAGGCGGTGTTCAGGAGCGCATTCAGCAGCGGCCAGTCGGATACCGCGTCGGAGCCGTCCATCATCGCCTCGGTCTCGCGGTTGGGCGAGGCCACCGAGCCACTGTCCAGATGGTCGCGGCCGATGACAACCGGCGCCTTCAGCTCGCCGTTCTTGACCATCTCGTTGAAGGCCAGACCCGCCTTGTGGCGGTCGCCGAGGCCGATCCAGCAGATCCGCGCGGGCAGGCCCTGGAAGGCAATCCGCTCCTGCGCCATGTCCAGCCAGCGGTGCAGGCCTTCGTTGTCGGGGAACAGCTCCTTCATCTTGGCGTCGGTCTTGCGGATATCCTCCGGATCACCCGACAGCGCCGCCCAGCGGAACGGGCCGATGCCGCGGCAGAACAGCGGACGGATATAGGCGGGCACAAAGCCGGGGAAGTCGAAGGCGTTCTCCAGCCCCTCCTCCAGCGCCATCTGGCGGATGTTGTTGCCGTAATCCACCGTGGGGATGCCCATGGCGTGGAAATCGCACATCGCCTTGACCTGAACCTTCATCGAGGCACGGGCCGCTTTCTCAACCGCTTTCTTGTCGGTTTCGCGCTTTTCCTTCCACTCCGCCATGGTCCAGCCCTGCGGCAGGTAGCCATTGACCGGGTCATGCGCCGAGGTCTGGTCGGTGACGATATCGGGGCGGATGCCGCCCGCCTTGGCGCGCTCCACCAGCTCGGCGAACACATCCGCAGCGTTGCCCAGCAGGCCCACGGATTTCGCCTCACCGGCGGCGGTCCAGCGCTCGATCATCTCCAGCGCCTCGTCCAGGGTTTCGGCCTTCTCGTCCAGGTATTTGGTGCGCAGGCGGAAGTCGATCGAGTCCGGGTTGCACTCCACCGCCAGGCAGCAGGCACCGGCGAATACCGCCGCCAGCGGCTGCGCGCCGCCCATGCCGCCCAGACCGCCGGTCAGGATCCACTTGCCGGTCAGGTCGCCGCCGAAATGCTGGCGGCCGGCCTCGGCAAAGGTCTCATAGGTGCCCTGCACGATGCCTTGCGTGCCGATATAGATCCACGAGCCGGCCGTCATCTGGCCGTACATCATCAGGCCCTTCTTATCGAGCTCGTTGAAATGGTCCCAATTGGCCCAATGCGGCACCAGGTTGGAGTTGGCGATCAGCACCCGCGGCGCGTCCTTGTGGGTCTGGAAGACACCGACCGGTTTGCCGGACTGCACCATCAGGGTCTGGTCTTCCTCCAGGTTTTTCAGGCTCTCGACGATCATGTCGAAATCCTGCCAGGTGCGCGCGGCGCGGCCGATGCCGCCATACACCACCAGCTCATGCGGGTTTTCCGCCACATCGGGGTGCAGGTTGTTCATCATCATCCGCAGCGGCGCCTCGGTCATCCAGGACTTGGCGTTCAGCTCCGTGCCGGTGGGCGGGAAAATATCGCGGGTGTTCTTGCGGGGATCGCTCATGCCGAGGGCCTCCAGTTTTTGAGATCAGTCAGAATTTGGGTGAGATGGGCGCGCAAGTTGTCCGCGCGCTCCGGCAGATACGTCCAGGGCGGGCTTTCCTGGCAGTAGGTCGCCTGCGCCAGTTCCATCTGGATCGCATGCAGGCCCTCCGCCGGGCGGCCATAGTGCCGCGTGGTCCAGCCGCCCTTGAACCGGCCGTTGAGTACCGAGGTATAGCCCTCCGCCGCGGCGCAATGGGCGACGGTCAGCGCCTCGATCGCCGGGTCGCAGGTCGCGCCCATGTTGGTGCCGATGCTGAAATCCGGCAGCCGGCCCTCGAACAGGAACGGGATATCGCCGCGGATCGAGTGGCAATCGTAAAGGATGGCAAAGCCGTGGATGGCCTTCACCCGCTCCAGTTCCGCTGCCAGCGCGGCGTGGTACGGCACGTGATAGGCCTCGCGGCGGCGGGCGGTTTCGGTCTCGTCCGGCTCCATGCCGTCGCGCCAGATCGGCAGCCCGTCAAAATCGGTCAAGGGCACCAAAGTGGTGGTGTTCTGCCCGGGATAGAGACTGAGTCCGGCGGGATCGCGGTTCACGTCGATCACATAGCGGTGGATCGGCGTGCGGACGGTTGTCACCTCCCCTGCCAGCCCGGCATAGAGGTCGTGGATGTGCCAGTCGGTATCGGCCAGCGCCCTTCCGGTCTCGTTCAGGCAGTCCCAGATGTCCGGCGGCACATCGGTGCCGGTGTGGGGCAGCCCCAGCACCAGCGGCGATGACCCTCGGGTAATCTCGATCATGCCTTCACCTCCACGCCCGCGGCCTTGGCGGCGCGGCCCGCGCGGACCATGGCGCTGGCGGTTTCAATGTCGGGTGCCAGATAGCGGTCCTCGGCCAGCGCGGGGATCTCCTCGCGCAGCATCGCCAGCACATCCTGCAGGCGCTCGGAGGTTTTCAGCGGCGCGCGCGCCTCCACCCCTTGCGCGGCGCAGAGCATTTCAACGCCCAGGATCACCGACAGGTTCGCGTTCATCTTCGAAAGCCGCAGCGCGCCGTGGGCGGCCATCGACACATGGTCCTCCTGGTTGGCCGACGTCGGGGTCGAGTCGGTCACGCAGGGGTTGGCCAAATGCTTGTTCTCGCTCATCAGCGCCGCGGTGGTGACTTCGGCAATCATGAAGCCGGAGTTCAGCCCCGGATCGGGGGTCAGGAACGGCGGCAGGTCGTGGCTGAGGGTCGGATCCACCATCAAGGCCACCCGGCGCTGCGCGATGGCGCCGATCTCGGCCACGGCCAGCGCGATCTGATCGGCGGCAAAGCCCACGTATTCGGCATGGAAGTTGCCGCCCGAGACGATGCGCCCCTCGTTCACCAGCACCAGCGGGTTGTCGGTGACGGCGTTGGCCTCGATCTCCAGCGTCTTCGCGGCCATCCGCAGCACGTCCAGCGCCGCGCCCACCACCTGCGGCTGGCAGCGGATGCAATAGGGGTCCTGCACGCGGGTATCGCCCTCGCGGTGGCTCTCGCGGATCTCGGAGCCGTCCATGATGGCGCGCATTTCGCGGGCCACGTCAATCTGGCCGGCATGGCCGCGCAGGCTGTGGATGTCCGCGATCAGCGGCGCGGTGGAGCCCATGATGGCGTCGGTGCTCAGCGAAGCAATCGCCATCGAAGCCTCAGCCATGCGCCAGGCGTCGAACAGCCCGGCGAGCGCGCAGGCGGTGGAAAACTGGGTGCCGTTGATCAGCCCCAGGCCTTCCTTCGGACCCAGCACAATCGGTTCCAGCCCGGCCTTTTTCAGGGCTTCGGCACTGGACATGCGGGTGCCGTCATAAGTGGCCTCGCCTGCCCCGATCATCGCCGCCGCCATATGCGCCAGCGGCGCCAGATCGCCCGATGCGCCGACCGAGCCCTGCGACGGGATCACCGGCACCACGCCGCGTTCCAGCATCTGTTCGATCTGCTCGATCACCAGCCAGCGCACGCCGGATGCACCGCGGCCCATCGACAACAGCTTCAGCGTCATCATCAGCCGGGTCTTGTCCTCCGGCAGCGCCTCGCCGACGCCGCAGCAATGCGACAGGATCAGGTTGCGCTGCAGGGTGGCGGTGTCCGCGGGCGCGATCTTGGTCGAGGCCAGCTTGCCGAAACCGGTGTTGATGCCATAGACCGCTTCCTCGCCCGCGGCAGCCTCGGCCACCATCCGGGCAGCGGCCTCCACCGGTTCGCGGGCCGACGCATCCAGCCGGGCGGGTGTCAGGTTGCGGTAGATATCTTCCAGCGTGGACAGCGTCACCGTGCCAGGGATCATCTGGATCATTGTTTGCCCTCATAGATACGGGAGTGAAGCGGGTTGAAGCCGATGCGGTAGGCCAGCTCGCCGGGGGTTGCGACGTCCCAGACCGCCAGATCGGCGCGCATGCCGGCGGATATTTGACCGCGGTCAGTTAACCCCAGCGCCTGTGCGGCGTTGCGGGTGACGCCTGCCAGCGCCTCCTCCGGCGTCATCCGGAACAGGGTGCAGCCCATGTTCATCGTCAGCAGCAGCGAGGTCAGCGGCGAGGAGCCGGGGTTGCAATCGGTCGCCAGCGCCATCGGCACGCCGTGGGTGCGGAAATGCTCGATCGGCGGTGCCTGGGTTTCGCGGATGGTATAAAATGCGCCGGGCAGGATCACCGCGACAGAGCCGCTGGCGGCCATCGCGCGGGCGTCGTCCTCGGTGGCGTATTCCACATGATCGACGGACAACGCGCCGTACTGCGCCGCCAGCGCGGTGCCGCCCTGATGGCTCAGCTGCTCGGCGTGCAGTTTCACCGGCAGGCCCAGTTCCTGCGCGGCCTTGAACACCCGTTCGATCTGCGCCGGGGCAAAGGCGATGTTCTCGCAGAAGCCGTCGACCGCATCCACCAGCCCTTCGGCATGGGCAGCGCGCAGGGCGGGAATGCAGACCTCGTCGATATAGGTGTCGTCACGGCCCTTGTACTCGGCAGGCGCCGCATGGGCGCCGAGGAAGGTGGTTTTCACCGTCACCGGGCGCAGCTCACCCAGACGCCGAGCGGCGCGCAGCATGTTGAGTTCGGTCTCGCGGTCCAGCCCGTAGCCGGATTTCACCTCCACCACCGTCGCGCCCTCGGCCAGCAGCGCATCCAGACGCGGCAGCGCATCTTGCACCAGCCGCTCCAGCGAGGCCTCGCGGGTCGCCGACACGGTGGAGACGATGCCGCCCCCTGCCCGCGCAACCTCTTCATAAGACGCGCCGTTCAGGCGCATCTCGAACTCCATCGCCCGGTTGCCGCCAAAAACGATATGGGTGTGGCAGTCGATCAGCCCCGGCGTTACCAACCGGCCGCCCAGATCGCGCTGCTCCCAGGGAAAATTGTCAGCTGACAAATCTGCCCGCGGCCCGGCCCAGACGATTCTGCCGCCGGAAACCGCAACGGCCCCGTCTTCAATCAAACCATAAGGCGCATTTGTTCCGGCCATCGTGGCCAGCCGCGCGCCTGTCAGAACATACTCTCCTGTCACGGAATCCCCCCGAGTCGCTTTGCTGCCGTTCCGACATTAAACTACTCATTGAGGATATTATGTCTAGTCATAAAAAACGGAGGCCGCCCTGCATTTGCGTCCTCAGCGCGGCGGATCCGGCGGGATCCGCGGGTGCAGATCGTCGATCACAATCGGATGCGCATGCGGACCGGGGCCTTGCAGATGCGGATGATCCGGCGGCAGGCCGGTGTGGCTGTGCGGAACCGGGGCTGCGCTGTCCCGCGGCCACAGATGCTGCGCCGCGGCCAGACCCGCAGCCGCCAGCAGCGCCAGAACCAGCATCGCGGCCCCGGCCCCCCAGACCGCCATCAGCCAGGCCGACAGCGGGTAGAACAGCAGCCAGCAGGCATGCGACAGGGTGAACTGCGCGGCAAAGATGGCGGGCCGGTCCGCGGCATGGGCAGAACGCGCCAAGAGCCGCCCCGAGGGTGTCAGAACCGCGGAATATCCAAGGCCGATCACGAACCAGGCAATTGCCAGCCGTACAAACCCCAGCGGCTGCATCAGCGTGGTCAGTGCCAGCACCATCAGCGCGGCACAGCCGAGGGCGCCGCCAGCCAGCATGACGCTGCGGTCCGGCAAACGCTCCAGCAGGCGCGGCAGCAGCATCGCCGACAGCATCGCGCCGCCGCCGAAACAGGCCAGCGCCAGGGCCACCGCGCTTTCCCCCTGCCCCAAGCCGGCCCGCACCAGCACCACGGTGTTGACCAGCACCATCGCGGCCATCGCCGAAACAACCCAGTTCAGCGCCAGCAGCCCGCGCAGCCGCGGGGTCCGCAAATAGTTCCGGATGCCGCGGGTGGTGCGCTGCCAGATGGGCCGGGGGGCCTTGGGTTCCGGCGACGGCAAGGCAATGGAGAACAGCAGCAAAGCCGAGGCGGCGAAACCCGCCGCAGTGCCCCAGAACAGCGTCGAGGAGCTGACCAGCACCAGCAGTGCCGCAGCCAGCATCGGGCTGACGAGGCTTTCCAGCTCATAGGCCAGCCGCGACAGCGACAACGCCCGGGTGTACTCCGTCTCCTCCGTCAGCACATCGGGGATCGAGGCCTGAAACGCCGGGGTGAACCCGGCGGAGGCCGACTGCAGCAGGAAGATAAGAACATAGACCTGCCAGACCTCGGAAACGAACGGCAGGCAAACCGCCACCGCCATCCGCAGCAGATCCAGGGTGATCAGCATCCTGCGCCGGTCCAGCTGCTCTGCCCAGGCGGCGGCAATCGGGGCCACGGTGACATAGGCCAACATCTTGATCGTCAGCGCGGTGCCCAGCACCACCCCGGCGCGCGCGCCCGCCAGATCATAGGCCAGAAGGCCAAGCGCCACGGTCGCCAGCCCGGTGCCGGTCAGCGCCACGATCTGGGCCAGGAACAAATGCCGGTAGGTCCGGTTGCGCAGGATGGAAAGCATGGGGCTGCGGGGTCCTTTCGCCGGGAGGTCTGCCGGTATTCTGGCCGCGCGGCGGCGGCGAACGCAATGGCCCGGATCGCCGGCACGCTGCGGGCTTTGCCAGGTTGCTGACGCCGCACCGGCGGGGGAGTTCTCTGTCAGGCAGATGGATCGGGTCGTCCGCTTCAGCAACCCAGCGCCGTAGTGGTCCTCGAGTGCCGCAAGGCGTTGCGATACCGCTGCCGGCGACAGCCCCATCTCGCCCCCTCGGCGACCAGTCCGCCCCTTTCGACGAGGCGCAGAAACAGGGAAAGATCGTCCGGAATAATTATTCGGCATATCCGAATTATAATTTCGGAATCCGCCCAATTCCCTTGGCTGCCCGCAAGGATCATCTTGGTGGCAACCAAGGAAACACCCCTATGCAGCTTGACCATGTGACCATACGCACCCGAAACCTCGCTGGAACGCGGGACTTCTTCATTGATGTCTTCGGTCTTGCAGAAAAGCCGCGTCCCAAGGCGATCCAGCGCATTCCGGGCCATTGGCTCTATGCCGGGGACGATCCCATTGTCCATCTGATCGGCTCGCGCGGGCTGGGTCCGAATGCCAGCCCCGAAGCCTGGGATCACGTCGGGTTTCGCTTGGCCGGCTACACCCGCTTTCGCACCAGGCTCGAAGAACGCGGCATCCGCTATTCCACCATGGATCTGCCGGAACTGAACGAACGGCGCCTGTTCTTCCACGCCCCCTGCGGACAACTCATCGAAACCGTGTTTCGCGAAACCAAGACATTTTCCGGAGACGAAGAATGACTGGCGTGACCAATAAGAAAGCACTCGTGATCGGCGGTACATCTGGCATTGGCGCTGCGGTGGCTGACGCTCTGGCCGAACGCGGCGCCGAGGTGGTGCGGGCCAGCCGCGCGACGGGGCTGGATGTCTCCGACGGTGCAGCTTTGTCCAGCTGGATTGTCCAGCAAGGACCGATCGATCACCTTGTCTTCACCGCAGGCTCACAAGCGCCGGGCGGTGCCATCGCCTCCCTTGATCTGGACGCTGCCCGCGCCGCCTTTGACACCAAGTTCTGGGGCAGCATCCGCGCCGCGCAGGCCGCAGCCCCCCACCTGCGGGAAGGCGGCACGATCACCTTCACCAGCGGTTTTCTGGCCCGGCGCACTGTACCCGGCACGTTCACCAAAACCGCGATCAACGCAGCTCTCGAAGCCAGCGCCAAGATCCTTGCCAAGGAACTTGCCCCGATCCGCGTCAATGTTGTCAGCCCGGGGCTGACCGAGACAGAGGCCTATGCCGGGATGGATGCAGATGCGCGCCGGCAAATGCTTGAAGGCGCCGCCTCCCGCCTGCCCGCGGGCCGTGTGGCCCGGCCCCATGACGTGGCCGCGGGCCATCTCTTTGCGATTGAAACCCCTTCCGTCACTGGCGCCGTGATCGACATCGACGGCGGTGCGCTGATCAATTGAACCAGAGCGCTCCAAAACCTGCCGGATTAATTCCCACCCAAAGGACCAATCACATGACCACTCTTTTTGACTCCGCCAAAGTGGGCGCCTTGCATCTGCCATCGCGCATGGCACTGGCCCCGATGACACGCTGCCGCACCGATCAGCCTGGCAATATCCCCAATGCGATGATGGCGGATTATTATGCCCAACGCGCCGGCGCGGTGCTGATCATCACCGAGGCCACCCAGATCAGCCAACAGGGTCAGGGCTACTCCTTCACCCCGGGCATCCACTCCGAAGAACAGGTGGCAGGCTGGCGCAAGGTGACCGGTGCCGTGCATCAGGCGGGCGGGCGCATCGTCAACCAGCTTTGGCATGTGGGCCGGATGAGCCACGCGATGTTCCATGCGGACGGACGGCCGGTCGCGCCTTCGGCAATTGCCCCCGATGCAACCGTCTGGGTTGTCGATCCTGAGACCGGCAAAGGCGGCATGGTCGACTGCCCCATCCCCCGCGCACTGGAAACCGCCGAGGTCGCAGGCGTCATCGCCGATTACGCAGCGGCCGCACGAAACGCCAAGGAGGCCGGGTTTGACGGTGTCGAAATCCACGCGGCCAACGGCTACCTGATCGACGAATTCCTGCGCGCCGGTTCAAACAAACGCGAAGATCAATACGGCGGCAGCGTTGAAAACCGCATTCGCTTTGCCATCGAGGCGGCCGGGGCTGCGGCCGCTGAACTCGGCGCGGATCGCGTGGGTATCCGGATCTCTCCCTTCATCACGCAGCGCGGCATGGATGACCCTGACGCCCCCGCCACCATTCTGGCAATGGCCAGGGAGCTCGGCCGCATCGGCATCGCGTACATCCATATCGCCGAGGCGGACTGGGACGACGCCCCGGAAACACCGCGCGCCTTCCGCGAAGCACTGCGCGCGGTGTTTCCCGGCGCGATCATCGTTGCCGGCGGCTATGACAAGAACAAGGCCGAGGCCATCCTGGCTGAAGAACTGGCCGATGTGGTGGCCTTTGGACGCCCGTTCATCGCCAACCCCGACCTGCCGCGCCGCTATGCCGAAGGTTTGCCGCTGGCAGACTTTGACGGCGATACGCTCTTTGGCGGCGATCAGCAGGGTTACACCACCTACGGCAACTATGAGGCGGCGGCATGAGCCGTCCCTTGTCCGCCCGCGAGATTGATCAAGCCCGCGGCAACAACCGGATCGGCACCAGGCTTGTTGCCGAAACCGGCAACATGAAGATCTGGCACTTGCGTCTCGCTCCCGGCGAGACGCTTGCCGCCCACCGGCATGACCGGCCCTATTTCTGGACGGTTCTGACCGACGGGAAAGCCAGGTCGCGCCATGGCGACGGCCGCATCGAGGATGTCACCTATGCCAACGGCCAGACACAGCACTTCCCCGATCTGACGCCGGACAATGCCTTTGTTCACGACCTGACAAATACCGGAGACGCCGAGCTTGTCTTCGTCACCATCGAATTCGACTGCTGAAAGCCAATGAGGAACCCCCGCATGCAACACGTGACTACCAATAAAGCTGTCGCCCTGACGCGCTACCTGCCGGTCAGTGATCCCGACGCCTTTTCCGATGTGGAATTGCCTGTTCCTGCCCCCGCCGGCCAGGACATTCTGGTTGAGATCAAGGCGGTTGCCGTCAACCCCGTCGACACCAAAGTGCGCGCGCCCAAGGACAAGGTGGAAGAAACGCCGCGCGTCCTCGGTTGGGATGCCTCCGGCATCGTCACCGCTGTCGGTCCGGATGCGACGCTCTTCAAACCCGGCGACGCCGTATATTATGCCGGTGACATCACCCGTCCCGGCAGCAACCAGCAATACCAGCTGGCCGATGAACGGATCGTGGGCCGCAAACCCGAAAGCCTCAGCCACGCCGAAGCCGCCGCGCTGCCGCTGACCACCATCACCGCCTATGAAGCCATGTTCGACCGGCTTGCCATCGACCGTGACGGCGCGGATGCCGGCCAGTCCATCCTGATGATCGGCGGTGCAGGCGGCGTCGGGTCGATCGCCATCCAGCTGGCCAAACGCGCCGGCCTGACCGTGATTGCCTCGGCCTCGCGTCCCGAAACCATCGCCTGGGTCAAGGCGCTCGGCGCAGATCATACGGTCAGCCACCGCGAGGACATGGTGGCGCAAACCCGCGCGCTCGGCTTTCACCACGTCGATCACATCGCGATTTTCAACGACATGCGCCACTGGAATGCGGCTGTCGAACTGATCCGGCCGCAAGGCGGGATCGTGACCATTGATGACACCGGTTTGCCAATGCCGATGGCGGGCATGAAAACCAAGGCCGCAGCGCTGCACTGGGAATTCATGTTCGCCCGCGCCATGCATCAGACACCGGACATGATCGAACAGCACAAGCTGCTGAGCTTTGTTGCCGATGAGATCGACGCGGGCCGCATCCGCACCACGCTGAGCGAAGTCCTTTCGCCGATCAATGCAGAGAACCTGCGCAAGGCCCATGCCGCCATCGAAGCCGGCACCGCAAAAGGCAAGATCGTTCTGGAAGGGTTCTGATGCCCGGCATCATGCAACAAGGCAAAGGCCGGCGCATCACCCGCCCGGCCTTTGCCGCACCCATGCATAGCCAAGCCCGCGTCATGCTGGGCCTGTCGGTTCTGCTGCTGGGCGTGAACTGGCCCGTGATGAAGCTCGGGCTTGATTACTTTTCGCCCTTTTGGATGGTCTGCCTGCGCTTTCTTCTCAGTGCTCCGGCGGTTGCCGCGCTGATTGTCATCTCCCGCCGCCGCCTGCCGGTTCTGACAAGGGCTGATGTGCCGGTCATCCTGGGTGTCGCGGCCTTCCAGTTCGCCGGCATGATGGGGCTGGCAACTCTGGCGCTTACGCTTGTCCCGGCGGGAACAGCCAGCATTCTGATCTATACGACGCCTGTCTGGCTCTTGCTGATCGACATGATTCTTGGCGAAGCAAAGATAATCCGCAAACGCAAGGCAACTGCGCTTGTGTCCGCCGCGGGCTGCGCGGTGATCGTCTTTTCCCCGGGCAAATCCGGTATGTGGGGGGCGCTGCTGCTTATCCTGGTGGCCTCTGCCCTTTGGGCAATCGCAATGCGGCTTGTCAACCGCCACAAATGGCAGGGCAGCGTCCGCGATGCCCTGTTCTGGCAAATGCTGATTGCCGGCTTGGCCCTGCTGCCGGTTGCCTATTTCACCGAGGGCCCCTTTGCGCCGCGGTCGCTGACACCGGTTTCCGTTACCCTCTTGGTGCTCATCGGTCCGGTGGCCAGCGGCGCCGGCTTCGGGTTCATGATTGCCGCGGGCCGCAGCCTGCCGGCAGCACGTGTCGCACTGATCAGCACCGCAACACCGCTCATCGGCTTCCTCTCGGCAACTCTGGCGTTGGGGGAACCCGTGCAGGCCGCGACCTTGATTGGCGGTGGAGTCATGCTCGCGGCTCTGGTGCGGGGCGGCGTCCAGACTGTGACACCCGGCGCTACTGCGGAGGGTGCCGGCCACCGCCCGCAAACGACTTGGCATAGGCCGAAGGCGTGCGGCCCACATATTCCTGAAACGCCACGGAAAAGGCCGAACTCGACGAGAACCCCACCTCAAAGGCCGTTTCCGTGATCGACCGCCGCTCGCGGCGCAGCATCTCCATCGCCCGGTTCATCCGCATTTCGCGGATGAACTCGCGCCAGCTCTGCCCCAGCTCCGCTTGCATATGACGGCGCAGGGTCCGTTCCGACATGCCCGCATGTTCCGCCACCTCCGGCAGCGAAACCGATGGCCCCTTGCGCCGGGTGTAGTCAATCACCTCCTGAATGGCCGAACTGCTGGCATAAGGCGTCCACATGATCCGCTCGTGCCGGAACCACTCCGGCAGCATGTGGCCGAGCGTGGTGAAAAAGGCGCGCGCGTGGCGGTTGCCCGGACTCGTATCGCCCCCCCATTTCAGACCGTAGTCCAGCATTGCCGCGGCAAATTCCCCCACCGGGCCGACCCAGCATCCGTCATGTGTCCAGGCAACCTCGCGGCGGCAGAATTTGACAACCAGACCCGACGAAGGCACCCGTGCCCGCAAGCGGAACATCCGTCCCTCGGGGATATAGACCATGTGACCGGGCGGGATCACCCATTCCCCGGCATGGCCGAACAGCTCAAGTTCGCCACTGCGGCAGCGCACAAGCTGACCGCCGCCCTCGGCATCGGTCAGATAGTCGAAACGCCCGGTACCGAAACGCAGGGAATGACTGGTCATTTCCTGCGTCACGGAAAATGTGCCGGTGCTTGGCTGGTGCTGCCTCACTGTCATCCATCGAACTCCGCCAGGGTGCCGTTTTCATGTCCTACACAACTCTACCGGTCCGGCCAAAAGCTTATCCAGCACTTGTCCGATAATCAAAAAAAATTGTCCGATTACCGAATGCGGGACGCGTCCGGAAAAGGCAACATCAATAAATACTGTCGATTACAGGCCATCACTGGCGGCGGTATTTCGGGAGGAGATTCAAAATGGCACTGGAGAACGCAGTTTCTGCGAACGGGCCGGTATTGTCCGTGGCAGGCGTGAGCAAGCGCTTTGGCGGGACACAGGCTGTCAGCAAGGTCAGCTTTGCGGTCAACACAGGCGAGATTGTCGCGCTTCTTGGCGAAAACGGGGCCGGGAAATCGACACTGATCAAGATGCTCGCGGGGGTCTACGCAAGCGACGAAGGCCACTTCCGATTCAGGGAGAGCCGGTTCGATCCGCGCGACGCTCATCCCGGCATCGCCTTCATTCACCAGGATCTCGGTCTGATCGAATGGATGACCGTGGCCGAAAATATCAACCTGATGCAAAACAGCTATCCACGGCGTTTCGGGCTGATCGACTGGCCGCAGGCACGCGAAAACGCGCTCAAGGCCCTGGCTGAAGTCTCCGACAGCATAGATCCGGACATGCGGGTGCAGGATCTGACGCGCACCGAGAAGTCACTTGTCGCCATCGCCCGCGCCCTGGCCCGCAAGGCCACGCTTCTGGTGCTGGATGAACCCACCGCATCGCTGCCGCAATCGGATGTGGAGATGCTGCATGGCGTGCTCTGCCGCCTGCGCAGCAACGGTGTGGCGATGATCTACGTCTCGCACCGTCTGGACGAGGTGTTTGCCATTGCGGACCGCGCCGTGGTGCTGCGCGACGGTTTCCTGGCCGGGGATGAACCGATCGGCAAGCTGGATGCCGACAGCCTGATCCAGCTGATCATCGGCCGCAATCTGGACGATGTCTTTATTCACACCGAGCCCCCCGAAGACGCGCCCTGCGTGCTGCGGCTGGACCGCGTGCGGACGCAAGATGCCGGCCCGGTCAGTTTCGAGCTGCGGCGGGGCGAGGTTCTGGGCCTTGTCGGGCTGCGCGGTGCCGGACAAGACGCGGTCGGCCATGTGCTTTTCGGCCGCACCCCGCTGCAGTCGGGTGAGATCCGGCTGGCCGATGGCACCCGCTTTCACGCCGCGCATCCCCAGGAGGCCATCCGGCAGGGCATCTGCATGGTGGCGGGCGACCGCAACGCCGAATCCGTGGCGCCGGGGCTGAGCATCCAGGAAAACCTGTTCCTCAACCCCGGCCTGACCGGGCGCGGCCTGGGAGATTTCCGCACGCCTGCGGACGAGGCCGCCGAGGCGCGCCGCATTGGCCGCACCTTCGACATCCGCCCCAATGACCCTTGCGCGCCCATTGAAACGCTGTCCGGCGGCAATCAGCAGAAGGTCGTCATGGCCCGATGGATGTCCGTGGGCGGTCAAGTGCTGATCCTCGAGGATCCGACCGCCGGGGTCGACGTCGGCTCCAAGGCCGATATCTACGCGCTGCTGGCGCGCGCCCTGAATGACGGTCTGGCTGTGCTGCTCATTTCCACCGATTTCGAAGAAGTCGCGGCGCTCAGCCACCGCGCTTGCGTCTTTCACGATGGCAGCATCGTGACGGAGCTGAGCCAGCCGGACATCTCGATCGAAACATTGCTGAACGCCGCCTCGATGGAGCCGGCCCGTCAGGAGGAGAACTGATGCAATCCCTGGAATCCAATGCGCTGGAACCAACTGCGGCCGAACTCGACGGCCTGTCTTTCGGCGCCCGCCTGATCCGGCTGCTGCCGGTCTACGGCTTGCCGGTCCTGACCGTGCTGCTGATTATCCTGTTTTCGCTGATCCTGCCGGAAACCTTTCCGACCTTCCTCAATCTGCGCGCGATCCTGGGGGAAAAATCCGTCATCGCGCTGCTGTCACTGGCGGCGATGCTCCCGATGATGACCGGCCGGATTGACCTGACGGTGGGTTACGGCATCGTCATCTGGCATGTCCTCGCCATCAGCCTGCAAACCGATTACGGGCTGTCCTGGCCTGTTGCGGTGCTGATTGTTCTGACGGGCGGCTGCCTGCTGGGCGCCCTGAACGGCTTGCTGGTCGAAGTTGCGAAAATCGACAGTTTCATCGCGACACTGGGCACCGGCACGGTGATCTATGCGCTGGCCCTCTGGTACACCGGGGGCCGCCAGGTCATCGGGGCACTGCCCGAGGCTTTTACCGGGATATACACGGCAACGGTTTTTGGCCTGCCGGTGGCCGCCTTCTATGTGCTTGTCATCGCCGTCATCCTTTGGGTGATCACCGATTACCTGCCGATTGGCCGCAACCTCTATGCCATCGGTGCCAATCCCCGCGCCGCTGAGCTGAACGGCATCCGCACACGCCGTTTCGTGATCGGCGCCTTCATTGCCTCGGGGCTGATCGGTGCACTTGCCGGCGTGGTGCTGGCCGCGAAACTGCGGATCGGCCAGGCCAGCGTCGGCCTCGAATTCCTTTTGCCAGCACTCGTCGGCGCCTTCCTGGGCTCGACAACGATCAAACCGGGGCGGGTGAATGTCTGGGGCACCTTGGTCGGGGTGATCATCCTGGCCGTCGGCATCTCGGGCATCCAGCAGCTGGGCGGCGCCTTCTATGTCGAACCCCTGTTCAACGGCACCATGCTGCTGATCGCCATCGGCATTGCCGGATATGCGCAGCGCAAACGCAGTTCGGTCCGCAAGGCGAGGCCCCCCGCCCGGACCCCGCACCCCAAGAAGTCTTGATCAGACCCGTTCACGGAGGAGAGAACGCATGACCAACGCAGTGAAACCCCTGTTCGCCGCAGCCCTAATGGCCAGCACCGCGCTGGCCGGGCTTCCGGCCGCCGCCGATGCGGTCAGCGGCGCCAAGGCCTTTGCCGCCGAAGCCGCCAAGCCCAACCCGCCCTGGACCGGACCGGCATCGGGCCCCGCGGCCCAGACTGGCAAGACCATCGTCTATGTCTCTGCCGATCAGCGCAACGGCGGTGCCCTCGGCGTCAGCGAAGGCGTGAAGGAAGCCGCGTCCGCCATCGGCTGGGAGGTCCGCGTGATTGACGGACAAGGCAGCGTCTCGGGCCGGTCCTCGGCCATGCAGCAGGCCATTGCCCTGCAGCCGGACGGGATCATCCTGGGGACGGTGGACGCCAACGAACAGGCCGAAGCTATCCGCCAGGCCGCCGCGGCAGGCATCCGGATCGTGGGCTGGCATTCCACCGCCTCGGCCGGACCGTCGCAGACGCATCCGATCTTCACCAATATCACCACCGACCCGCTTGAAATTTCCCGCGCCGCCGCCTCGCTGGCCGTGGCCGACAGCAACGGCACGGCGGGTGTCGTGATCTTCACCGACAGTGCCTATGAAATCGCGATTGCAAAATCCGATGCCATGGCCGGGATCATCAATGCCTGTGAAGGCTGCCGGATCCTGTCGGTCGAAGATACGCCGCTGGCAGAGGCCAGCACCCGGATGCCGCCGCTGACCAATGCGCTGCTGCAGCGCTATGGCGGCGACTGGACCTATTCGCTGACCATCAACGACCTGCCATACGATTTCATGGCCCCGGCCCTGATCTCGGCCGGCATGCCCCAGGACGGCCAGCCGCGCAACATCTCGGCCGGCGACGGATCCGAGGCGGCGTTCCAGCGCATCCAGCAGAACTTCTATCAATACGCCACTGTGGCCGAACCGTTGAACCTGCATGGCTGGCAGGCCGTTGATGAAATGAACCGGGCATTCGCAGGCGAGGCCGACAGCGGCTTCGTTGTCCCGGTCCACCTCTTCACGCCGGACAACATTCAGGAGGATGGCGGCGCCAGCCTCTCCTATGACCCGGGCAACGGATACCGCGACGTCTATCGCGGCATCTGGGGCGTCGACTGATCCCCCACTGGCGCGGCCCGCGGGCTGCGCCCCTTTTCCAGTTTCCAATCGGAGCAACCACATGACCAAGACTTTCTGGCCCGATGACGCCCGGCTTGTCATCTCGATCTCGATGCAGTTCGAAGCCGGCGGCGAAGCCCCCTATGGCCCCGGCGGCCCCTTCTCGGGCTTTATCGACATGGATCCTGCCTATCCCGACTTCCCGACCAAGAGCTGGTACCGCTACGGATATGTCGAAGGCATCCAGCGCATGCTGGATCTGTGGGACAAGCACAGGATCAAAGTGACCTCGCATATGGTCGGCAGCGCCGTCGACCGCAGCCCGGAGGTGGCGAAGGAGATCGTCGAGCGCGGCCACGAGGCCGCCGCGCACGGGCGCGACTGGATCATGCAGGTCGACCTGCAAGAGGCGGAAGAGCGCCGCTTCATCGCCGACAACGTCGCCTCGATCAAACGCGCCACCGGGGTTGCGCCTGTCGGCTACAACGGCGCTGCGATGCGCGGCACGATCAACACGCTGAAAATCCTTCAGGACGAAGGCTTCAAGTATCACATCGACGATGTCAGCCGTGATGAGCCCTTTGTGATCCCCGTGAGGAACAGGGATTTTGCCGTCGTGCCCTACTCGGTGACCCTGAACGACATCATCCAGTTCGAGGGCTACAAGTTCACCACGAGCGAGTATGAACGCCAGCTGCAGGACGAATTCGACCAGCTGTACGAGGAGGCCGGACACCGCCGCCGGATGATGGCCATCTCGACCCATGACCGGGTGCAGGGCCGCCCCTACCGGGTCAAGTCGCTGGACCGGTTCCTGGAATATGCGCTCAGGCACAAGGGCGTGGTGGTGATGCGCAAGGACGATATCGCCGATTTCGCCCTGTCCGATCCCAGCATCCTCCGCGATCCGAACCCGCATGACGAATGGGCCGAATGGGAGCGCAGGAACGGCGCGCAGAAGATCGAACCGATTGCATGATCGCCGCGCCGGGCGCGGGCTTCCGCCGTGCCCGGCCACAACCGAAAGTCATGACATGACCGACATCACCATCATCGGCGGCGGCATTGCCGGGATTGCAACAGCCCTGGAAATCCAGCGCGCCTGGCCCGGCCTTTCGGTCAGGGTGCTGGAGAAGGAACAGGCGCTGGCTCTGCATCAGACCGGGCGCAACAGCGGCGTTATCCATGCCGGCATCTACTACGCCCCCGGCAGCCTGAAGGCAGAGTTCTGCCGCCGCGGGCTGGAGGCCACGGTCCGTTTCTGCAGCGAGCATCAGCTGCCGTTTGAGCAATGCGGCAAACTGCTGGTGGCCGCCTCGCCGCTGGAAGAGGACCGGCTGGCCGCTCTGACCAGCCGGGCCCGGCAAAACGGGCTCAGCGTCCGCCCGGTCCCGGGCGGCGAACTGCGCGAGCTGGAACCCAATATCGCGGGCCGGGCCGGGTTGCTCAGCCCGGCCACCGGCATTGCCGATTACGGCGCGATAGTGCGCAAGATGGCGGAACTGTTTACCGGCGCCGGAGGGGAGATCACCCGCAACGCCGAGGTGACCGGGATCTCGGAAACCGCCAATGACGTCACTCTGGCGCTGGCCAGCGGGCAGCGGCTGAAGACCCGCCGCCTGATTGCCTGTGCCGGCCTCAATGCCGACCGGCTGGCCGGGATGTGCGGCTTGGCTGATGACTTTGCTATTGTTCCGTTCAAGGGAGAGTACTACCGCCTTGCACCGCGCCGCGACACAATCGTCAATCATCTGATCTATCCGGTCCCCGACCCCGGCCTGCCCTTTCTCGGCATTCACCTGACACGGATGATCGGCGGCTATGTCACTGTCGGCCCCAATGCCGTGCTCAGCCTCGCGCGCGAGAAATACGGCAAACTGGCGGCCTCGCCCCGTGACCTGGCCGGGATGGCGCGCTTTCCGGGTTTTTGGCGCACGCTCGGGGCAAACCTGGCCTCAGGCCTGACAGAGATGGCCAATTCTGCTTTCCGCCGTCGCTACCTCCGGGCCTGCCAGCGGTATTGCCCCGCGCTTGAGTTGAGCGATTTGCAGCCGCATCCGGCAGGCATTCGGGCACAGGCCGTGATGCGCGACGGCACGCTGGTGCATGATTTTCTGATCCGCAGTACCGCACGCACCATTCATATCTGCAACGCTCCCTCACCCGCTGCCACCTCGGCGATCCCCATTGCCGAACACATCCGCAACGAGGCCAAGCGCCTCTTTGAGCTGAAGGACCCTGCCCATGCTTTATGATCTGCGCACCTACCGCTGCCGCCCGGGCACGATGAGACGGCAACTCGATTTCTACGCCGAAAACGGGTTTGACGCACAGCGGCGTCATTTGGGGGAGCCTCTGTTTTATGGCACAGTCGAGACCGGCGATGTGAACTCTTATGTCCACCTCTGGCAGTACCGCGACGCCGCCGACCGGCAAGCCCGCCGCGCCGCGCTCTACAAGGATCCCGACTGGCTCGAATACCGGACGCGGGGGGCGGCGCTTGGCTATCAAACCGAGCAGCACAATACCCTGTTGCGCCCGGCCGCATTCTGGACACCCCCGCACTAGGATTGAAAGGAGACCACCATGTCCCATTGGCACGCTGATCCGCTTCACTGGGGCCACGGCCCACGCGTGTTTGAGATGTTTCTGGAGCCCACTTGCCCGTTTTCGGCGCGCGCTTTCGGCAAGCTCGATGAATTGCTGGCCGAGGCCGGGGATGATCGCATCACCGTAAAGCTGCGGCTGCTCTCCCAGCCCTGGCATATGTTTTCCGGCGTCGTCACCCGCTGCATCATCGCCGCCTCAACATTGGATCAGGGCAAGACGGCCGCACGCCGCGTGTTGTCGGCAGTGGCGGCACATCGCGATGCGTTCGAGTTCAAGGACCATTGCAGCGGCCCCAATCTGGACGCCACGCCGCGCGAGATCATCGCCCGGCTCGAAGACATTTCCGGTCTAAAATTGGCCGCCGCCTTTGCTCTCCCCGATCTGGACCGCGAAATTAAATGGCATTGCAAATATGCGCGTCAGAATGGAATCCACGTCTCGCCTACCTTCATGATCGATGGCTTGGTGAGACCGCAAATGGGCAGCGGCGATGCCGTCTCGGACTGGCTTCGGGAAGTATTCCCGCAATAAGTCCGCATCCTGCAGCCCGGCTAGTTCTACTGCAGCAGGATAGCCTTGGGGGCGGCCAAAGGCCTGCAGGACGCTTCCCGTTACTTCCTTGCCCTGTCACCCTTTGCAGATGCCTGTGGTCTCCAACCCGGTACAATTTCCATCTCCGGGAAACGTGCAACGGTTCGGATCGAGTACAGACCGGCCTTTGTTGCACTTGCGGAATAGCGGGCCAGAGACGCCCGAAGCGGGAATGCTGTTTTTCCGGTGCGAGGCCAAGGAAATTTTCCTTTACGAAATCCCGCCCTTGGCCAGCATCGTCCAGCCACCTTTCGATTTGCCTACCAAGCGCGCGACCGTTTGCCGGGAGCCAGCCACATCGGATCTCCCTCTTCGATACCGAAGGCATCGTACCAGGCATCTACGTGCTGCAGAGCGGCAACCGACCGGTAGAAATCCGGCGCGTGCCCGTCATTCAGCGTGATTGTCCTGAGATAGGTATCGGTTGCCTTCATTGTCCAGAGCTGGGACCAGGCCGCAAAACACCGCTGAGCCGGCGTCAAGCCGTCAATCTCGGTATTCTGCTCGGGATGGTCTTCGAGATACTGCATAAGCGCCTCGTAGGCGAATGTGATGCCGCCGACGTCGGCCATGTTTTCCCCGACGCCCAGCTGACCGTTGATGAAGACGCCGGGAAGGACCTCATAGGCATTTGCCTGATCGATCAGCTTCTTTGCTTCGGCGATGAAGGCTTCGGTATCTTCCGGTGTCCACCAGTCACGAAGATTGCCGTTGGCATCGTAATTCCGGCCGGTAAAGTCGAAGCCGTGGGTCATCTCATGGCCAATGACCGCCCCCATCCGGCAGAATTTCAGCGGCGCGTCCATATCCGAAGAATAAGCCGGCGGCTGGGTGATGGCAGCGGTGACTTCAAACCCGTTTATCGTCGGCGTGTAGGCCGCATTCATCGCGATCGGCAGGGTCGATTCACCGCTGAACTCATCGTGCTCGGGCGGCCGGGTCAACTTGTCCAGTTGGCGCTGCATGTCAAAACGGCCAAGCGCGATCATGTTGGCAACCGGGTCAGCGCCGATATCGACGCTGCTGTAGTCGATCCAGGTGTCCGGATAGCCCGCCTTGTAGTAGAACTTATCGACCTTTTCCAAAGCCGCCACGCGCGTCGGTTCCGACAGCCAGTCGCTGTTTTCGATCCGTGTGTGGAAGACGGCCTTGATGCGCTCGATCATGTCGAGAATCTCGGCCTTGGTTTCATCTGAGTAGTATCTTTCGACGAAAAGCTGGCTGGCGGGGTGGCCAAGGTTTTTCAGCAGCAGCTGGTAGACACGTTCCTGCCGCGGCGGATCGTACCGCGCGCCAAGCAGCGCTTCGTTGAGACTCAGGGCCGGTTCGTGCAGACCGCTTGCCAGGAAGGGGGCGAAATTCTCGATAATCCGGTATGCGGCATAGTCCTTCAGATCCTCGATCGGGGTGGTGCGCCAAACCTCGGACAGCATCGGCAGAACCCGCGGCTCATACATGTAGAACCAGTCCGGCTTGTCAAAGCCGATTGTGCTCAGGTAAGCGTCGAGGTCCAGCTCCGGCGCCAGTGCCTTCACCTCGTCGTAGGGCAGTCTGTTGTATTTGTTGGCAGGATCCTTGGCCTCGGCCGGGGTCAGGAAGGAG
Source organism: Leisingera thetidis (assembly GCF_025857195.1). Classification (NCBI taxonomy): domain Bacteria; kingdom Pseudomonadati; phylum Pseudomonadota; class Alphaproteobacteria; order Rhodobacterales; family Roseobacteraceae; genus Leisingera; species Leisingera thetidis. The sequence continues at coordinate 33,833 of NZ_CP109788.1, read as the reverse complement.
CTGTAAATTCTGCGTTCGATCCCCAGCGACAGGTCCGCGACCCGCGACGCTTCCTCCTGGGCGTATCCGGCTGCCAGCAGCAGGTCATTGATGAAGGTCCGGTAGGCGATCAGCGCAGCGCTGTCCTCAGCGCCCCGCAGCGCCTCCTGAAAGTGCCGGTCGAGACCAAAAGACGGGCCGACAGCAAACATGGCATGCCTGGTGCCGTCAGCCGGGTCCTGCGACGGGCCGAACATGGCAAAGATACCAGGCCCGGCGATGGCGGCTTGCTGCGCCATGATGACCGTCAGTTCTTCAAAGGTTGCAACGTTCTCGACATCATCCAGCAGGCCGCGGATGGGTTCGATGCCGGCCGCGTCTATCGCTTCAACGTTCATGAAGGCGTTGTAGAAATCGCCAACCAGCTGGGTGGGCGACCCCTTCGGCGCCTCTGCCGCCATTTGCCCCGCTTCAGCCGCCATTGCCGCAACCTGCTTGGTGAGCCTGTCGGTCATGATCGTGAAGACACCAAAGCCTGCGAATTTCGAGGGCCGCTCCACCCGGTCAAGCCAGCCCCCCGATGTGTAACGGTAGAAATCTTCTGCAGGGGCGGTGCTCAGGTCCATGTTCTCGACTGAAAACACCAGGTCATCCGGGCCGGGCTCGGGCAAGCCGGCTTCCTGCGCAGCCGCGCCAGCAGCGAGCAGAGCAGATACAGCGGTTGCAGACAAAGGGCGGAAAAAACGCAAGGCAGACTCCCTGGCGACGCACCTGGATTTGTGATCTCCGGCGGGCGGCGACGAGGCAGCACACCGCCGCCGGAGGGTTAAGCCAAGCAGTTTGCCTGGCAAATCGGCCTGCGCCCGGCGGTGGCGCCGGGCGGCAGCATCTCAGTTGGAGGCGTAGATCAGATGCGGTGCCTCTTCACCGTTCCGTTCCTCTTCGGCATGAGCGCAAAACCCATCCGGATCCATCGCATGAGCTGCGCGGCCAAAGCCGATGTAAGCCCCCAAGGACATCAGGAGAGCGGCCTGAACCGCTTCAAAGTCCTCGTCGTCCTCGCTGTGGCCTTCAGCCACTGTGGCAAGTGCAGCCCCCGCCTTGTCCTGGTCCACATTGAAACCCGGGCACACCCCGGCCACCGCCATTTGATGTGCGACGGATTTCAGCATGTTGCGATGCGGCGCGTCGAACCCGTCTCCCAGAACATGGTCGACCCAATCGGTGACCGCGAGGTCCGCTTCGACCGCAGGATCCAGCCCGGACTGCGCGATGGCGGTTTCGGCGGAAAAGAGGAGTGCGGCCGCTATTGCGGGAATATGCATATATGTCATGTCATAGGCTCCTGTCAGTCGAACTCATGATGGGTCCAGCGCGAGGAATAGCGGTTATTCCAGTAGCACTTGCGGACTTCAGGCAGGCACATCACGCCATTCGCCGGCTGGTAGGGTTCGCCGCGTGCTTTCTTTTCCTGCCGGTTCTCGGCAACCTTTTTTGCAATCGCGATCCCGACCAGCGCGCCGACAAGTTTGGCTTTGTCCTCATCGCTCAAAGCCACGCTTGGGCCCGGCAGGGCAACTGCGGCAATCAGAACCGCGACTGCCAAGGACTTCAGTTTTCCATGTTTCATGAGTTCGGGCCTCCTCCCTTGATGATCTTGTCTGCCAAGCCTGACCGCTTGCACGGTGCCGGGCTGGATTTTTCCGCTTCGCCTCCTGTCTGTTGTTTTCTGCGATTTTGATCGGGCTCAACCGCCGTACAGAACGGCATCCGGCAGTTCGTACCGTTCCGACCCGCCGATGCGGACGCGGTTCAGATCCCCCGTCTTTTCCTGCTGCACGGACAGGCCCGGGTCACTGCCGACCAGGCGGCCGTCGCGGAAATCCAGATAGCGCTCGCCGCCCGCCGGAAGCGCCACCCAGACGCTTGCTGTGCCTCCTTGTCCGCGCGAGACGCGGAACTTGCACGTGGTCATCGGCTGGTCCGGCGACAGGGCGCAGGGGATCAGGCCGCTTGCGTCACTTGCCGCTCCAGAGCTTGCGCTGCCGGGCGCTGATCCTTCGCGCAGGTAGCGGCCGGCGGCCCAGCCGGCAAAGGGCTGATCGCCGGGCACCTCGATCTGGCACCATTTCGTCTCGCCGTTCATCCGGCAGCCGAGATTGCGCGCGCTGTCGCCATTGGCCAGGGCGCCGACCACGGCATGGGACGTGCCGGGGCCGGCGCGGACGTTCAGCGTATCGCCGGCCGTCAGCCCGGTCACCTGCCACCAGTCCGGACCGCCGCTGAGCCCGTCAGCATAGTCCGCGCCGGGGGCTTGGGGGCTGGCGGCGCTGCCGCCGATCGAGATGTTCAGGGTATAATCCGCCGTTTCGTTCCGGCGCGCCGCATTGCGCATCAGATACACCCGGATGCGGTAGTCGCCGGACGCTGGCAGCACCCCCTGGTAGCTGTTGCCCGCAACCGAGCCGATGTGAATGGCCTCCGGGCCGTCGCCGCGCATCAGGTTGAAATAGGCAGAGGGGTTGTCCGGCTGAAAGCGGATCGTCATGGTCTGGCCCTGGCCGGCCCCCAGCAGGTAGTCGGTCATTTCACGGCCGGTGATCTGCGCCTCGATCGTCGCGCCGGATGTTCCGGCGGCGAAACTCACACGCTGTTCCTCAATCGGCTGGGACAAAAGGCTGGACGGCACCCAGAGGGCAAACATCAGTATGATTTTGTTCAATGGCATTTGGCACTTCCCATCATGAAAAGCCGCACGGCATGAAAACCGCCCAGCCCTACCGTGGATCTGACACACCAATGGCCTGAACTCAGCTTGGCAAGGACCCGGCCACGAGCATGCGAATTGTCCTGCTTGGGGCGCACACCCAAAAAGGTGTCTCCCATATGCATGTTATCATGTTATCCAGTTGAAAAGAAGCCAACTATCCCAATCCGGCCAATCGCTATCCGAATTGCGCAGTCACCGGCCTGGCATGCCCGCCCGGTCTTTCGCACGCTTAAGTGTCTGGCTCGGCAGCTCTCCGTAAGCGCTTTGGTACTGGCGGGCAAAGCGTCCCAGATGCGCAATTCCACAATCAAACGCCGCAGCCGTGACGCTGACGGGGATGCCGGACATCAGCATACTGCGGGCCTGGCTCATGCGGATAGACGTCAGACAGGCCCAGACGGTACCACCTGTTGCGCGGCGGAAAACCCGTTGCAGCGTCCGGCAGCTGATGCCGGAAGCGCCTGCAATATCTTCCAGTTGCAGCGGTTCACAGCAGTGCGCGTGCATGAAATCCACGGCACGCCGGAAATGCGGGTCCGATGCAGGCAGGGGCAGGTATTGCTCCTCCGGCCTCACCTCCAGCGCTGATTTCAGATGCTGTTCAATCAGCGCATCAATCAGCTGCGCGGCCCTCGGGTCCGCCAGCACAGGGTTCCGGGAAGCCAGGTCGGTCATGACATATCTGATCAGATCCGAGAGGCTGCGGGCGGCGTCGGCGCTGAGGCCAAAATTCGGGATCCCGCCCCGGAGACAAGGCAGCGGCTGTCCGGGATCCGGCGGCGCCACAGGCGCTTTCAGCATGAAAGCCGCGAATTCTCTGCCGCACGCGGCCCTGACGGAGGTCTTGCGGCGGCTTGGGCCGAACGCCAGACCTTCTCCAGCGCCGGCGTGAAAGGGACGGTTCTGCATTTGCACTGAAACGTCGCCGGATTGCGGCAGCATGATGGTTACCGAACCTTCGTCATCCACTTCGATATCATGCCCGGTGGAGGTCACAGCCAGAAGGCGGGTTCCGCTTGTTTTCGATGTGGTCTTCGCCACCGCAGCGCGGCGGTTCCGGCCCGCGTGCATCTTGATCTTGCTTTCCGGGCGCAGTGTCAGCTCACTGTACTTTCCCTTCGGGTCAGCGTCCTCAACCCAAACTGACCGATGATAAGTGAGCATGGCCGCATACCCTTCCGCCGTTCCGCTGTGAGACAGGATGGACTTGCGGCTGATTTTTTCAAGCCGCGCGGCCGCTCGAAAAGCCCGCAAATCAGTCGCTCCGCAGCCCGGGCTTGCGGCACACGTGCCGGCGGGTAGACTTGCAGTCATTTTTTGGAACCGCAAGCGGGGCCATCGAATGATTAGCCGGAGGAAGCTGATGCGTTGTGTTATCGTGGCCGTGTCGCTGCTGGTCTGTGTCTGCCTCACCAGCGTGGTTCAAGCTCAAAACACTGTCCCCGAAGACAGGATTGCGGGTGTCATCGCGCGCGCCCAGACTGCGATTGAAACCGGCGCCGCGTCGGTTGAAGCACTGAACGAGCTGCGCAGTGACCTGGACGAATTGCGGCGGCAGGTATCGGTCATTGCCGAGTCCGGCAGCGTCGAGGCCCGCACGATCGAGGCCCAGGTCAAGGCGCTTGGCCCGCCCCCCGGAGAGGGCGAAAGCGAAGCGGAGGAAATTGCCAGCCGCCGGGCCGAACTGGCTGAGCGGCTGGCAGAAGCCAACCGGCCGGCCCGCGAGGCGCAGGAACGCCTGAACCAGGTTGAGCTTCTCATTCGCGAGCTGGACAAGCTGATCCGCAGCAAGGACACCAGCAAGCTGATCCAGAGATTCCCCAGCATTCTATGGCCAGGAACGCTGGCGGCGGCCCGGAAAGAGCTGAGCAATCTAAGCGTCGAGACCTTGGGCGAGGTGAGGCAAAGCCTTGAAACCAATACATTCCGGGAAAGCAAAGAGGGGCGGATCGTTCTGTCGCTCGGCCTGGCCCTGGCCGGCTTGGCCCTGGTGCTGTTTGTGCGGCCGAAACTCAGCCGCCGGTTTGATCAGCGCTTCGAGGAGGCCGGCTCCGCCCGCCGCTACCTGTGGGCTCTTCTGTCCAACCTGAGCAGCCTGCTTGTTCCTTCGATTGGAGCGGTCGCTCTGGCTGCCATCGTGCCGGTCCTGGGCATCAGATCGCAGTTCACCAATTACACCGGCCAGTATGTTCTGGAAATCCTGCTGGTGATGATCGTCGCGAACTGGCTGGGGCAGACCGTGTTCTCTCCTCATGCGCAGCACCGCAGGCTGGTGCGCATGGATGACCGCCGGGCGCTGCTCGGGCTGCGTTTGTGCCAGGGGCTTGGCCTCGTCGAGGCCTTCGAACTTCTGGTGGAGGCGCTGGCGCTTGAGCTGATCCGGGAGCAGGCCACCATTTCGGTGATCGCCGTGCCAATCCTGGCCGCGGTATCGCTCCTGCTTTGGAAACTGGCCGCCCTGCTGAACGGCGCGCTGGCCGGGGATGCGGCGGAAGCCTCGCTTTCATCTGATGGGAAAGAGCGGACAGAGACCAACAGGGGGCTGGTCAAGCTGCTGATTTTCCTGCTGCGGGCTACGGCCATTGTTACCGTGCCGCTGGTGCTCGCCGGTTACGTGCCGATGGCCCGGCATCTCTCCGACGCCATGGTGATGACGGTGGCGCTGCTGGGGTTCGCGTTGTTCCTCTATGTGCTCATCACCGGCTGCATTCATAGCTTCGTGAACAGGGGCCGCCGGGAACAGGAGGACGAAGCAACGCTGCCGCTGCTGCCTTTCATTATCGGATCATTGCTGGCATTGGCGATGATGCCTGCTCTGGCAATCTTCTGGGGCGCGCGGACAGCCGACGTCGCCGAGGCCTGGCGGCTGGTGACCGTGGGGGTGCAGGTCGGCGACGTTCAGCTGTCGCTGGGCGTGGTTGTTTCGCTGCTGGTGGTATTCTTTCTCGGGACCGTTGCCACCCGCTGGCTTCAGCATGGCCTGCGCGAAACCGTGCTGCCGCGGACGCGGCTGGATCCCGGGGCCCGGAACGCGCTGGTCACCGGCATCGGCTATGCCGGCCTTACCCTGTCAGCATTGATTGCGGTGTCCGCCGCGGGATTGAGCCTGTCGAGCCTTGCGGTGGTTGCAGGCGCGCTGTCGCTGGGGATCGGCTTCGGCATGCAGACCATCGTCTCGAACTTCGTTTCCGGCATCATCCTGCTGATCGAGCGGCCAATCGCCGAGGGTGACTGGATCGAGGTGTCGGGGCATTCCGGCATCGTCAAGAAAATCGCCGTACGCTCCACTCAGATCAGCACGTTCGACAAGCATGATGTGATCGTGCCAAATCAGGACCTCATCGGCGGAACGGTCAAGAACATGACACTGTCCTCGCGAATGGGGCGGCTGATTATTCCTGTCGGGGTCGCCTATGGAAGCGATCTGGAAAAGACCAAGGCTATCCTGGAACAGGCAGCGCGGGAGGAACCCAGCCTGCTGGGCTACCCGGCGCCTGCCGTGCTGTTCAGGGGACTGGGCGAAAGCGCGCTTGATTTCGAATTGCGGTGTTACCTGAAGGATGTCGACACGATGGCGACCACGCAGTCCGACCTTCTGTTCCGCATCTACGTGGACCTGTCAGCCGCCGGGATAGAGATCCCGTTCCCGCAGCGCGATGTCAATTTGCGGCAGGTTTCCACAGCCGCCGCGCAGCCCAAGGAGGACCCGGACCGGGATCCGGATCTGACGGTGGCCGCCACATAAGGACCTCGGCAGAGCCCCTGCCTCACGCGCAGCACGTGCGCCGGAGATGCGGGTGCCGGCACCGGTGTGCGCGATCCGCCCCTCTCGGCGATGCCAGCACCGCCTGCCGGGCACCGGGACAGAGCCGGAAAAATCCAGCTTATGTCGGTCCAAGGCCGGGGCTCAAAGCAAGGGTTGGGCAGACACGCCATCATGGTGGAGGATTTCGCGGGGGGCAGGTCATAACGGCCGCACAGCAACGTCGTCAGCTCGCGACTGTTTCAATTGCGATTTCAGCGAAGGAGCGAATAAGCCGAGAGTGTTTTCTCTCTTTCAAATAGGCAAGATAGTAGCCGGTCTTGACCTGAGCGTCATTGATCGGGATGGCACGAAGATTGGCATGTGGCACAAACTCGAAATCAGCGACGAACCCTATTCCCAAACCTTGTTCCACCGCCTTCCAAATGGCCTCCCGGCTTCCGAGCTCCAAGACCGGGTGGATGTTTATCCCTTTCCTGTTCAGTTCTTCCTCAATCGCGGACCTGGTGGTGGAGCCCTCTTCACGGCGCACGACAGGCTGACCGTCCAACTCGTCAAGGGATATGCTCTCTCTGCTGAAGAACGGATGTTCAGAATTGACGAAAACGACCACGTTGTGCTGACTGTACGGTTCGACTTCCACACGCGCATCAGTTGGAACTTCCGCGATGATGCCGACGTCGGCTTCAAGCGAGATGATCCGCTCAAAGCACCTTTGCGAGTTGCCAAAGCGCACACCGACTTCGATCGAGGGATGCCTGGACTTGAAGGCGACAATCATGTTCGTCGCGTGAAACGGTCCAACCGCTGCGATGTTCAAAGAACCCTTGTGAAGCCCGCGGAAGGAATCCAGCAGGTTCTCGGCATCCGTTTCTGCCTGGTTAAGTCTCGACGTTATCTCGAAGAGTTCCTTGCCGGCCGCGGTGAGTTGAACCTTGCGCCCGAGACGGGCGAACAGCTCGACACTGTACCTTTGCTCAAGGGCTTTCACCTGTGACGACAGCGTCGGCTGGCTGACATTGAGAACCTTGGAGGCAGCCGAAAATCCTGAGTGCTGTGCAACGGCATGAAAGGAGCGGAGTTCAGATTTTAGCATAGGCTCAGCATATAGATCTGATTGAAACAATCAATTGGACATATAGATAGATTGCTCACACACTTTTCCTCAAGCGAAAACAGATCGATCGATCATCAACAGACGGTGTGAGGAAGTTTATGTGGAATTACAGCAATCCGGTAAAAATCACTTTTGGAGATGGTGGGTTCAATAAACTTCCTGAGCTCATTGGCCGCAGGGCCTATGCGCTCATCACCTATCCTGAAGCACCGTTCACGGATCTGGCCGAAAAACTGGTGCAGGCCGCCGGGCCGGCTGCTTTGATCATCGATGATATCGCCCCCAATCCCGATTACGTTTTGCTTGCGGATCAGTCAGCCCGTTTTGCCCAAGCCGGCCATCCCGTAGAGGTGATTGTTGCGCTGGGGGGCGGATCGGTCATTGACTCTGCCAAGGTCTTTGCGGCTGCCAACGGGGATTTTGGCAAGGTTGCGCATTTTCTTGAAACAAAGACAGGGGCGGAGGCGCTTTCCGCAATTCCGATCATCGCGGTGCCCACGACAGCCGGCACCGGCAGCGAGGTTACGTGCTGGGCCACAGTTTGGGATGAAGCGCGCGGTCAGAAGTTTTCGCTGGCACGCCCGGAACTGTACCCTGAAACCGCGATCATCGATCCTGCTCTCATGCTGGGAAAACCCTACAACCTGACATTGGCGACAGGGCTGGATGCTCTTTCCCATGCCTTGGAAAGCATCTGGAACGTGAACGCAAACCCGGTTTCGGCGCGCCATGCCGTTGTTGCCGCCAAAATCATTCTGGACACGCTCCCCAAACTTGTCGGCGATCTCGGGAACCTGGACTACCGCGCTCGTTTGGCCGAAGCCTCGCTCAGCGCTGGCTTGGCGTTTTCGAACACGAAGACAGCAATCGCTCACAACCTGTCTTATCCGATCACCCTGCGCTGGGGGGTGCAGCACGGGATAGCCTGCTCGTTCAGCCTGCCGACCATTCTGCGGTCGATGAAGGGGATCGGCGGGTTTCGGGAAACATCCCTGCAGGAGATTTTCGGTGCGGATCTGGAGTCCGGGGCAGCGTGGCTCACGAGATTTCTGAACGCGATGGGAGTCGGCTGCACCTTCAAGGATCAGCGAATTCCCGACGACCAGGTCGCTGGGATCATTGACCAGGCATTTGCCGGCGAACGCGGTCGGAACTTCATCGGCACCAAGGCCGGCTTCCTAGCCTCGGCAGAACAGCAAAACCGCCTGGCTTTCGAAGTCACCTGAACCCCGAGGCGCCCGCCCGCCAAGGCCAAAACACCAACGGAGGAGAAGATGAAATATACCAGAACAACGATCAAAGCGGCCATTTGCGGCGCCGGGCTTGCGGTGGCCGGAACAGTGCAAGCAGAGGAGTGCAAGAACCCTGACGTTCTGCGGTTCTCCATGATCCCGACTGAGGAAACGACACAAGAGCTCTCCCTTTATGAGCCGATGGTGAACCAGATCAAGGAGGTCACGGGCAAGAACGTCGAGTTCTACCTGCCCACATCTTATGCCTCGGTCGTCGAGGCCATGCTGGGCGGCTTCGTGGATATCGGCATGCATGGTCCCTATTCCTACATAATTGCGCAGGAAAAGGATCCATCGCTGGAGGTTTTTGCCACCTACGCAAAACACCCCGGCCACTTTCAAGAGGAAGGCCCGGGCTACAAGGCTGTTCTGGTTTCCCGCTCTGACTCCGGCATCAGCACGATTGAGGACCTCGCGGGGACGGTGGTCGGCCTGACCGACCCGGCGTCCACGTCGGGCAATCTCCTGCCGCGGGTGTCGTTCACCGAAGTGATCGGAGCACAACTCGAAGATCACTTCTCAAGGGTTGTCTACACGGGCGGCCATGACCTGTCGGCAGTTGCCGTGATCGAAGGTCAGGTCGACGTGGCCTTTGTGGCGACACACCGTTTGGACAACGTGATCGATCGCGGATTGGCAGCAATGGAGGACTACAATCTCATTTGGTCCTCTCCGGTCATTCCGCAGGATCCCTTTGTCGTCTCCGGCAAGCTGTGTGACGAAGTGGTTGACCGGATTACCCAGGCATTCTTGACCCTGAATGAAACCGAGGCCGGCCAGGAATACCTCAGGAACGTGAATGCCAGCAAATTTGTGGCGATGACGGATGCGGACTACGACATCATTCGCGCCCTGAAGGCGGCAAAAGACGCCCAGAAAAACCAGTAAAGCCAATGCTCTGTTCTGCGACCGCAGGACAGGGCTTCCAGGGAGGATCAAATGGCGGTTTTGAAAGTCACCGGACTGAAGGTCAGGTATTCGGCGAAGGGACCAGAGATCTTGAAGGGCATTGATTTCGAGGTGAAGTCCGATGACTTCCTTGCAATCATCGGTCCAAGCGGTGCAGGGAAATCCACCCTGATCCGAGCCGTCAACCGGCTGGTTGAGCCAACGGCAGGCAAAATCATTCTGCTGGAGCAGAATGTTTGCGAGCTCAATGCCAGGCAACTGCGTGAACTGCGCCGGAATGTCGGCATGATTTTCCAGGAGTTCAACCTGATCAACCGCATGTCTGTCATGGACAATGTTTTATCCGGCAGGCTGGGCTACACTGGAAACCTGCGCTCGCTGTTCCGGATGTTTCCGAAGGCAGACGTGGATCAAGCCCTCTACTATCTTGATCGCGTAGGGCTAAGCGATCACATCAACAAGCGCGCCGATGAACTCAGCGGCGGTCAGCGCCAGCGGGTCGGAATCGCACGCGCCCTCATGCAGCGGCCCAAGCTGCTGCTATTGGATGAGCCGACTTCTGCGCTCGATCCGAAGATTTCGCGTGAAGTCATGAGCCTGATCCGGGACATCGCCCGCGAACTCAAGGTTCCCGCCCTGTGCAACATTCACGATGTCCAGCTCGCCAAGGAATTCTGCAACCGGATCATCGGCATGCAGGATGGCTACAAGAAATTCGACGGCACAACCGAAACCCTGCAGGACAAGGATCTCGAGGAGATCTATGCGATGGAGGTGCTCTGAGCCATGATCCTCACGATACAAGATCCCCAGGGCGTCGCGTCCCAGTTGGACTTGAGACGCAAGCGGCTGACAAAAATGACTGTGATCTGGGGTGCTGTCATCCTGGTCATTGCATGGTGTGTCAGCGGCACGATTATCGAAGACACCGATTGGTCCCGCATCGGCGGCCGCAGCGGGGTTTTCGCTGGAATAGTCCGCTATCTGCACCTCGATCTCGGCCTGATCCCCGAGCTGATCGTGCCCACACTGGAAACCTTCATGATGGCCTGTGTCGGCACTGTTCTGGGGTGTTTCTTTTCCCTGCCGGTTGCCTGGCTGGGGGCTGCGAACGTCACACCCAGCAAGACCATCCTCTATCCTTTGGGCCGCTTCCTGATGGTTCTCAGCCGGTCAGTGCATGAAATCGTCTGGGCATTGATCTTTGTGAGTGCCGTCGGCCTCGGCGCGCTCCCCGGGATCCTCGCCATCGCCATGCGCTCGGTGGGGTTCATTTCCAAGATCACCGCCGAGGCGATCGAGAATATCGACGCCAAACCTGTCGAGGCGATCCGTGCCGTTGGCGGCAACCAGTTCCAGGTGATGTACTACGGCATCCTGCCCCAGATCTACCCGGTGGTGCTGGCCACGGTGATCTTCGAATGGGACATCAATATCCGCCGCTCGGCAGTCATGGGTCTGGTTGGTGCCGGCGGTCTCGGCCTGCTCTTCTTCCGCCAAATGAACAGCTTCAACTATGGTGGCGTTTCCATGGTTATCATCGCGATCCTGCTGCTGATCGTCCTGGGCGAAGTCATTTCGCACTACCTGCGCAAAGCGGTGATCTAAGGAGATGGCCATGACTGATCATATCAACGCCCCGCAAAAATGGTCCCGGTTCAAATACCCGGACTCCCTCTACAAACACGGCACTCTGCTGATCATCCTGCTGTTCCTCGGGTACTCCCTGAACTTCCTGAACGTGGATATTCCGCTTCTGCTAGGAGCTCTTGGCGGCCTCGTGGGCGTGGTCGGAGACCGCTACTATCCGCCGGATGTGGCCTATGTTCTGGATCGGGGCTATCTGGCCGCCATTCTCGACACGCTGCAAATGTCTTTCCTGGGTGGTTTTGCCGGGGTTTGCCTTGCCATCCCGCTGGCCTGGTTTTCCGCCTGGAATGTCGCACCCAACCGCCGGGTCCTGTTCCCCATCGGCCGGCTGGGCGTCATCTCCTGCCGCGCCATTCACGAAACGATCTGGACGATCCTGTTCGTATCGGTGCTGGGCTTCGGAATGCTTGCTGGGGTCAGCGCTCTGACAATGTTCTGCATCGGCTTTGCAGGCAAGCTGTTTGCCGACGAGATCGAAGCCATCGAAATGGGGCCTGTGGAGGCCATGCGGTCCGCAGGGGCCAACCCGTTCCAGGTCCTCATCTATGCCGTGGTGCCGCAAGTGCGCGTCGCTTTCACCGGAATCGCCATCTACACCTGGGATGTGGCCTTCCGTGCTGCCACAGTTGTCGGCTTCTTCGGCGGCGGCGGCATGGGGTGGTACCTCAAGCGCAACGTGCAGCAGCTTGAGAACCTGCGGGTCGCCGCCATCATCCTGTCGATTATCGCAATGGTTCTTGTCGCAGAGTTCCTGTCCGGCTGGCTGCGGGCTGCCGTCAACAGGGCAAAATGAGCCAGCTCAACAATCAGAAAACCGAAACGGGGCCGGCGTCGCACCTCTGGCGAGCCCTGGAAAAAGAAGGAACCTCTCCCATGACCACTCATACCCCGGTTGTCGCCAATGGGCGTGCCTATGCTGCACCGAAAACCTGTGCGATTGCGATTTGTCTCGACGGCTGCGAAGCGGACTATCTGGACGTGGCCATCGCCAAGGGCCTGATGCCGAACCTCAAGCGGATGCGCGAGGAAGGGACGGACCGCCTGGCCCATTCGGTGATCCCGTCGTTCACCAACCCCAACAACCTCAGCATTGCCACCGGCCGCCCGCCGGTGGTGCACGGGATCTGCGGCAATTACCTGATCGACCCGGACAGCGGCGAAGAGGTGATGATGAACGATGTGCGCTTCCTGCGCGCGCCCACCATCTTCTCTCAGTTTTACGAGGCCGGATACCGCGTCGCCATGGTCACCGCAAAGGACAAGCTGCGCGCGCTCCTGGGGGCGGGTCTTCGGTTTCACGATGAGCGCGCGGTGGCGTTTTCCTCGGAACGTTCGGGTGAGACCACCAGGACAGAGCATGGCATCGACAATGCCTCTGATTGGCTGGGCATGGACGTGCCGGAGGTTTACTCGGCAGAATTGTCCGAGTTCGTCTTTGCAGCCGGCGTGAAACTCCTGAAAGAGTTCAAGCCGGACGTCATGTATCTGTCGACCACCGATTACATCCAGCACAAGTTTGCTCCGGAACAGCAGGGCGCGCTGGATTTCTACGAAATGTTCGACCGGTACCTGGGTGAGCTGGATGCGCTCGGCGCCGCGATCATCGTGACCGCGGATCACGGGATGAAGCCAAAGCATCACGCCGATGGGTCGCCCAATGTGATCTATTGCCAGGACCTGATGGATGACTGGCTGGGCAAGGATGCGGCGCGTGTGATCCTGCCGATCACTGACCCGTATGTGGTTCACCACGGTGCGCTTGGCTCCTTTGCCACCTGCTATCTGCCCGAAGGTGCGGATCAGGAGGACATCATTGCCAAACTGCGCGCCACCGAAGGGATCACCCATGTGCTGACCAATGCCCAAGCCGTGGCGGCCTTTGAGCTGCCCTCGGACCGGATCGGGGACATTGTGATGATCTCCGGCGAGAACATCTGCATCGGCACCTCCGAACACCGCCACGACCTGGCGGCGCTCAAGGAACCGCTGCGGAGCCATGGTGGCCTGACCGAACAGGAAGTGCCGTTCATCTGTAACCGGGTGCTGGCCCTGCCGGAACGCCCTGTCCTGCGCAACTTCGATGCGTTCTTCTACGCAACCGAAGCGGCCGCACTGTAATTGAAAGGTCTGACGCACATGAAAGACAAGATTGAAATCCGTGAAGAAGGGATGCGCATTGGGGGCAAGGTTGTCTTCACCGAAGAGGTGATCGAGGTAAAATACCCCTACACCGATGAGGTCGTCGGCACTGTGCCCGCGGGCACGGCCCAACATGCGCGTCAGGCCTTTGAAATCGCGGCGAACTACAAACCCGGGCTGACCCGCTATGAACGCAGCCGGATCCTGCAGCGTGCAGGTGAATTAATCGGTGAGCGGCGCGAATATCTGGCCAAATGGCTGACTCTGGAGCTGGGTATCTGCTACCAGCACGCCATCTATGAAACCAGGCGGGCCCAGGACGTCTATCAGTTTGCTGCCGCTCAGGCGCTGAATGATGACGGCGAGATCTTCTCCTGCGACCTGACCCACAACGGCAAGAACCGCAAGATCTTCACCAAGCGCGAGCCTGTGAAGGCGATTTCAGCAATCACGCCCTTCAACCACCCGCTGAATATGGTCAGTCACAAGGTCGCGCCGTCGATTGCCACCAATAACTGCATGGTGTGCAAGCCGACGGAGTTGACCCCGCTGACAGCTATTGCGCTGGCCGACATTCTTTACGAGGCAGGCCTGCCGCCCGAAATGTTCCAGATTGTCACCGGTTGGCCGCAGGATATCGGCGAAGAGATGATGGTGAACGAAAACATCGACATCATTACTTTCACCGGCGGCGTTCCGGTCGGCAAACTGATCGCCGGCAAGGCAGGCTACAAGCGCACCGCGCTGGAACTTGGCGGCAATGACCCGCTGATCGTCTGCAATGACCTCAGCGATGCCGATCTCGAGAAGGCGGCAGCCATCGCCGTGGCGGGCGCTACGGGCAATTCAGGTCAGCGCTGCACAGCGATCAAGCGCATCCTCGTGCAGGAAAGTGTGGCCGGCAAATTCGTGCCGTTGGTTCTCGCAAAAGCCAAAGCCATCAAGTTCGGAGATCCCCAGGACCCCGGGACCGAACTTGGATGCGTGATCCACGCTCAAGCCGCGGAGCTTTTCGAGAAGCGGGTTTTCCTCGCCGAAGCCCAAGGCGCCGAGATCCTCTATAATCCGGGCCGCCGGGGCGCTCTCCTGCCGCCGATCGTTGTGGACAAGGTGCCTCACGACAGCGAATTGGTGATGGAGGAGACCTTTGGCCCGATTGTCCCGATCGTGCGCGTGCCGGACAATGATGAAGAGGTGATGGCGATCTCGAACTCAACCGCATTCGGTCTCAGCTCGGGCGTGTGCACCAATGATCTGGGCCGCGCCATTGCCTATATCAACGGCCTCGAGGTCGGCACCTGCAATATCTGGGAACAACCCGGCTACCGCATCGAAACCTCTCCTTTCGGTGGTATCAAGGACAGCGGAAACGCCGTCAAGGAAGGTGTCACCGAAGCCATGAAGTTCTTCACAAACGTGAAGACTTACTCGCTCCCCTGGCCCGATTGAGGCCTGAACCCGGGCCCCCTTGCGGGGCCCGCTTTTCCCATCCGCGGGCCGCCCTCAGGCGCTGATTTCCCTGACGGATTGCATCGCGTCCCGACGCCGGAACCCGAAGGAACTCGCCATGGCCATCCTCAGTTTTCTGGTTCACTTGGCTGGCGCGACAATGCTGTTGTTATTCGCGGTTCGCATGGTGCGCACCGGGATCGAGCGCAGCTTTGGCGCTGGGTTCAAACGTGTTCTGACGGAAAACAAGAGCCTTTGGGGCTCAAGCCTAGCAGGCTTGTCCCTAGCCGTTGTCCTGCAGAGCTCGGCGGCTGTTGCCCTCTTGGCCAGCGGGTTCATCGCCAGTGGCATCCTGGCCTTCCCGGCCGGGCTTGCCATCGTTCTTGGCGGCGATCTGGGGTCGGCTCTGGTTATCCAGATCCTGTCTTTCAAATTGGATTGGCTGGTGCCGCTTTTGTTGGCGGCAGGCGGCTGGCTGTTCGTCAAGACCGAGCAGAAACGCTGGCGGCAGGCGGGGCGTGTACTGATGGGCGTTGCTCTGATCCTGATTTCGCTGCGTTTCCTGCGCGAAGCGATGGCTCCGATAAGCGGCAGCGCCTTTTTGCCAGCTCTTGCTGAGTACCTTGCGCGCGATTTTGCCACCGCCTTTATCATCGGGGCCGTGCTGGCCTTTGTCATGCATTCCAGCGTTGCCGCGGTCCTGATGTGCGTGACTCTTGTGCAGATTGGCGCGATACCGTTCGACGCGGGTTTATCCCTGGCCTTGGGGGCGAACTTCGGAAGCGCGCTCATCCCGGTCTGGCTCACGCGGGGCATGTCCGCCGAAGCTCGGCGGGTGCCTTTGGCAAATCTGCTCTTGCGCGGGGGCTGGGCCCTTGCCGCGCTGGTTTTCGTGAACTGGTTTGACGTCGCCCCTCTCAAGGGCAGTGCGAATCCCGGCCAGGCCCTGATCTATGGACATCTGGCGTTCAATGCCACGCTGCTGGCTGCCGCTCTGCCGTTCTGCTCTCAGGTTCAGAAGCTGATGGTCCTCCTGTTGCCTGCCTCTGCAGCCGGGCAAGCGGCTTCGCCTCTGTCGCGGCCGGCAAGCGCTTTGGACCGGAACGCTCTGCAAGATCCCAATCTTGCCATCGGCAGCCTTAAGCGCGAGTTGCTGCGCATGGTTGAAATGACTGAACGCATGTTCCTGCCCATCCTTGATCTTTTCGACAAAGAGGACCCGGCAACGCTAAAGGCAGTATGCGAGTTGGATCAAGAGGTGAACCAGACGCTTGCGGGGATCCGGCACTACGTAGCGCAAATCCCGGTCAGTGCCTTTGATGCGTCCGGCGCAAAATCCGTTCAGGGGCTGATGGAATACGCCATTCGGGTTGAATCCGCAGGCGACGTCATTTGCAAGGTTCTCGCCCGGCGGATCGAAGAGAAACATCAAAGCGCTGCGCGCTTTTCCGAAGAGGGCTGGAAAGAACTTGTCCGAATGCACGAGGCAACGACGGCCAACCTGCGTTTGGCTTGCAACGTGCTGATGTCGGATGATTTGGAAAGCGCACGCCTCTTGGTGATCGAGAAAACCGAAATCAAACGTGCCGAGCGGGACAGCCGGAAAAACCATCTGCGCCGATTGCAAGACGGCCGGTCCGACAGTTTCGACACCAGTAACATACATCTGGAAACAGTGCGCGCTCTGCGGGATTTCAATGGTCACATATCAGCAATCGCTTATCCGATTCTCCATGAATACGGGCAACTTCTGGAAACCAGGCTGATCATGGATATGGATTCTCGCAGCAGGCAAAATGCATGAAGTCTGCAGCGGCTGAGGCTGGCACCGCTCTGAACCGCGCCGGGTTGGCCGGAGGCTGATTTCAGTTGGCTACGCGGCTCGTGCCTCAGTTTCCGGAACGGTGCCGGAATTGGCCAGCGCGTTCTGCGCATTCAAATGATCCCCCGGATCCTTTGATCCGTTGCGCGGACCTGCTTGAACTCACAGCTGTCCCCGGCGCTGCCGGCAGAGGGCTCGATGCCGGGCCCGCCGGCCCAGCCTTCGAACATCCTGATCCGCTGCTCAAAGCTGGCAGCGCGCTGTGTTCCCTGCTCGGACAATGCAAACTGAAGCGCGAAGCAGGCCTCGTCCCGCCGCTCGAATTGCAGCGTTTCAAACTCCAGCCCCATGCGGCGCGCCAGGTCCAGCATCCTGCAGGCCGTATTCATCGGATCTGTGCAATAGAAATTTCCGTTCATCATCTTCCGCCTTCCATTGACAGAAACATATCCCGCATGCAGGGAAACTTTCTTTTTCTTTGCCTTGCAATTGCTGATTTACAGCGCGTATTCTTTCTCAAGTTCTCCATTCTGCGAAAGCATCTTCTGTGGCGGAAAACGATTTCGACCAGTTCGACCGCAAGATCCTTCAAGCCCTGGCCGAGGACGGGCGCATCTCGAATTCTCAGCTGGCCCAGAAAATCGGGCTTTCTCCCAGCCCCTGCTGGCAACGGGTACGGCGGTTGGAGAATGAGGGGGTGATCAGCGGCTACCGCGCCATCCTGGATCAGGAAAAGCTTGGGGCGCCGGAGGTTGTGATGATCGAAGTGGTGCTGGACCGGCATGATGACGAGATTCTGGAAGCCTTCGGAACAACGATGGAACGGATCCCCGAAGTGCTGGAGGTGCATCTGACCACCGGCGAATACGACTATCTCATCAAGGTGGCCGTTAACGGCACCCGCGGCTACGAGGAATTCCTGCGGCGCAAACTCTACCGGGTCCCGGGGATACGCCACACGCGCTCCAGCTTTGTGCTGCGCAGCCTGAAAAACGTGCAGGCCTACTTGCCGCCGGGCCAGGGCAATTGAACCCTGGCGAGCCAAGGAAGCCGCCCGGTCCATTTCGCCCGCATGCCGTGCCCGACCTTCAGAGGCTTGCGTCCAGCGCGGCAATCACCGCGTCGCCCATCCGGCTGGTGGAAACAGGCTCAACCCCCTCGCTGGCCAAGAGGTCTGCGGTGCGCACGCCGTCGGCCAGCACCTTCTCCACCGCGGTCTCCAGCCTGCCGGCCTCCGCGCCCTGATCGAAGCTGTAGCGCAGCGCCATCGCAAAGCTCAGGATGCAGGCGATCGGGTTGGCCTTGCCCTGGCCCGCGATGTCGGGGGCGGAGCCGTGCACCGGCTCATAAAGCGCCTTGGGGCGGCCGTTTGCCATCGGCGCGCCCAGGCTTGCGGAGGGCAGCATCCCCAAGCTGCCGGTCAGCATCGCGGCGCAGTCGGACAGGATGTCGCCGAACAGGTTGTCGGTCAGAATGACGTCGAACTGCTTGGGCGCGCGCACCAGCTGCATCGCACCGTTGTCGGCATACATGTGGCTCAGCTCGACCTCGGGGTAGTCCTTGCCGACGCGGGTCACCACCTCGCGCCACAGGATGCCGGATTCCATCACGTTGGCCTTCTCCATCGAGCAGACCTTCTTGCCCCGGCGCATCGCCAGCTCGAAGGCCGACCGGGCGGCACGCTCGATCTCGCTCTCGGTGTAGCGCTGGGTGTTGATGCCGACGCGCTCGTTGCCTTCCTCGAAGATGCCGCGCGGCTCGCCGAAGTAGACGCCCGAGGTCAGTTCGCGCACGATCATGATGTCGAGGCCCGCGACGATGTCCTTCTTCAGCGAGGAGAAATCCGCCAGCGCGTCAAAGCACTGCGCCGGGCGCAGGTTGGAGTAGAGGTCCATCTCCTTGCGCAGGCGCAGCAGACCGCGCTCGGGCTTCACCGAGAAGTCCAGGCCGTCATAGGCCGGGCCGCCGACGGCGCCGAGCAGCACCGCGTCGGCTTCCTGCGCCTTGGCCATGGTCTCATCCGCCAGCGGCTTGCCGTGCTTGTCATAAGCCGCGCCGCCGACCAGATCCTCGCTCACATCGAACCGCAGGCCGCGCTTGTCGCCGAACCAGGCGATGATCTTGCGCACCTCGGCCATGACCTCGGGGCCGATGCCGTCGCCGGGCAGAATCAGAATCGATGGGTTGGGCATGGGGATCCTCCTGGGACATTCCGGGCGGCGGGCTCAGTGTCCCGCCGAGAGATCGAAGGCAAAGACCTGTTCGGCCAGGGCGGCGGCATCCAGCAGGAAATCCTCCTGGTACCACGGGGCGGTCATGTGGAAACCCGCGGGCAGGCCGGAAGGGTCCCAGCCGCACGGGATCGAGACAGACGGGTGGCCGGTCATGTTGGTGGCAAAGGTGTAGGGATACCAGGAGGCCCGCACCCGGCCGGCCGGAATGCCGTTGATGGGAACCGGACCGTGCGGATCCTGGCTGTGCGGCAGCGGCGGTGCCGACAGTGTCGGTGAAGCGATCAGATCGAAACGGGCCAGGACGTCCTGCACCTGCTGGAAGGCCCGGGTGCGCGCGGCGCCGGCCGCGGCGAGGTCGAGCGCGCTGTGGCGGCGCCCGTTTTCCACATGCACCACCAGGCTCGGGTCCAGCTCGGCGCGCCGGCTGTCAAGCGCCGCCCCGGCGCGCGCGGCCAGCAGGGTTTCGAGCACCACCATGAAATGCGGCTCCAGCGCGGCGAAATCGAGTTCGATCTCCGCAACCTCAGCGCCTTCGCTTTCAAGCTGCGCAATGGCCTTGGCGCTGAGCGCAGCGATGCCGTGGTCGACCGGGTTGCCCGCCTGCGGCAGCCAGGCGATCCGCAAGCCCTTCAGGGACTGGCAGCGCCGCCGCGCGGGCATCTGTGCCTGACCGAAGGGGTCGCGCCGGTCAAAGCCGCGGATCACATCGAACAGCAGCCGCGTGTCGGCGACGTTGCGGGCCATGGGGGCCACATGGACGTTGCTGGAAAACAGGTCGCCCGCCTGCAGGTTGGGCACGCTGCCGAGCGTCGGTTTCAGCCCGACGGTGCCGCAGCAGGCCGAGGGGATGCGGACAGAGCCGCCGCCGTCGGTGCCAAGCGCAATGGGCCCCATGCCCGACGCCAGCGCCACCGCCGCGCCGCCGCTGGAGCCGCCCGGAGTCACCTCCGGCGAATGCGGGTTGAGGGTGCGGCCGAACAGCGGCGACGAGGTGTGGATCTTGTGGCCGAACTCCGGTGTTGTGGTCTTGCCGAACAGGATCGCCCCGGCGGCGCGGGCCCGGGCCACGGCAACCGCGTCCTCCGCGGGGACAAAATCCGCCGCGGTCTTGGATCCCATGGTGGTTGCAACGCCTCGGGTGAGGGTCAGATCCTTCACCGAATAGGGCAGCCCGTGCAGCGCCGGCAGGTCGCCGCCTTTCTGCTGCAGCGCCTCGGCGGCGCGGGCGGCCTCCAGTGCGGCCTCCGGCTGCAGGCTGACGAATGCGTTCAGACCGCGCCGCGCCTCGGTGCGGGCCAGCACCGCCTGCATCACCTCCACCGGCGAGTATTGGTTCCGGCGATAGCCGCGGGCGAGGTCCACCGCGCCCAGATCCGCAAGATCGGTCATCTGTTCCAGCTCCTTCAAATCATCCAGCGGCCGCCGTCGATCAGCAGCGTCTGGCCAGTCACGAACCTGGCCCCGTCCGAGGCCAGGAAGCCGACCGCGGCGGCCACGTCTTCGGGGGCGCCCACAAAACCGGCGGGGGTCGCCGCCTTGATCCGCTCCAGCACCTCGGGGGCAAGCCGGTCATGCGCACGGGTGCGGATGGCGCCGGGCGCCACCGCGTTGACGGTCACCCCGTGCGGTGCCAGTTCGCGCGCCAGTGCGCGGGTGAAGCCGATGACGCCCATCTTGGCGGCCGCGTAATCGGCCAGGCCCGCATCGCCGCAGACCGCGGCGTCGCTCGACATGTTGATGATCCGGCCCCAGCCGCGCGCCTGCATGCCCGGTGCCGCCAGCCGGGCCATCCGCATGGCCGAAACCAGCGAAATCTCCAGCACGAAGCGCCAGGTCGCCTCTTCGGACTCTGCAAACAGCGAGCCCTGTTCCCGGGCGCTCTGGCCAAGGTTGTTGAACAGGATGCCGACCGGACCCAGCTCCGCCTCGGTCTGCGCAAGAGCGGCGGCCATGGCGGCGGGGTCGGTGCCGTCCGCCGCGATGGCGAGGATGCCTTCGGGCAGCTGCGCAAGCGCTTCGGCGTCGATGTCGGTGGCCGCCACCCGGCAGCCCTGTGCCGCAAGATGCGCCGCCGCCGCCGCGCCGATGCCGCCGGCGCCGCCAGTGATCAGGGCAACCCGCGCGCTCAATGGAAACTCCGGCCGCCGTCGACCGCCAGGGTGATGCCGGTCACATAGGTCGAATCCGGCCCGGTCAGATACAGGATGGCGCCGGCGATCTCGGCCGGTGCCGCCACCCGGTGCATCGCGTAGCGGGCCTTGATGGTGGAGAGCCGCTCCTCGGCGTTCTGGTAGTCCTCGTAGGAGCTGCGGAACAGCGGCGTGTCGACCGCGCCGGGGCAGACCGTATTGACGCGGATGCCTTCGGGGCCCAGCTCCATCGCCAGGCATTTGCCGAACATGTTGAGGCCGGCCTTGCTGGCGCAATAGGCGGTGCGGTGGCTGAGCGGCGACAGCCCGGCCGCGGAAGAGACGTTGACGATGGTGCCGGAGCCGGCGGCGCGCAGATGCGGCAGCGCCGCCTGGGCAAGGAACATCGCGCCCGACAGGTTCACCGCGATCACCCGGTCCCAGTCTGCCGCGGTCATTTCGCCGGCCGGGGATTCCAGGTCGATGCCGGCGCAATTCACCAGCCCGTCGAGCCCGCCAAGCGCGGCGGCGGCCCCCGCGGCGGCGGCGCGGCAGGCGGCGGGGTCGGAGATGTCGCCGCCGAACACCGCCACACCGCCGTCCTGGGCGGTTTCCTCCAGGTCGAAGGCGGCCAGGCGGGCGCCCTCGGCGGCAAAGCGGGCCAGCGTCTCGCGGCCGATGCCGCTGGCGGCGCCGGCGATCAGGATGCGGCGGCCGTTGAGCAGGCCGCTCATGCCCCGGCCTCCCCGGCGGCGGCGGCATCCAGCAGCACGCCGCGGATCTCGTCCGTCATCTCGTCGCAGCGCCCGGTCCAGACGCTGGAATGCTGCCGCACATAGGCCAGGAACTGGTCGAGCACCCACAGCCGCGAGGGCTGGCCGATGATCTGCGGATGCATGCCGATCATCATCATCCGGTCCTCGGCCCGCAGCATGTCGAATTCCAGCTTCCAGGCCTCCAGCAGCGCCGACGGCGCCTGCATGGTCCGCCCCGGCAGGGTGATCGAATAGTGGAAGAAGGGCGCATCATCCAGCACCCAGCGGAACGGCAGCTCGACGATGCCGGTGCGCTGGCCGCCGATTTCCAGCAGGTAGGGCTCGTCATCGTCGAAGAAGTTCGAGGAATAGTCGAAACCGTATTCCTGGATCAGGCCCAGCGTGTGGGCGCTGAACTCGGCCGCGGGCGAACGCCAGCCGCGCGGCCGGTAGCCGGCAGCCTTTTGGATCGCCTCGATCCCCTTTTCCATCTCCTCCCGTTCCTGCTCCAGCGACAGCTGGGTGATCCAGGTGTGGGTGTGCGAATGATGGGCGATCTCGTGGCCGCCCTCCAGGATCGCCTCCATGATCCGGGGATGCGCCTCGACCACCAGCCCGGGCACGAAGAAGGTGCAGCGGATCTCGTATTTGCGCAGCAGGTCAAGCACCCGCCAGACGCCGCGTTTCCAGCCGTATCGGCCCTGGGACATCACGATGGGGCGGTCCGCGTTGGCCTTGTCGCGCGCGGTCCACAGGGTTTCCGCATCAAAGTCGAAGGTGAGGAAAAGCGGGAAGCCTTTCGAGGTGAATGACATTTTGGGAACTCCCGTCAGACGAAGCGCGAGAAGCCGACCCAGCGCTCGGCGATGGCCAGCGCGGCCCCGGTGAGCAGGATCAGGATGGTGGAGATGGCCGCCAGCCCCGGATCGACGCCGCCCTGGTCGATGGCGGTGAAGATCTTGACCGGCAGGGTGCTTTGGCCCGGGCCGAGCAGGAAGATCGTCACCGGCACGTTGTCGAGCGAGGTGATGAAGGAGAAGAACCCGCCCGCGACCAGCCCGGGCTTGAGCAGCGGCAGGGTGACCAGCCGGAAGGCGGTGAAGCCGCCCGCGCCCAGCGTGCCCGCGGCTTCCTCGAGGTCGACGCTGACGCCTGCGAGGCTCGACAGGCAGGCGCGCACCACATAGGGCGAGGTCAGCACCACGTGGCTTGCGACAAGGGCGAGGAAGTTGCCGCGCCAGCCGAGATGGGCGTAGAACTGCAGCAGGGCGACCCCGATCACCACCGCCGGGAACACCAGCGGCGCCATCAGGAAAGACGCGATCGCATCCGAGCCCGGCAGCAGGCGGCGGTTGATCGCATAGGCCGCGGCGGTGCCCAGCACCATCGACGTCAGCGTTGCCAGCAGCGCCAGCCCAAGGCTGAAGCCGATCGCCGACAGCCAGTCCGGGTCCGTCAGCACCGCGCCGAACCAGCGCAGGGTGAAGCCTTGCGGCGGGAAGGTGAGATAGGAGGTCTCGGTGAAGGAGCTGAGCGCGACCACGATCACCGGCAGCTGCAGGAACACCAGCACGGCGGCGGCGGTGGCGGTCAGCAGGATTGGCGTGCGCGTGCTCATGCCAGCCCCCCCGACCATTTGCGGGCCACGCGCCCGGCGCCCCAGATGATCAGCAGGGTGATCGCCGTGAGGATGAAGGCAAAGGAGGTGCCCGAGGGCCAGTCCAGCTTTTGCATGAATTCGTCGTAGATCAGGGTTGCCATCACCTTGTAGGCGGGGCCGCCCAGCAGGCGCGGCGTGACCAGCGCGCTGATGGTCAGCACGAAGACCAGGATCGAGCCCGCAAGAATGCCCGGCGCGGTGAGCGGCAGGGTGATGGTGAAGAAGATCCGCAGCTTGCTGGCGGCCAGCGTGGCGGCGGCCTGCTCGACATCGCGCGGCACGTTCTGGATCGCGGTCAGCAGCATCAGCACCATGAACGGCAGGTAGATATGGGTGAGGCCGATCACCAGGCCGGTCATGTTGAACAGCATCTTGATCGGGCTGTCGATCAGGCCGATGTCCATCAGCAGATTGTTCACCACGCCGCGGTTGGCCAGCAGGGTGATCCAGCCGAAGGAGCGCACCACCAGGTTCAGAAACAGCGGGAAGATCACCAGCAGCGTCGCCGCCGCCCGCCAGGCCGGCGTGGTGCGGGCCATGAAATAGGCCAAGGGGTAGCCCAGCAGGAAGCACAGGAAGGTGACCAGCGATCCCATCCACAGGGTGCGCCCGATGATCTCGCGGTAATAGTCGTCGGTCAGCAGGCGGGTGTAGTTCTGGAGCGTCCAGGCATCGGAGGTGCCGGTGCCGGGAATGTATTCATGCAGGCTCTGCGGCAGCATCAGCAGCACCGGCGCAAGGAACAGCCCGAGCAGCACCAGCAGCAGCGGCGAGGCCAGCCCGACCCCTTTGAACGGCCCGCTCATGCGCCCGCTCCGGCGGCCACCGGCGCGACAAAGGCGCGGTCCATGTCGATCTGCAGCGCAACCTCCTGGCCCGGCTCAAATCCGCCCGAGGGGCCGCCGGCATCGACCTCGGCCACAATCTCCACCCCGGGGGCGAGATCGGCCACATACTGGACCCGCGAGCCGATGAAGGAGCGCAGCCGCACCCGGCCGTGCAGGCCGCCATCGGCACCCGGCGGCAGCACGCCGATGTCCTCATGGCGGATCACCGCCTCGACCTCGGCGCCCGGCGCCGCCGCGCCCGGCCGCACCGGCAGCGCCAGCCCGCCGCCGATGGCGATGGCGCCGTCCCGCAGCGGCCCGGCATAGCGGTTGGAGCGGCCGATGAAGGTGGCGACAAAAGCGTTGGCCGGCTCGCGGTAGATCGCCTCGGGGCTCGAGAACTGCTGGATACGGCCCTGCGCCAGGATGCAGATGCGGTCGGAGATCGACATCGCCTCGGACTGGTCGTGGGTGACGAAGACGCTGGTGATGCCCAGTTCCTTCTGCAGCTGCTTCAGCTCGATCTGCATGCGGTCGCGCAGCTGCGCATCGAGATTCGAGAGCGGCTCGTCAAACAGCAGCAGCCGCGGGCGCGGCGCAATGGCGCGGGCCAGGGCAACGCGCTGCTGCTGGCCGCCCGACAGCTGGCGCGGGAAGCGGTCCGCCAGATGGTCCAGCCGCACCATGCCGAGCGCCTCGGTCACCCGGTCGGCGAGGGTGGCGCCGCGCTCACCGCGGCGGCGCAGGCCGAAGGCGACATTTTCAAAAACGGTCATATGCGGGAACAGCGCATAGGACTGGAACACCAGCCCGATGTCGCGCCTGGCCACCGGCGTGCGGGTGATGTCCTCCCCCGCCACCCGGATGCGCCCGCCGCTGGGCTCCAAAAGCCCCGCCACCATCCGCAGGATGGTGGTCTTGCCGCATCCCGACGGCCCCAGCAGGGACACCAGCTCGCCTTCCTCGATGGCAAGCGAGACGCCGTCCACGACATCCACTTCCCCGTAGCTTTTCTTCAGCTGTTCCAGCTCTAGCCTTGCCATGGCGCATTCCTGTGCGATGTTGGGGCGGTGCGGACCGGGTCAGGCGGCCGCACCGCAGATGGGTGGGAGAGGCAGGGTCAGCGCGCGACTTCGCGCTGCCAGCGGTCGATCCAGCCCGGCAGCTGCGCCGAGGTCACCGCCGGGTCGAGAAACCACAGCGCTTCCAGCGTCGCGCCGTTCGGCACGATGGCGGCGGCCTTCTCGGACAGCTCCGCCTTGAGGTTGATCGGCCCCGCATATTTGGTTTCTGCAAAGCATTCCTGCACCTCCTTCGACAGCACCGTGTCGACGAAGGCGGCGGCGAGCTCCTTTTGGCTGCTGCCCTCGGGGATCAGCAGGGTCGGGCGGATGCCGACGGCGCCTTCCTCAGGGTAGGCGATGGCGATCGGCAGGCCCTCGTCCGCGGCCGAGCCGGCCCGGTCGGGGTACCAGGGCGCCATGGCCACCTCGCCGCGCGCAAACAGCGCCAGCAGCTGGTCGGCCTGGGTGTATTGCACGACGGCATCCTGGGCGAGCGGCCTGATGGCGTCGATGCCCGGGCTCACATCTTCCAGCGATCCGCCCTCCAGCCGGTTGACCGCCAGCAGGAACTGCCAGCCGGCGGTGCCGGTGACATCGCCAATGGCCACCTGGCCCTTGTAGGCCTCGTCGAACAGATCGCGCCAGCTGGATGGCGGGGTTTCCACCATCTCGGGGTTGTAGGCGATTGCCGTCGCGCCGGTCATGAACACCACAAAGGCGTCATCCGGGCCAAAGGCGCGCGGATCCAGGTCCCCTGCGCTGGCCAGTGCGGCCCGGTCCAGCGGGTGCAGCAGGTTCTCGGCCTTGAGCTGCATGGCCGCGGAATCGTCGATGTAAACCACGTCATAATCCGAGCTGGCGCCCATCGCGCGCACCGAAGCGGCGTGCTGGACGGAATTCCCGAGCACGGTTTCGACGGTGGCGCCGGTTGCCTGCTCGAAAACGGGGATATGACAGGATTTGACCGCATCCAGGAAGGAGCCGCCAAAGGTCGCAATCGTCAGTTTCTCCTGGGCCGCCAGCGGCGAGGCAAGCGCGAATGCGCCTGCAGCCAAGGCAGCAATCCCCGGCAGCACGCGCCGTTTGCCGTGATGTCTCATGGTGGTCTCCCTGTCGCTGTTGTCTGCCAGTCAGGATGGCGCCGCGGCCGCGCTTCTGTCAAGAAAGTTTTTCAAAAACCTTTTTGGAAAGCTTTTATTTCCTGCTTGTCAGCAGCGCTGAGAACGGGGAACATGCGGAAAAGACAGAAAGGACTCCGATGCAGCAGCTGCGCCAGAAACGTTTCACCACTGGTCCGACCCCGGAAGACCGTGTGCGCAACGGGCTGGACATGTGGCGCCGCGAGGTCCCGAATCTCGACATTTCCGGCAAGGAGATCTGCGCCCGGCTGGTTGCGCTGAACGGTGCGCTCATGCTGCGTTTGAATTCTGCCCTTGCGCCCTACGGCCTCAAATATCCGGAATACGGGGTTCTGGCGACGCTTCGGGCGTCCGGCGCGCCTTACAAGATGAGCCCCAAACAACTGCTGGAGACAATGTTCTTCACCTCAGGCGGCATGTCAAACATGCTGAACAGGCTCGACCGCAAGGGGCTGATTTCCCGCAGCGGTGACGCCAACGACCGCCGGGTGACGCTGGTGGCCCTGACCGAAGACGGCCTTGCCCTTGCGGACGAAACCATGGAGCTGCAAGCCAGCCTGGAGGCAGATTTCTGCCGCGGATTGCAGGCGGCTGAGCAGGAAACTCTGGCCGCCGGGTTATCTGCTCTGCTGGATGGGCAGGAGTAAGGGGCATTTGCAAGGACCCCCCTCCCCTTTCCGCGCGGGCAAGGCATCCCGCGCGGCGGTATCCGGTGTCACATCAATCATTGGCAGAGGGGCCAGATGCGCCCGCCGCGCCTCGATCGTTCTGAAAACCAGTTCCTCATCCACAGAACGGCGTCCAGCCTCGCGCAAGGCGCGCCGGGCGGCGCGGTGCTCCCAGAGCGGGATCGCAGGCCGGGTCAGATCCGCCGGCCGGGCCCCGATGATCCCGTCCTCGGTCATCGCGCAGATGCGCGAAGGATCGCATGGATCGTATTCGCGCGTGAACTTGCGGCTTTCCCGGCCCGTCAGCCAGCGCACCCCGTGCGCCCAGTACCGGATATGGAAGAGGTGCAGCCCGTCACGCTGCAAGACCCGCTGCTCGGAGGGCAGGAAGGCGGGACCCCGCGCTCAAACCCCGTCGATCAGAATTTCCAGGGCACGCTTCAACGCGTCACGATGCTCTGCCAGCGAGCCGATGGGCTCTCCCAACTCGGCCCCTGCAACCGCGGCCAGTTCCTGAACCCGGACAATCCACGGTGCCGCGTCGACCTCGACAGATGGCGTCAGCCCCGGAAAGGCCGTGTACAGTCCCGCCTCACGCAAGGGCGCCACGATGCGCGACGCGTCGATCCCGATCAGGTCGGTTTGCAGATCCACGACAAGTTGCCCGCCCTTCAGACGGTAAAGATCGAACTGCGCCACGGGGCCGCGCCTCAGAAACTTCTGTACCGGGCGAGCGGCAAACCGTCTTTCGCCACTTCGTCGGCATAGGCGCTGATTGCCGCGCTGTTCTCCTCACGCCAGCGCCGGTTCCGTTCAACCTTGGCGGCCTCGGCAATCGCCGCCTCCGCAAGGCGCGACATGTTCAGACCCAGCGACCGGGCCATTTCCGCCACATCTGCGTCCAGCGTGAGATTGACCTTTACACGTCTCATCGGAACCTCTCGGAGAATACGTATGAAGCAGGAGTATAATCCTCACGCCTCTTGGAAACAAGATGAGCTTGGCGACATCGCTCTGCCTGCGCACGCCACCGGCTCCGGCACGCTTGATCGGCTGGCCGGTACCGCCCTCGCCTGAGATGATCGGCCTCTACCTGGCGGACCTGGCATCCCCTTCTGGCCAGCCCCCTGCCCTTTCGGTCTCAACCATAGACCGCCGGCTCTCCGGCCTAGGATGGAATCATGCGCAGCGCGGTTTCACTCTCGATCGCAAGAACCGGCACATCGCCACAGTACCGGCCGGGATCAAGCGCAAGCATGCGCGCCCGCCCGTGCCGAAGGAAGCGATCCTGGCCGAAGATCTGCTCGCGATGGTCGACGCCCTGCCCTACGCCCTGCTCCTTGGCTATGCCGGCGGATTGCGGCGCTCCGAGAGCGTGAGCCTCGATGTGCAAAAAGACTACACGCCTGGTGCCGGCGGCTGGATCGAGAGTGTGGACAAAGGGGCCGTCCATTACACCTATTTTCAAGCCATCTATTTATACTGGCACATTAAATTGAAAATTGCCCCGGACCAGGCAAACTTATGGACGATTGCAAATAGACAGGGTCAAGAATCCGCCATTCCCTTCATCGGCTATGCCCGTGTCTCCACCAATGACCCGTCAACCGCCGCCCAGGCTGAAGAACTCCGGGCAGCGGGCCGCGCGCGGGTGCATCAGGAACAGGCGTCCGCTTCAAGTCCCTGCGCGACCCGGTCGACACCCCCAGCCCACAGGGGAACTTCCCCCTCCAGGTGCTGGGTGTCGCGGCCGAGCTGGAACGCGCACTGATCCGGAAGCGCACCCTGGCCGGTCTGAAATCGGCGCGCGCGAAAGGCCGGATCGGCGGCAATCCCCGGCTGCGCAGCAAAGACCCCGGCGGTCTCCGCAAAGTCCAGGCCGCCCGCGGTGAAGCCCTGTTCCGGCGGCTAGAGGAGAGTGCGAGCCGACATCGCGCGGGCGGGCACAGTGGTCCGTGTCTTCCGTCAAGATGCTGCTGGACCGCGCCAAGACCCGGGGCCTGATTACGGCCGAGCGGCCCGAATAGGATGCCCCCTGCCCTAGACACTTAGAACCTGTCCCGTCGGATCTGGCCCTAAGGCTTTGCCGGCTTGTTCACGCCAGCTGGGTTGGATAGCCGGCAGCCATGAAGCTGCCCCCCGATATGCCGCGCCGTAAGGGCTCCCGTTTCCCCCGTGGAATCATCGCCTGTGCGATCCAGGCGTATTACCGCTGTGCGCTGAGCGCGGCGTGTACCTGAGCCGGGAAACGTTCCGGAAATGGGTCAACCGCTTCGGTCGTCATTCCGCCGATTGCGTCCAGCGCGACAGGCCCGGTGCCGGCCGCAAATGGCAACCCGACGAAGTGGCCGATGCGGTCCGTGGTGAACGATATTGGCTCTGGCGGGCGGTGGATGCGAATGGAGATGTGCTCGGCATTCCGGTTCAGAAGCAACGCAATGCGAGGGCGGCGCGGCAGGCTCTTTTTCTTGAGACACAACTTCTGGCCGCTGCGGGTATTGGCAGGGATGGTCAGCGCGACCCTGTCATTCGGTGGCGGCATCATCACCTTGCCGCCCAAAGCCGCGTCGCAAAGGACTACCGCTAGATCGAGATACAGATCCCGGTCAACCACCCGGTAGACAGGGTGGGGGGCCTCTTCTTGGAAACCTGCACAGTGATGCAGCGCTGCTGCAGGCGTGTGTGCTGGGAAAGTGCCCCGGTTGACCACTGCCGCACCAGTGGGACGCGCCGGGCGGGGATGCGGATTGATCGGGATCATGCGGACCTGTCTTCGGCGCAGTTTCGGACGTTCCCAGCGAGTTCACAGCTGTGAACTTTTATGCCGCGGCCTTGCGGGCCAGGGCCATGACCATCGGGGCGCTGGAGAAATTTTCGGACATCGCCTTGGCGCTGAGATGCCGGAGGTATCCGCCGGGGGAGCGGATGTCCGAGAACCGCTCAAGCATGGCGGCGACCACGGTTGCGGCTTCGGCCGCGCCCATGGCGGTTTTGGCCTCGTCCCAGACGGCCGCCGAAATGCCCATCATCGGGCGTACGGTATCGGCGGCGCGCAGGAGGTCGGTCCAGTGGCGGATGGCGCCATCGGCATAGCTCTGGATTTCGCCGCAGGCGGCGAGGATCAGGCGGAGCGGCAGGCTTGGGCCGCCGGGGGCAGGGGCCTCAGGCGGGAGGGATGGCGGTTCACGGTGCACGG
Source organism: Leisingera thetidis (assembly GCF_025857195.1). NCBI lineage: Bacteria > Pseudomonadati > Pseudomonadota > Alphaproteobacteria > Rhodobacterales > Roseobacteraceae > Leisingera > Leisingera thetidis. Next base: position 3,271 of record NZ_CP109788.1, on the reverse strand, counting down.
GCCTTTCTTCTGAGTGTTTCTCAGCATAGCCGGTTGCGTCTTTCGATTCCGTATTTGGACCGTGCGCCGGCTTAACGGCCTGTTCAGATTCAAATGAGTCTTTCTTTGAACTCTGATAGTGGTGCTCATTTTGGCTGCCGCTGGTGCCCGGTTCTTCTGCAAACAGAGTCTGTAAATGGCTTTTAGTGTCTAAAATGGCGGCGGCGAGGCGGGCCTTGATCTCTGCCAGTTCCGCCAGTCCCAGTTTGCGGCGCAGGTCGCGGGCGGTGAGCTGCGCGAGGTCCTGGAACTGGTCCCAGACGGAAATCTCAGGACGCTCCGCAGCGCCGAGCAGCGCCAGGTTCAGCAGGTCGCGGCGCATCAGGCTGACGGTTTCGCGCACCGCCTTGATGCGGGCCGCGAGGGCGCGTTCGGCCTCTGCGGCGTCTGCAAATTCGGCAAAACGGACGGCGAGGGGGGAGAGGTCGAAACCATAGGCCACCCGTTCGCCCTGATAGCGGCGCACGTAGCGTTTGCCATTGGGGCTGTCGCGGCGGATCAGGATGCCCGCGGCAACCAGCTTGGCCATGTGGCGGCGCATGGTGGACCCCGGCATCCCGTTCAGCCGCTCGCAGATGGTGCGGTTGGAGGGGTGAACCACGGTGACGCCGGGCCGGGGGTCGACCTCGGTGCCGGGCAGGAAGCTGATCAGTGCCTGCAGTACCGAGAGGTCGCGGTCGTTCAGGCCATAGGTTTTCCGGGCTGCAGCCAGGTCGCGCAGCGCGTCCCATTTGCTGACGGCGGATTGCATGGCGGAACCGTCAGCGGCGGCCTGCTGGTGTTTCAGCAGGACAGCATCCACTGTCCGCCCAAAAGGCGTGAGGGGCATATATCCCATGTGATCATCACGAAAGACAAAAAAAGAGCGGCCCGCGAATCTCTTTGGACTTGCGGTCAAAGGCTCCGGCCACTAACTTGAAGGTGCTAGAAACAAGTTGGTCTCGTGGAGCTTCGGTTTTGCGGGGCCTTCTTTTTTGCCTGCTCTGTGCCTCCTAAGTTATTGTTATATATTAATCTTCGCCGCGCGACTGCCAGCGCGCGTGAAGCTCTTCAATGACATTCTGGGCCTCGGCCTCCAGCCAGTCGGCAAAGCCGCCGCCGGGCAATTCCAGGCTCACACCTTTGGCGGTGCGGCGCAGGGTGGCGCTGCGGCGGCCATCGACGGTGAGCGGCCGGGTGAGCGTGCGGGCCTTGCGCGCGGGCTTGGCCTGCGGGGCAGGGGAGGGGACCGCGGCCTTGAACACCGCCTCAAACGCCAGCACCGAGGGATCGGCGGGCGCGGCGTCGGTGCCTTCGGTCACCGCATCGACGGCGAAATCGGTGTATTCCTTCTCGGCAATGCGGATGAGCGCGTTCCGGTCGGCGCCGCTGTCCGCGATTGCCTTGGCCAGCGCGTCCCAGCGGGGGCGGCCGATGCCCTGGGCGGGGCCGATGGCGCGGATCAGGCCGGCGCCGACCGCCTCGGCAATGGCGATGGCCATGGAGACGGCGGATTTGGTGACGGTCAGCACCTCGGCGACCTGCGACTGGTTGCCAAAGCCGTTTTCCACCAGCTCCTGCGCGAACAGCGCCTTTTCGATGAAGGAGAGGTCGCGGCGCGCCATGTTTTCGGAGATCTGGGCCCGCACGGCGGCGTCTTCATCCAGATTGGCAACCAGGGCGCGGACCTTTTCGACCTTGTCCGAGGTGCGGATCGCCTCCAGCCGGCGGCGGCCGTAGACCAGGAGGTAGCGGTCGGCCTCGGACGGGTGGCGGCGCACCAGGATCGGCACGGTCTGGCCGTTGGCCTCGATCGCGGCGCGCAGGTCGAGGACATCGTTGGGGTCAAGCCGGTCGTGGACGCGGGTGTCCTCGATCTGATGCGGTTCCAGATCCCAGACCCGGTGCGAATCCACCGCATCGCGGGCCGAGCGCAGGGCGCGGTTGCTGGACATCATCGAGGCCGCCGGGGCAGGGGAGGCCACCGGCGCGCCGGCCGCGGCCAGGCTGTCGAGCATCGAGAGACGGGATTTCTTGCTGGTCATGTGCGCCCCCAGGTTTCCTGAACGAGCTGGCTGATTTCATCGTTGACCGCGTTCAGGCTTTCGACTGCGCGGTCGTAGGTGGAACGGGTGAAGGCGCTGCGTTCGACCTCGTATAGAGTCTGTTTTGTGAGGCCGGCGTCGGAAATCGCGGTGGATTTCAGCATCGGCGCGTTCAGCACCTTGTCGCCGTACATGGTGCGCAGGAAGGCGACGATGCGGTTCTGCGGCGCGTCCGACGGCTCGTAGCGGGTGAGCAGGTAGCGCATCCAGTCGTGGCTCATGTCGGCGCCGCTTTGCGCGATCACGTCCATCAGGTCGGCGGTCATGCGCAGGAACTGCGACATCGACATCACGTCGAGCATTTCCGGGTGGATCGTCACCAGCACGCCGGTGGCGGCGGAGAGCGCCGACATGGTGAGGAAGCCGAGCTGCGGCGGGCAGTCGATCACCACCACGTCATAATCGGAATCGACCTGTGTCAGAGCCTCTTTCACCCGGAAAAAGAACAATCCGGCGCTGCCCTGCGCGAGGGCGCGGGGGGTGTCGTGCTCGAACTCCATCAGTTCGAGGTTGCCGGGGATCAGGTCGAGATTGGGGATGTAGGTCTTGCGGATCACCGAAGAGATCGGCGCCGGGTCGTCATAGCGGATGGCGTCGTAAAGGGTGCCGCCGTCCTTGAGGTCGAACTCCGGCTGCACCCCGTGCAGCGCCGTCAAGGACGCCTGCGGGTCGAGGTCGATCGCCAGCACCCGGTAGCCCTTGAGCGCCAGGCGCTGTGCCAGATGGGCGGAGGTGGTGGTCTTGCCGGAGCCGCCCTTGAAATTCATCACGCCGATGATCTGCATGTGATCGGCATAGCCCTCGCCGCCGTCCGGGCGGCGGCGGCGGCCGGGCAGGTAGTCGCCGGGCTTGCGGGCGGTTTTCTCCAGCAGGACGCGCAGGTCCTGGATGTCCTCGGCGGAGTACTGGCGGCGGTTGCCGGCGGTCAGTTCGGGCGAGGGGCCCTTGCCGTCGAGATGCAGCTTGCGCAGGTAGGAATCATTCACGCCCAGCAGGGCCGCGGCCTCGCCGGAGGTGAATTTGCGCATGGTCTTGGAGGCGTTCGGCGGGAACAGGCTTTCGCGCTGCGCGTGCAGCTGGGCCGCAATCCATTCGGAATGCTGGCGGATCACCGCATTGAGATCCTCAGGTGTGTATGTATGATCCAT